>JAGFJK010000268.1 GCA_024102795.1 Pirellulaceae bacterium
CGGCGCCGGGCGCGGGCGCCGCTCCCGGCGCGCTGGCGTGTCTGCTGGGTGGCCTGCTGTGGGCTGCCTGGCGGAATGTCCGGCCACCGCTCGCCGACCGGCGGGACCGGGACCGAGTGTGGCTCGACTTCCGCGACCAGTTCGGAGCGTTTTGGGCTCTGCGCGTGGCCGAGCGGATGAACGTCGCGCTGGCCCAGCAGCGCTGGCCACTGGTGTTGGGATGGAGCGGATTTTCACGGTCGGAGCATTCGGCTGGTGAAGGAGATTTAAGCCCTGCGACTCCGGCCGCCGTGGACGCGACGCTGCATAGCCTGCTGCGGCGGTTCGTGTCCCGCGACTGGATCGCGGCCCGCACCGAACCTGCTGCCGGCAACGGGGAAGATCCGCGAGACAACGTCCTGGAATAAGTGGCTTCCGAGCGAAGGCCGGTACCTGCAGCGGGAGCCCGAATTGCGTTTCGGCCGCGGGTTCAGTACCTTGACCGTATCGGCACGTCCCGACCGGCGTGCGCCGAGGGAACAACCGCACAAGAGGATGGTTTCGCATGAAGCGCATGGAGTATCTGGCCTGGGGCCGGCCGCTGGTCGCGGGACTGTTGTTGCTGGCTGGCTGCGCTCCCCAAGCTCCGCCCGCCGGTGCCGGCAGCGGTGGCACAGGCACATCTCAAGCGGGAAATTCCGGCCAAACCGAAAGTTCCGGAACCGGTGAGACAGGCGGCTCCGCCGGCGAGTCGCCGCGGGACGACCCTGCCGTGGTGGCCGCGATCGAACGGCTCAGCGGCGTCGTGGTGCGGAAGAACGAGCGCGGCAACATCGTGCTGCTGGACCTGGTGCCGGCCCGCGCGGCGGATGCCGAGTTGGCGCTGGTGGCCGGCTTGCCGGAACTGGTCGAGCTGCGGGCCGGTTTGCCGGACGTGACCAACGAGGGGCTCAAGCATCTGGCCAACCATCCGGCGCTCCGGATCTTGAATCTGGAAGCGGCCAGCCGCGTGGACGACGCGGGCATGGAGTCCCTGGCCAGTTGCGGCAAGCTGGAAGACCTGAACCTGCGCCGCACGGGGATTACCGAGCCGGGGTTGAAGCACCTGGCGCAATTGCCCAACCTGAAGCGGCTGCGGCTGCTGCAGACGTTCGTCACCGACGACGGGCTGGCTCATCTGAAGGACGTCGCCACGCTGGAGTTGCTGGACTTGCGGGAGTCGAACCGCATCACGGACGCGGGGCTGGCTCACCTGGCCGGACTCACGCGGCTGAAGGACCTGCGCATCTACGGCGAACAGATTACCGACGCCGGCCTGGCGCAGCTTAGCGGACTGACCAACCTGCGCACGCTGTGGCTGGATGATACGCAGGCCTCGAACGAAGCGATGAAGTCACTGGCGGGGATGAGCGAGTTGTCGGAGATTTCGCTGGCTCGCACGGGCGTTGGCGACGCGGGGCTGGAACAGTTGGGGAAACTCAGCAAACTGTCCGACGTCAAGCTCCGCGACACGCAGATTTCCGATGCGGGGCTCGCCCACCTGGCCGGTTTGACCGGACTCCGGGAACTGGACTTGAGCGAATGCTTTGTGGGCGACGAAGGGATGGCTCATCTGGCGAGCCTGTCGAACCTGGAAGACTTGAACCTGTGGTTTACCGAGGTGACCGACGCCGCGGCGCCGCACCTGGCCCGGCTGACGCAGCTCAAGCGGCTGAACCTGGACAAGACCCAGGTTTCGGACGCGGCGCTGGAGCAGCTCAAGAGCCTGCCCAACCTGGAGTATCTGAACCTGGGTTCGACCAACATCACGGACGCGGGGCTGCTGCTGCTGGCGGACTGCAAGCAGCTCAAGCAGTTGGAAGTCCCGTTCTGCGTGCAGGTCACCGACGACGGGCTGGCGAAGCTGCAAGCCGCCCTGCCGGAGCTGAAGGTGGTGAAGTAAGTCTGGCGGCCGCGAGCTCGATGGGCCTTGAAATCAGGATCGACCAACTCATGAGTGGCTCGCCGACCGACACCTACTGGGCCGGGTTTGACCTGGGCGGCACGAAGATGCTGGCCACCGTGTTCAACTCGAAGTTCGAGCAGCTTGGACGCAAGCGCAAGCGGACCAAGGGGAACGAGGGGGCGGAATCCGGCGTGCGGCGGATGATCGAGTCGCTGGATCAGGCGTTGGAGGAGGCTCAACTCGACCGCGCGAAACTGGCCGGGATCGGCGTCGGTTGTCCGGGCCCGGTGGACCTGGAAGACGGCGTGATTGTGAATGCCGTGAACCTGGGTTGGCGAGACCTGCCCCTGCGGAAACTGCTGCAGGACGAGTTCCGCTGCCCCGTGGTGGTGGTGAACGACGTCGACGCGGGTGTGTACGGCGAAAGCCGGTTTGGAGCGGCCAAGGACGCGCGTTGTGTGCTGGGAGTGTTCCCCGGCACGGGGATCGGCGGTGGCTGCGTGTACGAGGGGCGGATCATCCGCGGCAAGCGGCTGTCGTGTATGGAGTTCGGGCATCTGCAAGTGACGCACAATGGCCGCCTGTGCGGCTGCGGGCTGCACGGGTGTCTGGAAACGGAGGCCAGCCGGCTGGCGATCTCGGCGGCGGCGGCGAAGGCCGCCTTCCGGGGCCAGGCGCCTCATCTGCTCAAGCTGGCCGGTACCAACCTGACGGACATCCGTAGCGGCGTACTGGCCGAAGCGATTGCGCATGGCGACGAGGCCATCGAGCAGATCGTCCGGCGTGCGGCCGGGTTCATTGGAGTAGCCGTGGCGAACTTTGTCCATCTGCTGGCGCCCGACATGGTGGTCCTGGGCGGCGGGCTGGTGGAGGCGTTGCCGAAGCTGCTGGTGGACGGCGTGGCGGAGGCGGCCCGACAGCATGTGATGGCCGGTTTCGTGTCGAGTTTCAAGGTCGTGCCAGCCAAGCTGGGAGACGATGCCTCCGTACTGGGCTCTGCCGCCTGGGCCGCTCGCATCTGCGCGGCGGGGTGAACCGCGACCGAAAGCCGCGCGGGACAACCGGCCAGCGCCGGGTCGGATCGCTTCTCAAGGACCCTGGGTTATTGAGTGCCAACATGATCGAATCGTCCGTCTCGGATGCCGCCGCCGAACCGCGGCAGCGCGTGCGGCCTGGTGCGGTCATCGACATCGGCGCGACTTCCATCCGGATGGCGATCGCCGAGATTGACGAAACGGGCCGCGTCCATCGGCTGGAATCGTTGTCGCAGGCGGCCAGCCTCGGCAAGGACACGTTCACGTCCGGAATCCTCAGCCGGGCCACGATCGAGGACTGTGTCCGGGTGCTCCGCAGCTACCGCCAGGTGCTCCGCGAGTACCAGATCTCCGACCCCTCGCAGGTGCGCGTGGTGGCCACCAGCGCCGTGCGGGAAGCCCGCAACAGCCTGGCCTTCCTGGATCGGGTGTACATCGCCACGGGGTTGAACGTCGAGCCGCTGGACGAGGCCGAGGTGAACCGGGTCACCTACATGGGGCTGCAGCCCTACCTGGAGAGCGACCCGGCACTGAAGGAGTCTCAGAGCATCGTGGTGGAGGTGGGCGGCGGCAGCACGGAACTGCTGCTGGTCAAGCAGGGGAACGTGGTCTTCGCGCATACCTACCGCCTGGGCTCGCTGCGGCTGCGGAAGGCACTGGAATCGCTGCGCGCTCCCGCCGCCAAGCTGCGGGAGGTGATGGAGCAGCAGATCGACAACGTGGTCAGCCAGATCCTGGAGCGGCTGCCGGAAGGGGGCGACGTGCAGATGATCGCCCTGGGCGGCGACGTCCGGTTTGCCATCCGCCACATCCAGCCGGATTGGGACCGCAGCCAGAAGACCAGGCTGCCGGTGGAATCGCTGGAGGAGCTGACCGGCCGTTTGCTGAGGCTGTCGCCGGACAGCATCGCGCACAAGTTCCACTTGAGCTTTCCCGAAGCCGAGACGGTTGGCCCCGCGCTGCTGGCCTATGCCCGGCTGGCCCGCGCGCTGCGGCTGGACAACATCCTGGTGACCAACACGAATCTCCGCGACGGGCTGCTGCAGGAGCTGGCGGCCCCGGCGTCGTGGAGCGAGGAGTTTCGGGCTCAGATCCTGCGGTCGGCGGTGAACCTGGGCCGCAAGTACGAATTCGACGAAATGCACGGTTCGCACGTGGCGGATCTGGCCAGCAAGCTGTTCACGGCGATGCAGGAGGAACACCAACTGGATCGGCGCTTCGAGGTGCTGCTGTCCGTGGCCGCCTTGTTGCACGCGATCGGCAACTATGTCAGCAACCGCAGCATGCACAAACACTCGATGTACTTGATCCGCAACAGCGAACTGTTCGGGCTGGGACGCCGTGACCTGCTGCTGGTGTCGCTGATCGCCCGCTACCATCGCCGGGCCTCGCCGCAGCCGATGCACGAAGGCTACTCGACGCTGGGACGCGACGACCGTGTGGCCGTGGCCAAGCTGGCGGGCATCCTGCGAGTGGCCATCGCGTTGGATGATTCGCGGAGCCGGCGGATCCGCCAGTTGTTCTGCCGCACGGTCGACAACCGGCTGGTGATTTCGATTCCCGACGTGGACGATCTGTCGCTGGAGCAGTTGGCGCTGAAGCAAAGCGGCAGCCTGTTCGAGGAGACCTACGGGTTACAGGTCGAGCTGCGGCGGATGCGATGAGGAAAGTTGTCATTAGTCATTAGTCATTAGTCAATCCGCAACTTGCAACCTTCCATTCTCAGTAAGATATCTTCCAACCAGCATTCCAGGTGGCACCGTGCCTCGGGCATGCCAAGGCAGTGACGGGTCCCGGAGCCGTCCGGCGGACCTGGCCTCAACGGTAATTCCTGCGGAGCGAGCGGCGTGTCACGATTCCGAGACGAGACGACCAAGCCGATCCGGTACTTGAATCGCGAGCTGAGCTGGCTGGAGTTCAACCAGCGGGTGTTGGACGAGGCCTCCGATCCGGAGCTGCCGCTGCTGGAACGGCTGAAGTTTCTGGCCATCACCGCCTCGAACCTGGACGAGTTCTTCATGGTGCGGGTGGGCGGCTTGCAGTTGCTGCATGAGCGGCGGCGGGGCAAGCCGGATCCCAGCGGCCTGACGCCGCGGCAGCAGTTGGAGGCGATCCGCCGCCGCACGCGGCAGCTCAACCACGACCAGTATGGCTGCTTCATGCGCGACCTGGAACCGGCGCTGGCGGCGGAGGGGATCGTGCGCGTGCGGTCCGAGGAGCTGAACGAGCGGCAGCGGCGGGCGCTGGAGGCGATGTTTGCCGAGGAGATTTCGGCCGTGCTGGACCCGCTGGCCGTGACGTCCGCCGAGGACTTTCCGCTGCTGGTCAATCAGCGGCTGTCGTTGTGCGTGCGGCTGGAACCGCAGGCGGGCCAGGAGGCGGAACGGTTCGCCGTGCTGCCTCTGGGCACGTCCGCTCGGCGGTTCCGCACGCTGCCGGCCGAGAGCGGCTATGCGTTCATTTTGCTGGAAGACGCCGTGGCGCTGTTTGTGTCGCGGTTCTTCGAGGGGGTGGAGGTGCGGGAGTGCGTGCCGTTCCGGATCACCCGGAACGCCGACATGGGCGTGCGGGAGGACCAGGCCGCCGACCTGCTGGCCGGCATGGAGGAGGTGCTGGACGCCCGCAAACAGAGCCCTTGCGTGCGTTTGGAGATCAGTTCACGGGCCAGCCCGCAAGTACGGCAGTTGCTGCAGTCGTGCCTGGACGTGGCGGACGACAAGGTGGTCGAAGTCGCCGGTCCGCTGGACCTGGCCGCGTTCATGCAGTTGACCGACTTGCCGGGCTTCGACCACTTGCGCTACGAATCCTGGCCGCCAGTCCCCTCGCCGCAGATCGACCAGGCCGCGCGGATGTTCGACGTGCTGGCCGAGAAGGACGTCGCCTTGTACCACCCCTACGACAGCTTTGAACCCGTGGTGCGGCTGATTGAGGAGGCGGCGGACGATCCGGATGTGCTGGCGATCAAGCAGACGCTGTACCGGACCAGTCGGAACAGTCCCGTGGTGGCGGCCCTGAAGCGGGCGGCGGAGCGGGGCAAGCATGTGACGGCGATCGTCGAAGTCAAGGCGCGGTTCGACGAGGCCCGCAACATCGAATGGGCCAAGAACCTGGAGCAGGCTTCGGTCCATGTGATCTATGGCGTCAAGGGGCTCAAGACGCACGCCAAGGTCTGCCTGATCGTGCGCCAGGAGCGGCAGGGCATCCGCCGTTACGTCCACTTCGGCACGGGCAACTACAACGAGAACACGGCCCGCCTGTACAGCGACGTCAGCCTGATGACCTGCAACGAGGAGCTGGGCGCCGACGCCTCGCGGTTCTTTCACGCGGCCACCGGCTACTCGCAGCCGCAGGAGTTCCGCAAGCTGGACGCCGCGCCGCTGGGCCTGCGCGACAAGCTGCTGGAGATGATCGACGCCGAGACGCAGCGCAAACGCCACGGCCAGAAAGCGCAAATCGTGGCCAAGCTGAACTCGATCGTCGATCCCAAACTGATCGACGCCCTGTACGAGGCCTCGCAGGCCGGCGTCAAGATCCGCCTGAACGTCCGCGGCGTCTGCTGCCTGCGGCCGGGAGTGCCCGGGCTGAGCCAGAACATCAGCGTGATCAGCATCGTGGACCGGTTCCTGGAACATGCCCGCATCCTGTACTTTTATCATGGGGGCGATGAACGGGTGTTTATCTCCAGCGCCGACTGGATGCCCCGCAACCTGGACCGCCGGCTGGAGCTGCTGGTGCCGATCGAGGAACCCGGCATCCGCCAACGCCTGATCGGGATTCTCGAAACCTGTTTTCGGGATACCGTCAAGGCTCGAAAACTGCTGCCCGACGGCAGTTACCAGCGGGTGCGGACCGGCGGCGCCCGTAAACGGGTGCGCAGCCAGGAAGCCTTGTACCAGCAGGCGTTGGACGCCGTCCGGCAGGTGGAGCAGTCGCGGGCCACGATGTTGGAACCGCACCGGGCTCCCACCGAACGCGATTGAGCGCGAGCTCCGGAAGACGGGCACCAGACCGAACATGTTCGATTTTCGTACGGCACTTGCAGTCGCGACGACTCCACTCGGAGCTGCGAGAGGATAACCATGATGGCCACGCTGTTGATCCTGCGCCACGCCAAGTCCGATTGGGACGATCCCAGCCTGGCCGATCACGACCGTCCGCTCAACAAACGTGGCCGGCGCGACGCGCCGCGGATCGGCCGGCTGCTGGTGGAACGTTCGCTCGTGCCCCGGCAGGTTTTCACGTCGAGCGCCGTCCGAGCTCGCGCGACAGCCGAGATGGTGGTCCAGGAGTGCGGGATCGCGGAATCGCAGGTCGTGGTCGCTCCACAGCTTTACCTGGCCGGGCCCGAGACGTACCTCGACTATCTTCGCTGGCACGCCGTGGCTGACGGGCCGGTGATGGTGGTGGGACATAATCCCGGCCTGGAATCGCTGCTGCACGTGTTGACCGGCGCGCACGAGCACTTGCCGACCGCGGCGCTGGCCCACGTCACGCTCGAACTGGCCGCCTGGAACGACCTCTCTCAGCTCACGCCGGCCCGCCTGGAATCCATTTACAGGCCGAAGGAACTGGAAGATTAAGCCCTCCGCCGATAGTCGCCTTTCGCTCCGCGAAAGTAGCGTGCGCCCGCATTCAACCCGTGACAAGTGCCCGATCGACGGATAGTAGCTGGGCTCGCCGTGCTCACTCGCTTACGCGTCGTACTAACTTGGCAACGGTGAACGTCGCAGGTGCCGCCGGAGGACTACGGTCCCAGCAGCAGGCGGAACCAGGCCAGTGCGGCCAGTCCCAGCAGGATCAGTCCGGCGGCCGTCCAGACAGCTCGCTGGCCCAGCGGTTCCGGATCGACCGCCGGCTCCCAGCCGGCACCAAAATCGTGCCCGCACCATTCACAGTAGCGGAAGAACCGCGGCCGAAACGGTTCGTCACAGCAGGGGCAGATCAGCAGCGGCGGCGAGCCCGCGGCAGCCTGCCGTTGGGCGGAAGGCTGCCGCGACGAGCGGACCGGTTCGTCCTCATCGGGATTGTCCGGCAGCCAGGCGTCGGCCAGCGGAATGTCGCTGCCAGAAACGCCGCACACCGGACACTCGGTGCGCCGCCGGTGCGCGCAGGCCGGGCAACGGGGCCAGTTGGACCAGTAGCTGTCGCTCAGTTCGCTGTCGGAGGGATCGTCGGATTGCATATCGTCTCACGGTGCCGTTCGGCTGGCCGTCTGTCAATTGGGCCCTTCTGGCGAGCGGCGGGCGTGAGCCCGCTGTTTCTCCGCGCGGCGCATCGACGATCCACTGAAACAGGGGACTGACGTCCCCCGCTCGCCAGTTCAAATTGGATTTATCGTCCGGCGTCGGTTAAGCTGGTCCCAGTCCAGGCGGCAACTCCGTGGGTTTTTCAAGCTGAAAGGCGGCATGGCAATGAAACTCTGGCGCGTGGGGTTCGTGAAACGGTTGTCGAAGCGGCCAGGTGTTCTGGTTCTGGGCCTGCTGGTGCTGCTGGCGCCGACCCATTCGCTGCCAGTGCAAGCGGAGGCCCCGCGCGTGTTGCCTGAGGGCAAGCTGCCGCCGGATCGGCGACTGCAGCCGCTGAAGGACCTGGACGGCTACTTCCCGCTGGCGGTGCCCGAATCACGGGAGGCCTGGCAGCGTCGGGCGGAGCAGGTGCGGCGGCGGATGCTGGTCGCCTTGGGGATGTGGCCGATGCCGACGCGCGAGCCGGTGCGGGCGGTGGTCCACGGCCGGCTGGAACAGGATGGCTACACGGTCGAAAAAGTCTACTTGCAGAGCTTTCCGAATTTCTATGTGACCGGCAACCTCTACCGGCCGCAGGGCAAGAGCGGGCGGTTACCCGGCGTGTTGTGCCCTCACGGCCATTGGTCCCAGGGCCGCTTCTACGATGCGGGCGAAGGCGAGGTGAAAAAGCAGATTGCGGCGGGTGCCGAACGCTATCCGGACAGCGGCCGCAGCCCGTTGCAGGCGCGGTGCGTGCAGTTGGCTCGCCTGGGCTGCGTGGTCTTCCACTATGACATGATCGGCTATGCCGACTGCACTCAGATTTCGTTCGAAGTCGCTCATCGCTTCGCTACCCAGCGGCCCCAGATGAACTCGCTGGAGAATTGGGGGCTGTTCAGCACACAGGCCGAGACGCACTTGCAGTCGGTGATGGGCATGCAGACCTTCAACTCGATCCGCGCCTTGGATTTCCTGGCCAGTCTGCCGGATGTGGATCCGCAGCGGATCGGCGTCACGGGTGCCAGCGGCGGGGGCACTCAGACGTTTATTCTGTGTGCCCTGGATTCTCGACCCGCGGTGGCGTTTCCCGCCGTGATGGTGTCGACCGCCATGCAGGGCGGCTGCACCTGCGAGAACGCCAGTTGCCTGCGCGTGGGGACGGGGAACGTCGAGTTCGCGGCGTTGTTCGCGCCCAAGCCGCAGGGACTGACCGCCGCCGATGACTGGACCAGGGAGATGGATACCAAGGGTTTCCCCCAGTTGCGGCAACTGTACGAGCTGATGGGAGCCCGCGACCGGGTAATGCTGGCCTCGCTGACCCAGTTCGGACACAACTACAACTATCCCAGCCGGGCCGCCATGTACGACTGGTTCAACCAGCATCTGGGCCTGGGCCACTCGACGCCGATTGTCGAACCGGATTTCAAGCGGCTGGGCAGCGACCAGTTGACGGTCTGGAACGAGCAGCATCCGCGGCCGGAGGGAGGTGAGGAGCTGGAACGTTCGGTGCTGCGGTGGTGGCACGAAGACGCCGAGCGGCAGATGGCGGCGCTGCGGCCGAAGGACGCCGAGAGCTGGCGGCGGTATCGGGACGTCGTGGGCGGGGCCGTCGATGTGCTCGTGGGCCGCGAACTGCCGGCCGCGGCCGACCTGGAGTTCGAACAGACGCTGAAGCACGAGGAATCGGATCACGTCAGTGTGGCGGGCCTGCTGAAGAACGAGCCGGCCGAGGAGTGCCTGCCGATCGTGTTCCTGCATCCGAAACAGTGGGACGGCGAGGTGGTGATCTGGCTGTCGGCTCAAGGCAAGGCGGGGCTCTACGAGGCGGGCGGTCTGAAGCCGGAGATCCAGCGGCTGCTGGACAGCCGGGTGAGTGTCGTGGGGGTCGATTTGCTGTACCAGGGCGAGTTTCTGGCGGACGGCAAGCCTCTGGAGTCAACGCCGCGCGTCGGCAACCCGCGCGAATTCGCCGGGTACACGTTCGGGTTCAACCATGCCGTGTTCGCTCGACGGGTCCACGACATCCTGACGGTGGTGGCATTTGCCCGGAGCCATGAGTACGAGCCACGAGCGATCCACCTGGCGGCCCTGGACGAAACGGGCCCGCTGGCCGTGGCCGCTCGCGCACAGGCCCGCGGCGGTATAACCCGTCTGGCGGTCGATACGGGCGGCTTCCGGTTCGGGCGGCTGGAGCGGATTCACGATCCGCGGTTTCTGCCGGGTGGGGCAAAGTACGGCGATCTGCCGGGGATGCTCAGCCTGTCGGCTCCGGATCCTGTCTGGCTGGCCGGCGAACGCGAACTACCGGACGTGGTCCAGGCCGCGTACCTGGCGGCCGGCAAGGCGGATGCCGTTACGCTGGACAGCGGCCCGGAAGGAAACCGCCGGCAAGCCGCCGTGCGTTGGTTGACGGGGCAGGAGTAAAACCCTGGATCGATGGCGGCGGCCGGCCATGCCCCTGGCTCGTGCCGTGATGCCAGCGGTCGTCAGGTTACGAGGTTGCCCAAATTACCCAGCCGATGGCCAGTGGACGATCCGATTTGCTGGCAGCATGGGGGTGGCGGGCGGGCGAGGCTTGGGCCGATACGTCTGGACCAAGTCCTCCAGGTCCTCGGCCAAGTCGAAGCTGAAGGCGAAGAACGCCTCCAGATCGACTTCCAGTCGTCCCAGGCCTTGGGAATTGGTCAGCGCCAAGCGAGTGGAACCGGGATTGGGGGCGGGCATGCGAGAGGCTCCTGAGCGGTGCCGCCGAATCCCTGCGGCCACTGGCAAGCCATCCCGGTTGCCTGGTTCATTCATGTCATCGCCCGACGGTCTCTTTCCGTCGTCGCCGAACGCCGTTTACGACGCGGCCAGGGCTCCGGTTGTTCGCGCTGGAGCGAAAAAAGTCCCGTGGTGCGGAATTCGTCTTGAGTGAATCGCGGAACGGGCCTACAATCCGCCCCCCGTCAGAGTACGCGCCGGCGGCGGCGGGAAAAAAAGGCGGAATCTGGCGGTTCCCGCGGGAACCAACCAGATGCGGGTTGCGTAGGTATTGTCTGTTGGATGGATTCGATTCTCGGAGCGCGTGTGGCGAAAAGTGAACGCCACGAAGTGTGCCAGCAACGCGGGTAGCCGGAAGGCGACGGCAGGTTGCCCGCGAGCAGCAGGAAGCGTCGGCCCGAAGCAACAAACTCCAGGCGCTCCCGCACAGCTAGTACAGCTGCTCTGGCCGCGTACGAACGGTACAGGAAGTCACCGGAGGGAATGGATCGAAGCGAGCGGCCGTGGACGCCGATAAGTGGGTTGCTTTCATCAGCGTGTGCGAGGTCGATCTTCGGCCACGGATAGCAACCCCCGACACGGACAGCGGCGCCGACTGGAAAGCGGTGTACTATACTGAGAGGCATGTCTCGCCATGCGTTGGCCGCGGCAAGTTGCCGGCCACGCTGTGCGGGCCGGCCGGATTTATTCGGGGGAGAAAACGCCATGCAAGTCAACGGACCCACCCACGTGCACGGTGCGCAGCCGATTAACGCTCCGCATCGGATTCACAACACGCCGGCCGCGACGACCACGGGGTACGTCGGAGGCGCCGACCAACTCGATATTTCCCACGAGGCGGACTTGATCAGTCGAATTCGCGATTTGCCGGACATTCGAACCGACCGGGTCGCCCAGTTGCGGGCGGCGATTGCCTCGGGCAACTACGAAACGGCTGACAAGCTGGATTTGGCCGTCGAGCGGCTGCTGGAAGAGATCGCCTGAGTGGCTGCCGACCGGAAGCGACAGGCCGGGTGGCGATGGGCCTCCGGCCTGTCCGTCTTCAGTCGATCCGCGATTTGCAATTTGCAATTTGCAATCTGAAAGACGGGCGTGCCAGCGGTTGAGCCGACTGACGGCTAGCGGTTGAGCCGACTGACGGCTAGGCAAACCGACCTCTCTGTCCTAGAATGCTTATTGATACCGCCCTCCCACGCCGTCGCGAGATTTCCGGCGAAATTCGGGGGATTTGCCGGTGGTTCAGTCTCAATAAGCTTCACTTCCGCTTGACCCGCGCGGTTTGCCTCATGTCCCAGGACTATTCGCTTGGCAGCGTCCAGACTGCCTTGACTCCGCAGGAGCGCTTCGAGGAGTACCTGCAGAGCCGGGGGATGCGCAACACGGACCAGCGCCGCGTGCTGATTGAACGGGTGTTCAGCAGCCACGATCATTTTGACGCCGACAGCCTGATCGAGCAGTTGCCGCGCAAGGGCGAGGACGGCTACGTCAGTCGGCCCACGGTCTATCGCACGTTGGCGGAGTTCGTGGACGCCGGTCTGCTGCGGAAGTTCGAGCTGGATGGGCGGGCCGTGTATGAGCACGACTATGGCTACCCGCAGCACGACCACCTGTACTGCACGCAATGCCAGAAGCTGATCGAGTTCAAGAGCGACGAGCTGATGCAGTTGCGTGAACAGGTCGGTCGCGCGCACGACTTCCGCGTGACCGGCCACCGGCTGATCATCAACGGCGTGTGTGGCGACTGCCGCCGGCAAAGCCGCCGGCCGAAGCGGAAGCAGGACCTGATCTGATGGCAGCCGGCGGACGCCGACTGGCCTGATCAGCGGAACCGCAGTTGCGTGAACTCCTGGACGCGGCCGCGGATGGCCGGCTCGACGGGCAGCCGCTCCATGCTGCTGGCCCCGTAGAAGCCGACGATCCCTTCGGTCTGGTCCAGGACGTATTGGGCGTCGGCCGGTTCGGCGATCGGGCCGCCGTGGCACAGGACCAGGATGTCCGGACGCACGCGAACGGCCGCGTCGCGCATCGCCTGGACGCGGATGGCCGCCTCGGACAGTGTCAGGGCGGTTTCGGCGCCGATGGAACCCTTGGTCGTCAGGCCCATATGGGGGATCAGGAAATCGGCGCCGGCGCGAGCCATCGCGGCCGCCTGTTCGGGGTCGAAACAGTAGGGCGTGGTGAGCATCCCCAGGGCGTGGGCCTGGGCGATCAGATCGATTTCGTGGCCGAATCCCATTCCGGTCTCCTCCAGGTTCTGGCGGAACGTGCCGTCGATCAAGCCGACCGTGGGAAAGTTCTGCACGCCGGAGAAGCCGGCCGCGTCGACTTCGCGCAGAAACAGCTTCATCACTCGGAAGGGATCCGTTCCGCAGACGCCCGCCAGGACGGGCGTGCGAGGCACGACGGGCAGCACTTCGCGGGCCATTTCCAGCACGATGGCGTTGGCGTCGCCGTAGGGCATCATGCCGGACAGCGAACCGCGGCCAGCCATGCGGAACCGGCCGGAGTTGTAGATCACCAGCAGATCGATGCCGCCGGCCTCGGACATCTTAGCGCTGATCCCGGTCCCGGCGCCGCCGCCGATAATCGGCTGGCCCTCCGCCACTTTGCGCCTCAGGCGGTCCAGAATTTCGTCACGCTTGAACAGACCCATGGCTGGTTCCTCCACTGGTCGCTTTGCTCGGGAGCGATTGGGAACAATCGCTCCACCATGAGGTTGATTTGCTACTGGCTGGTTCTCGACTGGCCGGTGGTTGCGTTGGCGGAACTTGTATTGCCCCTGGGTTCGGCGGCGGGTGCCATCAGCTCGATCAGCCGCTGGGCGGCGAAATCGGCGAACTGGGGATCGTTGATGTGGCAGGGCAGTTCGACCAGTTCCACCGGGCCATGCTGCTGGCGGATGCCTTGGAACAGCGCCTCGCGCGCGGCCGGGTCGTCGAACGGTTGCCCGGCGCGGTCGATGGCCGAGACGCCCAGCAGCGGCAGGCAGATCACGGCGGGCCCCTTCGAGGTGGCGACCTTGCGGGCGATCTCGCGGCCCAGAGCGGCACATTCGTCGGCCGTCGTCCGCATCAGAGTCACCGTGGGATTGTGGTGATGGAATTTCCGCCCGGCGAAGCGGGGTGGAATCGTTTCCGGCGGCCCGAAGTTGACCATGTCGGTGGCGCCGACCGAGACCACCTGCGGCACGCCGGCGCTGGCGGCCGCCGTCAGCCGCTCGGGGCCGGCCGACAGGATGCCGCCGACCAGCTCGTCGGCCAGTTCCGTGGTCGTCAGGTCGAGCACTCCGGCCAGAAGACCGTCGCGAATCAATGATTCCATCGCCTGGCCGCCGTTGCCCGTGGCGTGGAACACCAGCACCTCATAGCCGGCCCGCTCCAGGGTCTGCCGAGCCCGTTCGACGCATGGGGTGGTCACGCCAAACATGGTGGCGGCCACCAGCGGCCGTTCGTCGGCTGCCGACGGCATGGCGTGTTGCACCATGCCGGCCATCGCCGCCGCCGCGTTGCCCAGCACTTGCCGGCTGATCCGGTTGATCCCGGCGATGTCCACGACCGAATTCAGCATCAGGATGTCTTTGTCGCCGACGTACGGACGGACCTGTCCGGAGGCGAGCGTGCTGACCATCAGCTTGGGCACGCCCAGCGGCAGCTCGCGCATGGCGGAGGTGCCGATCGTGGTGCCGGCCGAGCCGCCCAGGGCCAGCACGCCGGCCAACTTCCCTTGTTCAAATGCCTGGCGAGCGATCCGCCGAGCGCCCTCGGCGGCTTGCGCCACCGCCTGGCCCCGATCGCCGGCCAGTCGCAGGGCCTCCAGCGTCGTGCCCGCCGCGGCGAACAGCTCAGCTCGCCCGACGTCGGCTGGGACCTGCGGCTGTCCCAGGCAACCGCAATCGACCAGCGTCACCGCCAGGCCCAGTTGCTGCAAGCGTTCCCGGACGAACTGCGCCTCGACCCCCTTGGTGTCCAGCGTGGCCAGCAGGAAGATCTTCATCGAGCTGTCTTCGTAACGAGCTGAATTGATTCAATACCGGGCGACGTCCTTGGCTGCCAGCTCGGGCAGCACCGCCTGGACGGTGGCCTGGGCCTGCTGGGTCATCATCCGCAGGTCGCTGCCGATCGCCAGAAACTGCATGCCTTGTTCGGCTCGTCGCAAGGCCGAGTCGGAGTCCATGGCATGAATTCCGGTGGGTGTCCCCACGCGCTTGCCCACGTCGATCACCCGCTGCACCAGCGCCTCGTGCTCGGCGGCCGTCGGTTTTCGCCCCAGCGTGACGTGCATCTGGAACCGCAGGTCGTTGGGGCCGATGAAGATGGCGTCGCAGCCCGGCAGACTGTAAATCTGCTCGGCGTTGTCCACACCCTGCGGGCTCTCGGTCTGCAGGACCACCAGGATCTCGTCGTTGGCCCGTTCGTAATACTCGCCCGCCGTCGCGCCGAAGTTCATCGAATGCATGCCGCCGCCGACACTGCGGTTGCCCACGGGCGGATACTTGGCGGCCGCGATTGCCGCGCGAGCCTGCTCGACCGTGTCCACCATCGGCACCACGATCCCCCAGGCGCCGGCGTCCAGCGCCCGCTTGATATAGTGGTGGCTGCCTTCGGGGATCCGGACCAGCGGCACGCAGCCCGCGTCGGAAATCGCGGCGAAGATGGCCGTGGCCTGGCTCCAATCGATGGCCGAATGCTCCATGTCCAGCGTCAGCCAGTCGAAACCCAGGCGAGCCAGCACGCGCGTGGCGTACAGATCGCCCAGCGACAGCCAGGTGCCATAGGTGGGTTCGCCGCGGCGCAACTTTTCCTTGACGGGATTGGTCTTCATGCCAGTTCCTACGAGCGAGCAGGGGAGGGCAGGGGGGCGGTTGTCACGACCGCCGGACGGCGGCGACCTGATTGTAGCCGCCAGGGGCGGCGGGTCGAAAGCGGGCCATTGTCGTCATAGTCGCCTATCGCTCCGCGAAAGTAGCGTCATAGTCGCCTTTCGCTCCGCGAAAGTAGCGGGCGCACTGGCTGCGATACGCTATACTGAAACGCGTTCTGGACGGTTCTGTTGCGCGTCGCCTGTGGGGTCTGTGCTCGTTGGAAGGCCGAAACCGCGGCCCGCTACTTTCGCGGAGCGAAAGGCGACACTGGCCAATGGCGACGATCAGGTGCCAGGAGAAATCACCATGCCCGGCCGCCGATGCCCGACGCTCTGGATGTGGTTGGCCTGTGCCGCCAGTTGGACGGTACTGACCGCCACCGCCACCGCCCAACCGCCTTCCTCCGCGCCGCCGCGGGACGGGTTCGAGCGGCAGCGGCGGGAACTGGTCGATGAAGCGATCCTGGGCGCGGGCGTGAACGACGCCCGAGTGGTCCGCAGCATGCTGAATACGCCGCGGCATGAGTTCGTGCCGGCGAACCTCCGCGCGCAAGCCTACCTGGACATGGCCCTGCCGATCGGTGAAAGCCAGACGATCTCGTCGCCCTTCATCGTCTCCTACATGACCCAGTCGCTCGATCCGCAACCCACCGACACCGTGCTCGAAATCGGCACCGGCAGCGGTTACCAGGCCGCGGTGCTCAGCCCGCTCGTCAAGCACGTTTACACCATCGAGATCGTGGATTCTCTGGGCCGCCGGGCGGAGCGGACACTGCGGCGCCTGGGCTACGACAACGTCACGGTCAAGGTCGGCGACGGTTTTCAAGGCTGGCCCGAACACGCGCCGTTCGACAAGATCATCGTCACCTGCTCGCCGGAGGATATCCCGCAACCACTGATCGACCAGCTCCGCGACGGAGGTCTGATGGTGATTCCCGCCGGCACCCGCTACCAGCAGACGCTGTACCTGCTGCGGAAGCAGGGCGGGCAGCTCAAGTCCGAGGCGTTGCGGCCCACGCTGTTCGTGCCGATGACGGGCGCCGCCGAAGAACGCAGGCAACAGCAGCCCGACCCCCTGCGGCCTCAAGTCGTGAACGGGGACTTCGAACAGCCGCCAATTCGGGAAAACTTCATTCCCGGCTGGTACTACCAGCGGCAGTTGCAATGGGTGAGCGACAACGATTCGGCAAGCGAGCCCCGTCCGGACGCCACGCAGCCCGATGGCCGTAATCACTACGTTGTGCTGGCCAATACCGAGCCCGGCAGACCCGCTCACCTGCTGCAGGGCTTCGCCATCGACGGCCGGCACGTCCGGCGCGTGACCGTATCGTGCCGAGCGCGGTTAGAAGGGGTCGCCACCGGGCGCACTCGCGATGAAGCGGCGATGGTCGCGCTGACCTTCTATGATTCCCAGCGGCGGACGCTGGGCAATGTCTGGATCGGCCCGCTGGAAGGTACTCAGTCTTGGCACCAGCTCTCCAAGCAGTTCGCGGTTCCGCCCCAGACCACCGAGGCCATTCTCCGGCTCGGCCTGTTCGGGGCGACTGGCAAGCTGGCCCTGGACGACGTGCGGCTGGAACCGTAGGAGTTGTTGGATAGTTACCGTCCCTCAGTGACGGAGCCAGAACCACGAGGATTGTAGCGCCGGGTCGGTGAGACGTACAATGTTTTACGACGTGGACAATACAAGGGATGTCGTAACTGTGCGCGCGATTCGCCGTAAACCGCCACACGCGACCACGGAGGAAATCCTGTGAAGACGTTGAAGATCGAACAGTCAACGCTTGACGCTTGTGTGCGCGAGTCGCAGGGAGATCGCGTACTCGTCACCCGCGACGGCCGTCCTGTGGCGATCGTGGTCGGCCTGGCTGGGCTCGACGAGGATCAATTGCAGCTTGGTGCCAGCGACAAGTTCTGGCAGCTCATCACGGCCCGGCGTGGCGAACCTGCGATGACTCGCGAGGAATTGGAGCAGATGTCGTCGGGCAGTGACCCAGTGTGAGCGCTGCCGAAACGTCGGTTGGGGCAATTGACCTCTGGGGTCGATTTAGCCAGTCAAGGCGAACGGGGGACGTTAGGCCCCTGTTTCTCTGGTTCGTCGATACGCTGGGTGAAGAAACAGCGGGCTGACACCCGCCGCTCGCCTGGCCCGCTGCGGGCCCAAATTACCCCATTTTCAGGTGGTGCTGCGTACCCACCTAGAGAGCTATCTTTCTTAAGCCGCCCGAATCCGTTCAGAGCTCCCAGTCTTCTTGAACGTGAAATTCTACGTAATCTTGTTGAATTACGCGGGGCGGCTGGTATGTTGTTACCAGTAGCTCTTGGAGTTTTCCCCACCGATTGTGTGGGCTTCGAAACGTGCGGGTCGGAAACTTAGGGTCGCAACAAAGGGGAATGGCACTGATGTACCGAGGATTTTTTGGCCGAGTCGCGGCGGGCGTCGTCGTTGCCTTGGGTGTGCTGGTCGCGGGCGCAGGGTCGGCTCAAGCCGGCTGGCACGGTTCCTGGGGCGGAAGCCATGGTTCCTACGGAAGCTATGGCAGCTACGGAAGTTACGGCAGCTATGGAAGTCATGGCAGCCACGCAAGTTACGGCAGCTATGGCAGTCACGGTAGCCACGGCAGCCACGGCGGATTCTTCTCCCGCCTGTTCCATCGCCACCATCATTCCTACGTCAGCTACTCGTCGCACGGCAGCTATGGCTCATACGGCAGTCACGGCTCCTACGGCGGCAGCTACGGGTCCTATGGCAGCTACGGTTCCTACGGCAGCCACGGCGGGGTGGTGAGCTACTCGAGCTGCGGTTCTCACGGCGGCGTGTACTATTCGACGCCCGTGGAGACGTATCAAGTGCCGGCCACCGAGTCGGCCCCGGCCGAGTCCACTGTGCCCGGCGACACGGTGCCGGTACCTCCGCCGACCGGTACCGAGGCTCGCGTCAATCGCGACGCTTACCTGACGGTCCAGGTGCCCGAGGGCGCTCGCGTGTTCGTCAATGGCAGCCGGACCAACAGCACCGGTTTGAGCCGCCAGTACGTGTCGCGCAACCTGAACCCCGGCTACAGCTACACCTACGAGGTGCGGGCCGAAGTGGAGCGGGACGGTCAGATTGTGAAGGAGACCAAGACGGTGCAGTTGCAGGCGGGCGGCGCGGCCAACGTGGAATTCCAGTTGGCTGCCAGCGAGACGCCGGCCGTGGAAACGGCGCTGACCGTCGTGGTGCCCGAAGACGCCCAGGTCTTCCTGTCCGGCACGCCGACGCAGTCGACCGGCACGGTGCGTACCTTCCGCACCCAGCAGTTGCAGGCTGGCCAGCAGTGGAAGGACTACACGGTGCGGGTGGTGTACGAGCAGAACGGCGAGGAAGTCGTGCGTGAGGAAACGCTGACGTTGACGGCTGGCGAGCATCGCGAGCTGTCGTTCGCCGACGTTGCGAAAGTGGCCGCTCGCTAACCTTCGCGGCAACCCGGAATGACTCAAAAGCCTCGCGCGGCTGGCAGCCGCGCGGGGCTTTTCATGTTTCTTGTTCCCGTTGATTCCTGTTTCCAGGCGTGCCGGAGTTGCCTTGTTTTCGGGTCCGCGAGCCCAATTGTTTTCCGGTTTGCGGGTTCAGCAACCGGAAAAGTTTACCCAGAGTGCCAGGCGGTTGCCGATAAGGAGCACATGAAACCGCGAGCCGAGGATCGTCCGACTGTCATACCGGCAAAGCCACCCATGTCGCCTTGGGTCCGGCGCCTGGTCAGCGGGCTGTTGCTGTTGCATGTGACGGCCGTCTTCACCGCGCCGTTTACATTTGCCACCTCGAGCGGGCCGGGCTTCGCGTCGCCCTTTGCCGGCACGCTGATGGGGCTGCTCGAACCGTACATCAACGCCGTCTTTCTGAACCACGGCTATTTCTTCTTCGCTCCCAATCCGGGGCCAGCGCATCTGGTGCGATACCGGCTGGAGTTTGACGACGGTCGGGAGCCAGTCGAAGGGCTGTTTCCGGACTTGCGGCGGCACTGGCCGCGGCTGCTGTACCATCGGCACTTCATGTTGTCCGAGTCGCTCAACGGTCGCTTCGCGCCGCCGGAGCCGCCGCCCGAGATTGTTGGCGATCCAGTGGCAATGGCGGCCTGGCAGCGCGCTCGCCGGCAATACGAGGCGCTGCGCGATTCGTACGCCAATCACTTGCGCAAGCAGTACGGCGCGGCGCGGGTCGAGCTGACGCGGGTCGAACACCGGCTGCCGACGACGTACGAGGTGATCGAGCAGGGGATGCGGCTGGATGATCCGTCGCTGTACCTGGACCTGCCGGATGAGCTGATTCGACAAGGAGCGGCCCGGTGAATGCGGTGTGGGGCGAGCTGCGCGACTGGGGCAGGGGGGTGGCTGGAGTCTGGGACCGCTTCTGGTTCACGCCGGCCGATCCGCATTCGCTGTGCCTGATCCGGCTGCTGGGCGGCTGGATGATGTTCTACACGCACCTGGTCTGGACCAAGGACTTGCGGGCCTTTCTGGGACCGGACAGTTGGGTCGCGCCCGAGGTGGTCCGGGAACTGCACCGGGGTTCGACGGCCTGGAGTTATCTGTGGTACGTCGAGAGTCCGCTGCTGCTGTGGATCCTGCACCTGGCGGCCCTGGTCGTGTTCGCCATGTTGTGCGTGGGGTACCAGACGCGCGTCGTGTCGGTGCTGGCGTGGCTGATTTCGGTGGCCTACTGCCATCGACTGACCGGGGCCTTGTTCGGCCTGGACCAGGTGAACACGATGCTGGCAATGTACCTGATGCTGGGCCCGAGCGGCGCGGTCTGGTCGGTGGATCGCTGGCTGGCCGGGCGGCGGGCGGGCGGGCAATTGCCTGGGCCGGAGCCGAGCGTGGGGGCGAACGTGGCCATTCGCCTGATCCAACTGCACATGTGCGTGATCTACCTGTTTGGCGGCATCGGCAAGATGCGGGGCGAGCTGTGGTGGGACGGTTTCGCCATGTGGTTCGCCGCCGCCAACTACGAATACCAGTCGCTGGACATGACCTGGATCGGCCATCTGCCACTGGTGTTCTCGCTGCTGACGCACCTGACGGTCTTCTGGGAAACGTTCTACTGCGTGCTGGTCTGGCCGCGGCTGACTCGGCCGATCGCCCTGGGGATGGCCGTGCTGGTGCATGGCGGGATTGCCATCTTCCTGGGCATGATCACGTTCGGCACAGCCATGTTGATCGGCAACCTGGCGTTCGTTTCGCCGCGGACCGTGCGGGTGGTGGTCGGCAAGCTGGCAAGCTGGTGGCCGGGGCAGGGCAGGGGGGCCAGCGTGGCGTCAGCCCCATAATGGAACGGGCCCCTGATGAACCGCGGGCGTTCGGCTACAATCAGGTCTGTCGCGGGACGGCTCCGAGGCTCGTCCTCGGTGGACGGGTCGGTAACCCGTCTGTCTGGCAATCCGAGTGACAATCCGACTTTTCTGGCAATCCAATCAGGCGAGAGGAATCGAGCGGTGTATCAGAGTCTGGTCGTGGTGGGCGCCACGGGCGCGGTGGGGCAGATCGTGCGCAGCTTGTTGGAGGAGCGCGACGTTCCGTTCCAGAAGATCAAATTCGTCGCCTCGGCCCGCTCGGCCGGCACCCCGCTGGTGTTCAAGGGCCGGTCGTACCAGGTGGAGCTGTTGCGGCCGGACGTGTTTGAGGAAGGCGACCTGGTAATTGCCAGCACGCCGGACGATGTGGCTCGCGAGTTCATCCCGTCGGCCGTCGAGCGGGGAGCGGTGGTGGTCGACGAGAGTGGCGCCTGGCGGATGGACCCGCAAGTGCCGCTGGTGGTTCCCGAAGTCAACCCCGACGCGATCCACCAGCATCGCGGGATCATCTCCAGCCCGAACTGTTCGACCACGCAGATGGTGGTCGCCATGAAGCCGTTGCACGAGGCGGGCCGGATCCGGCGGGTGGTGGTCAGCACCTACCAGGCGACCAGCGGCGCGGGCGTGTCCGGACAGCGCGACCTGTTGGGCGGCAGCCGGGCCGCGCTGGAGGACAGCCCCTACCAGTACGAAACGTTCGCTCATCCGATCGCCTTCAACTTGATCCCGCAGATCGGTTCGCCGAAGCACGAGGGCTATACGTCCGAAGAGATGAAGATGGTCTGGGAGACGCAGAAGATCTTCAACGACGACACGATCAAGGTCTGTCCGACCTGCGTCCGCGTGCCGGTGAGCAACTGTCACAGCGAGAGCATTCTGGTCGAGACGGAGCGGAAGATCAGCGTGGCGGAGGCTCGGCGGTTGTTCGCGGCGTTTGACGGGATCGAACTGGTGGACGATCTGCCGCGGGGCGAGTATCCGATGCCGCGCACCTGCGACGGCCGCGACCCGGTGTACGTGGGACGAATCCGCGAGGATCTCTCCAGTCCCAACGGCCTGGCATTCTGGTGCGTCAGCGACAATCTGCGCAAGGGGGCGGCGACCAACGCGGTGCAGATCGCCGAATTGCTGATCCGCAGCCAGGCGGCCGTGTGAGCGGAGCAGGGGGGTGGCGAGTTGCCGGCGTGAGCGGTCATGCGTAACTACAAGCTGACGGTCGCTTACGACGGCACCGCGTACTCCGGCTGGCAGTTGCAGCCCGACAAACCGACGATCCAGGGCGCTCTGGAAGCCGGCTTGCAGCGGCTGGCCGGCCGGTTGGTGCGAGTCACCGCCAGCAGCCGCACGGACGCCGGCGTGCATGCGCTGGGCCAGGTCGTCGGCTTCTCGGCCGATCTGCGGTTGTCGCTCCGCGAGTTGCCCAAGGCGCTCAACGCCAACACGCCCGACGACATCCTGGTGCGCGAGGCGTGTGAAGTGCCCGCCAGTTTTCATGCCACGCGCGATGCCCGGTCCAAGCGGTACCGGTACCTGGTGCACGATCATCCGCAGCCCGACGTGTTCTGCCGCAACTATGCCTGGCATGTCCGCCAGGCCCTGGACGACTCGGCGATGGCCCAGGCGGCAAGTTGCCTGGTGGGGCGGCACGATTTCGCCAGCTTCCAGACGGCCGGCTCGGAGCGTGTCAGCACGGTCCGCACCGTGTCGCAACTGGTCGTGTGCCGGCAGGGGCACGAACCGCTGGGACCGCTCGCGCCGCGGCGCCTGGTGGTGGAGATCGAGGCCAACGGGTTTCTCTATAACATGGTCCGCAACATTGTCGGCACGCTGGTGGAAATCGGTCGCGGCAAGCAGCCGGCCCAGTGGATTCAGGACGTGCTGCTGGCCCGCGACCGGCGACAGGCCGGCATGACCGCGCCGCCCCAGGGACTGTATCTGATGCACGTCCGCTACGATTGCGACCCGGCAGCAGGCGTCCCGGCAGGAGTTGACCTGGCAGCAGGCGACCTGGTTGAAGGCGGCCGGGCAGGGGGTGGGGCGGATTGAAATGCGGATCGCACATGTCATCACTCGAATGATCGTGGGCGGTGCCCAGGAGAACACGCTGCTGTGTTGCCTGGACCTGTGCCGTTTGTATCACGACGACGTGTTGTTGCTCACCGGCCCCGCGCTGGGGCCGGAGGGCGATCTGTTGGCGACGCTGCCGGCCAGCGACCTGCGCGTAGTCTATGTGCCGCAGTTGCGGCGAGCGATCCATCCTGGTCGGGACCTGCTGGCTCTGCGAGCGCTGCGCCGCGAGCTGCGCGCGTTCCGGCCCGACGTGGTGCACACGCACAGCGCCAAGGGCGGCATGCTCGGCCGCCAGGCTGCCTGGTCGCTCGGCGTGCCCGCCATCGTGCACACGGTGCACGGGGCCCCGTTTCATCCGTACCAGCACTGGGCGGCTCGGACCATGTTTCGCTGGTGCGAACGCTACGCGGCGGGCCGCTGCCACCGGCTGGTCAGCGTGGCGGACGCGATGACCGACCTGCTGGTGGCGGCGCAGGTCGCCCGCCGGGAAAAGTTCCTGACGGTCTACAGCGGGATGGAGGTCGAACCGTTTCTGGCGGCGGACGAGCATCGGCTGGCCGAGCGGGCCGCGCTGGGTTACTCGCCAGACGACGTGGTGATCGGCAAGATCGCCCGCCTGTTTCACCTGAAGGGTCACGACGACCTGATCCAGGCCGCGCGGCTGGTGGTGGACCGGGTGCCGCGGGCCAGGTTTCTGCTGATCGGCGACGGGATCCTGCGGCCGGAACTGGATCGGCGGATTGCCGAGACCGGGTTGCGGGAGTCGTTTCAGTTCACCGGGCTCGTGCCGCCCGGCCGGATCCCGAAGCTGCTGGGAGCGATGGACCTGCTGGTCCACACCAGCTTGCGGGAAGGTCTGGCGCGTGCCCTGCCGCAGGCCCTGATTGCCGGCAAGCCGGTGGTCAGTTACGACGTGGACGGTGCCCGCGAAGTGGTCTTGGACGGCGAGACTGGCTTTCTGCTGCCGCCGCGGTCGATCGGCCCGCTGGCCGAGGCGCTGGTGCGGCTGGGCCAGGACGCCGACCTGCGGCGGCGGTTGGGCCAGACCGGGCGAGAACGGTTCACCGAGCAGTTCCGGCACCAGACGATGACGGCCCGGCTGCGGGCGTTGTACCAGGAGTTGCTTGCCGGCGGCGACCTTTCGAGTCACCGGGCCATGAGCTAGACTTCAGGTTGCACTTCGCCCCAGGGGGTGGAGCAGGGAGGGGGGGAGCGGAACCGTGCCTTTTAATTCGAGAATTGGCCACTCGTGGGGCGAGCGCGGGACTATCTGGGAACGTATCGTCTGGTGCGGCTGATTCGCGCCGGGCAGACCTGCCAGGTCTGGGAAGCGGTCAGCGACCTGGACAACCAGCGGTACGCGCTGAAGGCGCTGCAGCCGGCCTACCGCGACGACCGCCAGGAGATCGCGTTTCTGAAGCACGAGTTCGAGGTGGCCAAGGACTTCGACCACCCCAACGTGATCCGGGTCTACGAGTTCAACACGGACCGCCAGGTGCCGTTCCTGGTGCTCGAGCTGGGGCGGGGCCGGAATATGAAGTTGATCATTCGGGACCAGGCGGAGTACTATCTGCACATGCTGCCCAAGATTATCGAGGGCTGCGCGGAGGGGTTGATGTACTTCCACAAGCAGGGCTGGATCCACTGCGACATCAAGCCGGACAATTTTCTGCTGTCGCCCAACGGGGACGTCAAGCTGATCGACTTCGCGATCGCCCAGCGGCAGCGGTCGGCCTTGGCCTGGATGCTGACCCTGAAGTCCCGGATCCAGGGCACGCGCAGCTATATGTCGCCCGAACAGATCCGCCGCCAGGCGCTGGACGCGCGGAGCGACATCTACAGCTTTGGCTGCTCGCTGTTCGAGCTGGTGGGAGGCAAGCCGGCCTTCACCGGATCGACGCCGACCGAACTGCTGAACAAGCATCTCCAGGCGGCCGTGCCCGTGCTGTCGGCCGTCAACAACAACGTGACACCCGGATTCAGCGATCTGGTGGCGCGGATGATGGCCAAGGACCCCAAGCAGCGGCCGCAGTCGATGGGCGAGTTTCTGAAGGAGTACGCGGTGGTCCGCGTGTTCCGTGTCCTGCCCAAGCCGCCGGACGACTATGAAGCCCATCTGAAAGATACCGAGGAGACCGCGTAACATGGACACGCCCGCACCGGGATTGGACTTCGAACAGCCGATTTACGAAATCGAGTCGCGGATCCGCGCTCAGCAGCAATCCGGCGATCGGCGCGGCGAGGACGAGCTGCGGCGGTTGCGCCGTGAGCTGGCGGAAACCACCAGGCGGGTGTACGACAACTTGAATCCCTGGCAGGTCGTGCAAGTCGCCCGGCACAAGGACCGGCCGCACACGGCCGATTACCTGGCGATGGCATTCGAGGAGTTCGTGGAACTGCACGGCGACCGGCACTTCGGCGACGACCGGGCGATTCTGACCGGCTTCGCCAAGCTGGATCAGCACAAGGTGATGGTGGTCGGCCATCAGAAGGGCCGCACCTACAAGGAGCGCAGCGCCTGTTACTTCGGTTGCGCGCATCCCGAGGGCTATCGCAAGGCGATGGGCAAGATGCGGATGGCGGCCAAGTACGGACTGCCCGTGATCTGTTTCATCGATACGCCGGGAGCCTATCCGGGCATCGGCGCCGAGGAGCGCGGCCAGGCCTGGGTGATCGCCGAGAACATGTACGAGATGTCGCGGCTGGAGACGCCCGTGATCTGCGTGGTGATCGGCGAAGGCGGCAGCGGCGGCGCGCTGGGCATCGGCGTCGGCGATCGCGTGGCCGTGCTGGAGCACGCTTACTACTCAGTGATCAGTCCCGAAGGCTGCGCGGGCATTCTGTGGAAGAGCCACGAGTATGCGCCACGGGCCGCCGAGGCGCTGCGGTTCACCTCCCGCGACTTGCTGCGGCTGGGTGTGGTCGACGACGTGATCCCCGAACCGCTCGGCGGCGCTCATCGCGATCCGCATCAGATGGCCGGCCGGCTGAAGATCTATCTCGTTCGCGCGCTGCGCGAACTGATCGACCGGCCACTGCCCGACCTGGTCGCCAGCCGCTACGAGAAGTTCCGCCGCATGGGCGTGTTTCTGGAAGGCTGAACGATGGCGGACGGCCTGGTATGTTACGAAGGCCAGTTGGAGATCCCGCTCCAGCTTCACACGCTGGTTGCCTTTCGCCGCTGGGCGCTGTCCGAAGGCTTTCCGACTCAGGGACGGATCGATTACCTGGCTGGACGGATCGAGGTCGAAATGTCGCCCGAGGACCTGTTCACGCATGGCGTGCTGAAAACGGAACTGGTCAGTGTACTGTCACAATTGGCCCGGCAGCTCGACCTGGGGTATGTGTTCTCCGACAGCACGCGGGTCTCATGTCCGGCGGCCGAGCTGTCGGTGGAGCCCGACGTGGTTCTGTTGACGCGGGCCGCGCTGGACGAGGGCCGAGCGAGGCTGGTGCCCAAGTCCGCTCAGGACGATCGGTTTGTCGAGCTGGAAGGCGCGCCGGACCTGGTGGTGGAGATCGTCAGCGACGCCTCGGCGCGCAAGGACACGCAGCGGTTGCCGGTGGCGTACCATCGCGCGGGTGTGCGCGAGTTCTGGCTGCTGGATGCGCGCGGCGAGCAGCTCGAGTTCGCCATCTGGCACTGGGCCGCCGGCGGCTATGAGCGGTCGCCGATCGACGCCGACGGCTGCCAGTCATCCGTGGTCTTGGGACGCTGCTTTCGCTTGACGCGCGAGGCGGATGCACGCGGTCTCTGGCGATATGATCTGCAGCCGAGCTGACCCGCGGGGGCCTGCCTCCAACGTCCGATAATGTTTCTTATGTTCGGTTGGAGCCCCGTTTTTCCCGCGGATTCACGCGATCCGCGACTCGCCGACCGCTGCCCGCCTCCGCGACGTTCACGCCCCGAAAGCCAGTCCGTCGCGGGCCAGTCCGACGACCTTGTCGCTCGCGGCGCCACCTTGGACAACGCGGCCCTGCGACGCAGCTCAATACCGCCCGCGCGGCAGCGGCTGAGGTGGCTGCTGAGCGTTGCGGTCGCCCGTGTCGGGCCAGACGCCCGCTGGCAGCGGCAACAGTCCCGGCTCGCCGCCAGCCGGTAACAGCGAGCGACCTTCGGACGGCAACAGCGAGCCGTTGCCCGCCGCCGGCGGCCAGCTCAGCGCGTCCCCGAGGCTCGGCCAGCCCGGCTCACCGCCCGGCGGCTCCGCCGTCCACCGTGGCCCCCCTGCTCCGGGTTGCAACTCCTGGTCCAGCCGGTCCAGGTACGGCTCCAGCACCTCGTGCAGTTCGGACGGCATGACCCCGTCGGCCTTGTCCAGCAGGCGGGCGATGTAGAAGCCCGAATACGAGTTGATGACGGTCTGCTTCTGCGCGTCGCTGAGCAGCGTGACGGCGAACAACGTGATCACCACGCACAGCAGCACGCCCTTGGCCAGCCCGAACAGCGCGCCGAACTGCCGGTCGAATTCCTTCAGCCGCACGCGATCGATGAACGCCGACACGAAGCGGAACAGGATCCAGATCACCAGTGACGAGGCGACGTACAAGATCAGCATCGCCAGGAACACGTTCCACGGCGGAGTGGCGTCGATCATCTGCGACACCGGGTCGCGGAAGCGCACGGCCACCACGTAGCTGGCGAAGATCGAGGCCAGCGACGCCAGTTGCCAGGCCAGGCCTTTCCAGGCGCCCAGCACGGTCGCTCCCAGCAACACGGCCAGCATGATGAAGTCGTAGATCTGCATGATGTCGTCTTCTTCGTTTGTAGTCGCTTCTCGCTCCGCGAAAGTAGCGAGTGTCGCCTTTCGCTCCGCGAAAGTAGCGAGTGTCGCCTTTCGCTCCGCGAAAGTACCGGGGAAGCGGCCGGAGTATAGCGGCGGCACCCGCTCCAGCGGAAGGCCAGTCATTGGTCTGGCGGTTCTCGTTCTTGGTCTTCGTCTGGGCAATCTTGGTCTTGGTGTTCGCGGCCCGATGCAGTACATTCCCGCGCCGCCTGCCGGCCGCCGGTCGCGCGCTCATCGACACTCGCCAGTCGGGCAGGGCCGTCAACACTCGCCGGGCGGGCAGGGGAGGTTCACTCGCAATGGCCAACTTCCGCACGCACATCACGGCCAGCACGCTGTTCGGCGCCGGCTATGCCGCCTTGGGCCAGGTCTGGGGCCTGCCGCTCGACTCGTGCCTGGTGGCCGGCGGCATCTGCAGCCTGGCCGGAATCCTGCCCGACCTGGACAGCGACGAGGGGATTCCGCTGCGCGAAACGGTCGCGTTCTCGGCCGCCGTGGCGCCGATGCTGATGATCGAGCGGTTCCGCGAGCTGGGCATGTCGGCCGAGTGCATGGTGCTGGCCGGCGCCGCGATTTATCTTACGATCCGTTTCGGCGTCGCCGAGGTGTTCAAGCGCTACACGGTGCACCGCGGCATGTGGCATAGCCTGCCGGCGGCCGTGACGCTGTGCCTGCTGACATTCCTGGCCTGCAGTTCGGCGGACATGACCATCCGCTGGTACAAGGCGATCGCCGCGCTGCTGGGTTTCGTCGTCCACCTCTCGCTGGACGAAATCTACAGCGTGCAGGTCCGCCGCGGCCGGCTGCGCTTGAAGAGGTCCTTCGGCACGGCGCTCAAGCTGTGGGGACCCAACCCCTGGTCGAACGTGTCGACCTACGCCAAGCTGCTGCTGGTGGCGTTCCTGGCTTTCGAGGATCCGTACGTGATGCACAACATCCGCCAGTGGCGTTTGGACACGGAGGAGGGCCAGCAGCAGATGGTGCAAAAGTTGTACGAGCAGAGCCAGCGACTATGGCGGTGAAGGGTGGCGGGTGACGCGCGCCGCGCACGCCGCGGCGCCTCGGCCGTTTAAAACAGTTTTTCGCTGTCCAGCAGCAACGTGACCGGACCGTCGTTGACCAGCGCCACGTCCATGTGAGCGCGAAAGCGTCCGGTGGCGACTTGGATGCCGCGGGCTCCCACCGCGTTGACGAACGCTTCGTAAAGCCGCTCGCCCTGCTCCGGCGCGGCCGCCTGGATGAAACTTGGCCGGCGCCCCTTGCGGCAATCGCCCCACAGCGTGAACTGGCTGACCACCAGCATCTGGCCGCCGATCTCGTCCAGTGACAGGTTCATCTTGCCTTGCGGGTCCGCGAAGATCCGCAGCTCGATAATCTTGTCCGCCAGCCACTGGGCGTCCCGCGGCTGGTCCGCCTGGCCGACGCCCAGCAGCACGAGCAGCCCGCGGCCGATCCGACCCACGCACTGCCCGTCGACCGTGACGCTGGCCTCGGCCACTCGTTGCACGCATGCCCGCATGATGTCTCGCCCGCTGGTCTGTTCGCCCGCTTGTCGAATTGGATGAAGTGCCGCGCCCCTTCGCGCGTCGCGGCTGCTTGCCCTGGTGCGCCGGCCCTAGTGCGCTTGCCCTAGTGCGCTTGCCCTAGCGCGCCGCCCCGGGAGATTCGTCCGCCACGTCGACCGGCTGGCCCGGCTCCAGCCCTCGGTCGGTGCGGATCTGCCGCACCTGGGTCAGGATCTGTTCGATCACTTCGTAGTTCGCGGCGATGTTGCCCAGTTGCCGCAGGAACGCGTACGCGATAAAGACCGTGCCCATCACGGCGACCGTCCAGTGGGGCAGAACCCAATCGGTCGAGTGTTCGAAGTTCGCTCCGGGGTCCGCCAGGGCGCCTAGGGTCACCAGGCCGATGATGGTCAGAATGCCTCCCACCGACCAGGGGAACGAACGCCGCTTCCAGCGTTCGCTCTGCGCCGGCAGATCGGGATCGAGCCGATAGGTGTCGGCCACCTCGCGGCACCACCGCGCGGTGCCGATGAAGTACGTGACCGTGATGCTGTTGACCAGCACGGTGACCAGCGCGGCCGCCACCCCCACCAGCCGATGCACGGTGGTCCACTGGCGAATCGGCAGAAACTGGCGCGACAGCTCCGACACCTCCTGCCGGGCCGCGCTGCGCGCGGCCGCGTCGCCGGTCCCCTGCCTCTCGAACTGCTCGGCCGCCCGCGCCGCGTCGAACAACGCGCGCCAGCGACCGTTGTAATCCCCGCCCAAAAAGCCGAGGACCATGTTCAGAATCAACAGCGCGACGGCGAAGGTCGCCAGAGCGAGAAAAATTCGGGCCATGCTGCCGGTAGTGTAGCCCTGGCGGGCCGCCGGGAACAGGCGGGGATTCCGCCAGCCGCGGCGTCCCCTGTTGAGCGGCCAGCCGGCCAGTTATCATGCCGCGAATGAACGTTTGTCGAGTCTACCTGCTGCGGCACGGGGCCACGGCCAACAATCTGGCCAGCCCGCCGCGACTGCAGGGGTGTGGAGTGAACCTGGGTCTGTCGCCCGAAGGCCGCCGCCAGGCCGAGCGGACGGGCGACTTTTTTCGCTCGCGCCCCCTGGCCGCCGTCTACAGCAGCCCGCTGCTGCGCGCCGTCGAGACGGCCGGTTTCGTGGCCCGGTGCCAGGGCTTGGAGGTCCGGCAAGTGCCGACCCTGCGCGAAGTCGACGTCGGAAACTGGGAAGGGCGCAGTTGGGACGAGATCGCCCGCGACGACGCCGAAGCCTATGGCCGCTTCCGTAACGACCCGGAGGTCCATCCCTATGCCGGCGGAGAAACGCTGCTGGAGGTCCAGCGGCGAGTCACCCCGGTGCTGCAACAACTGGCGTCGGACCATCAGGGCCAGCAGATCGCGGTGGTCGCACACAACGTCGTCAACCGGTCGTTCCTGGGCGGCCTGTTGCAACTGCCGCTGGTTCATGCCCGCCACATCCGTCAGGACAACTGCGGCGTGAACATCCTGGACTGGAGCGACGGGCAGTTCGAACTGCGGACCTGGAACAGCATCCTGCACCTGGAATAGCCGCTCGCCCTGGCGATTGGCGAGCGGCGGGCGTGAGCCCGCTGTTTCTCCGCCCTGGCGTACGGCGAATGGCGAGCGGCGGGCGTGAGCCCGCTGTTTCTCCGCCCTGGCGTACGGCGATTGGCGAGCGGCGGGCGTGAGCCCGCTGCTTCTCGGCCTTGGCGAGTCGACGTTCCACTGAAACAGGGGACTGACGTCCCCCGCTCGCCTAATTCACCCGCTCGCCTTGGCAGGCGCCAATCCGCGCCGTTCCAGATACAGATCCGTTTCGTCCACGATGGAATGGTCTCCCGGATCGTACTGGAACTGCTGCGGCACCAGCGGCACGCGGCGGATCTCAAAGAACTCCACGACCAGCAACGTCTGCCACTCCCCTGCCCCGCCCGGCGACGCCGATTCGTCGGCCGACTCCTGCCGCAGGTACTCGATCCGATACGGAAACAGCGGCACGATCGGATCGCGTCCCAGCACCAGTCGCACGTGTTGAGGCAGATGTGGCGGCAGCAGCTCGCCGCTGGGCAACTGGCCGGCCAGCAACAGCGGCTTCTGGTCGGGCAGCAGCCGGACCAGTTGCGCCGGCTTCCACGTGCCTTCGAGGACCCACACGTCGTGTGTTCCCAGTTTGTCTG
>JAGFJK010000443.1 GCA_024102795.1 Pirellulaceae bacterium
CGCCCCGCCGGCGCCCGCTGCGCGTCCGCCCGCTGCGCGTCCGCCCGCTGCGCGTCGGCCCCCCGGTTTCTCCGGGCGCACTACTTCGGCGCGATGGTGGCGATCATCCGCTTGCCCTGCTGCTGCGGCGGAGCCTCCAGCTTGCCGTATTCCAGCAGTTCCTCGATCACGTCCTGCATCACCTTGCGGCCTTCCTCGACGTGAGCCATTTCGCGGCCCCGAAACAGCACCGAGACCTGCACCTTGTCCTTGTGCTTGAGAAAGTCCTTGGCCTTCTTCACCTTGAAACCAATGTCATGTTCGCCCGTCTTGGGACGCAGGCGGATTTCCTTGGTCTTGGTGTGGTGAGCGTTCTGGCCGGACTTCTTTTTCTTTTCGTACTTGTACTTGCCGAAGTCCATGATGCGGCAGACCGGCGGCCGCTCGTTGGGAGCGACTTCCACGAGATCCAGGTCCACCTCGCGTGCTTTCGCAATGGCCTCTTCGGTAGTGATGATCCCCAACTGTTGTCCGTCGGCGGAAATCACCCGCACGGGTGACACCCGGATCTGCTCGTTGACCCTGACTTGAACGCGATCGATTGCTGTTGCCCTTTCCTGAAGATGGCACGCTACGAGGCGATCGGCACGGTTCAGCCCAAGATGTCATGGACCGTGCGAACGCCCCAAACTGTCCAGTTATTCGCCTGAGTATCGGCGACCCTGACCGGCAGAGTCAACAGGTTTTCGCCCAAATTCTGGCCCATATCGACCTCGGAGGTCCCTTCTCCCCTAAAACACGTCCGTGCGAGCGGTCTCGAATCCCGCCGGGCAAGCCGGCATGGAAGAATTGACCTCTGGGGTCGATTTGGATGGATGGGGGATTGTGGTAGCATGGGTCGAGTGCATCTGGGGCGGGGAGAATTGGGCCACGACGGTGGCCGGCCGATCCAGGAAGCAGACGAATGTCTCTGGCAGGTTGACAGTCACAACCTGAAACTAGATACGCGAGGCCTCTCTCAGTTTGAGCCTCTCAACGGAGTTCAACTGCAAAACGGCCACCGTCGTCCTGCCAATGGCAGCGATGCCAGTGGCGATTCATCTTGACGCCGCCAACAGTACTCGCAACGATCGCCGGCTCGCCGGCGGACAATGCTGCGTTTGGCTTCGTCCATGATTTACGACTTGGACAGCAACCTACGGGCTCTGGCCTGAAGCGTGGCGATGAAATTGTTCGCCCGAATGTAGCCTTCGTATTCCGACCGCTCGTCAGGCGTCAAATCCCCTTCGGTACACTTGTCAGCCAGCACGTCAATCCGCTCGCGCAGGGCCTCATCGCCCCGATAGGCAACAAGGGCTTCCGCCTGCTCTTTGGTCAGCAAGCGAAGGATCGGCTCGGTCGCCCGTTCGAAGGCAGTCGATTGGGTCGCCTCACTCATTGGCATCTCCCCAGAGAGCGGTCGAGGCTGGTGCACTTGGCTGCCAGTGCGTTCGACGACGAGCAGCGTAAAATGAAGGGCCGGAGCCAAGACCTTCACTTTTCGCAAACGCCTCAGTCCCTGTCAAGTTGTAACGCACGGAGTCCCTCGGAGCACCGACTATTGACCTCTGGGGTCGATTTGGCGAGTGGGAAGCCGAACGATCCGCCGGGATTTGAAGTGGGGCGGCAGCCAGAAGTGATGGATTGAGTCCTTGTCGCCTACCTGTGTGATGAAACGTCGTGGACGGCTACGGAAATGGACGCCCGGCAAAGCCACGACCGAATGCACTGCCGGGGTCTTGCCCGCTACTTTCGCGGAGCCAATGGCGACTATGGGGCGACGCCCCGGTGGAAACGTCTAATATTCGCTGCTGGCACCCCGCTCGCCCAGGCCCGCATCGCCGCTGAACGTCCGCCGGACGGTCCGGTCGGCCACTTCCTGCTTCAGTTTGGCGATCGCCTCGACCACCTTCATCGTGCCCAGGTCGCCTTCGATCCGATCGCGGACGGCCACCGACTGGCTTTCCATTTCCCGGCCGCCCAGGACGAACATGTAGGGCACCAGTTCCAACTGCGCGTCCCGGATCTTGGCCCCGATCTTTTCCGGCCGGTAATCGCCCTGCACCCGCAGCCCGGCGTCGCGCAACTGCTGCTCGACCTGCCGCCCGTACTCCTCGAACTTCTGGCTCACCACCAGCACTCGGACCTGTTCCGGCGCCAGCCATAGCGGGAAGGCGCCGGCGAAGTGTTCGATCAGCACGCCCATGAAGCGTTCGAACGAACCCAGCGGAGCCCGGTGGATCATGACGGGCCGGTGAGCGTGGTTGTCGGTGCCGACGTATTCCAGGGCGAACCGCTCGGGGCTGGGCAGGTTGTAATCCAGTTGCACGGTGCCCAGTTGCCACTCGCGGCCGATGCAGTCGGTCACCACAAAGTCGGCCTTGGGTCCGTAAAAAGCCGCCTCGCCCGGCTCGGCCGCCGCCTCGATCCCCAGCTCGCGGCAGACCTGGACCAGCGCGTCCTGCGCTTCGTCCCAGCTCCGCTGGTCGCCCACGTACTTGTCGCTGCCGGGGTCCTGGAAGCCCAGTCGCACGCGGTAGTTGTTCAGCCCCAGGGACCGCAGCACGTACTGGGTCATCTCGATGCAGCCCTTGAACTCGTCGCCCACCTGCTGGTGAGTGCAAAAGATATGGGCGTCGTCCTGGGTGAAACCCCGCACGCGGGTCATGCCGGACAGTTCGCCCGACTTCTCGTAGCGGTAGACGGTGCCGAATTCGGCCAGCCGCAACGGCAGCTCGCGGTAGCTGCGGGGCCTGGCCTTGTAGATCATGATGTGGTGCGGGCAGTTCATCGGCTTGAGCATGAACCGTTCGCCGTCTTCCATTTCGATCGGGCGGAACATGCTGTCGCTGTAGTAGGGATAGTGCCCGGAGGTCTCGTACAGTTCCACGCGGCCGATGTTGGGGGTGTAGACCGGCAGGTAGCCGCGGCGCTGCAATTCGTCCTTGACGAACGATTCCAGCAGCGACCGGATGATCGCTCCCTTGGGCTGCCACAAAATCAGGCCGGAGCCGACGACCGGGCTGATCGTGAACAGCTCCAACTGCTTGCCCAGCACGCGGTGATCGCGCCGCTTGGCCTCCTCCAGCCGCTGCAGGTAGTCGTCCAGATCCTGCTGAGTGAAAAAGGCGGTGGCGTACAGCCGCTGGAGCTGCTTGCGGTTCTGGTCGCCCTTCCAGTAGGCCCCCGCGATGCTCAGCAGCTTGAACGCGCCGATCGCTCCGGCGCTGGGCACGTGCGGACCGCGGCACAGGTCCAGGAACTCGCCCTGGCGGTAGAACGACACGCTGGGATGCTCGGCCAGACCTTCCTGGATATGTTCCACCTTGTACTGCTGATCCAGGTCGCGGCAGATTTCCAGCGCCTTGCCGCGCGGCTCCTCGAACCGTTCGAACGGCTCGTCCTCGGCGATAATCTTCTTCATCTCGGCTTCGATGGCCGGGAAATCTTCCTCCGAGAGCGGCGGCTGGACGTCGAAGTCGTAGTAGAAACCGCCTTCCACGGTGGGGCCGAAGGCCAGTTGAGTCCCCTGGCGCAGCCGCATCACGGCCCGGGCCATCACGTGAGCGCAACTGTGGCGCATCACGGCCAGCGCGTCGGGATCCTTGCGGGTCAGCAGCCGCAGCGACACCTGGCCGTCGGCTGGCAGGCGGTAGTCGAGTCCCACGACCTGGCCATCGACTTCGGCCGCCAGGGCCGCCTTGGCCAGGCCGGGCCCGATCTGGGCCGCCACGTCGCGGGGGGTCACGGACCCTTCAAAAACTTTCACGGTCCCATCGGGCAAGGCAATCTGAGACATGGTGGGCATGGTCCGAACGAGCGGGCTGGGCGGCTGGACCGGCGTCGATACAAAGGACGCCTCCACGAGTGCAACCGGCCGCAAGGTCGTAACGTACAGCAAGCCGGACACTTCGGGCAAGGGAAGGTTCGCGGGCCCCGAGCGGCGGTGCCGGGCCTCTGGTTGCCAGCGTCCCGGTTCCGATGGTAACCTTGTGAGATTTTACGAACTTCGGACGACGCCCAGCGCGAACATCCGGTTCTCCCGCACACCTTTTGACTGAGGAATGGGCCAGCGTGCCTCGACGAGACGACCTGAAGAAGATCCTGCTGATTGGTTCCGGGCCGATCGTCATCGGCCAGGCGTGCGAGTTTGACTATTCGGGCACCCAGGCCTGCAAGGCGTTGCGCGAAGAGGGTTACCAGGTAATCCTGGTGAATTCCAACCCGGCCACGATCATGACCGACCCGGACATGGCGGATCGGACGTACATCGAGCCGCTGGTGTGGGAAATCGTGGCGAAGGTGATCGAGAAGGAGCGGCCCGACGCGATCCTGCCCACGCTGGGCGGCCAGACGGGACTCAACCTGGCGATGGACCTGGATCGCCACGGGGTGCTGCAAAAGTACGGCGTGGAGATGATCGGCGCGCGGGCCGACGTGATTGCCAAGGCCGAGGAGCGGGACCAGTTCAAGCGGGCGATGGAGAAGATCGGGCTGGAGGTCTGCCGCGGCCAGACGGTGCGGAACATCGACCAGGCTCGCGCCGCGCTGGATTCGATCGGATTGCCGTGCGTGGTGCGGCCCAGCTTCACGCTGGGCGGTTCGGGTTCGGCCGTGGCCTACAACCGGGGGGAGTTCGATACGCTAGTCCGCCGCGGCCTGGACCAGTCGCCGGTGACCGAGGTGTTGATCGAGGAGTCGGTGCTGGGCTGGAAGGAATACGAGATGGAGGTGATGCGCGACATGGACGACAATGTCGTGATCATCTGTTCCATCGAGAATTTCGACCCGATGGGCGTGCACACGGGCGATTCGATCACGGTGGCTCCCGCCCAGACGCTGACCGACAAGGAATATCAGCGGATGCGGGACGCCAGCCTGGCGGTGATCCGCGAGATCGGCGTGGAAACGGGCGGTTCGAACATCCAGTTCGCCATCGAGCCCCGCACCGGGCGGATGGTGGTGATCGAGATGAACCCGCGGGTCAGTCGCAGCAGCGCGCTGGCATCCAAGGCCACCGGGTTCCCGATCGCCAAGATCGCCGCCAAGCTGGCGGTCGGTTACCGGTTGCACGAGTTGCGCAACGACATCACGCGGAAGACGATGGCCTGTTTCGAGCCGACGATCGACTACGTGGTGACGAAGATTCCCCGCTTCGCGTTCGAGAAGTTCCCCGAGGCGGACGCCACGCTGACCACGCAGATGAAGAGCGTGGGCGAGACGATGGCGATCGGCCGCACGTTCAAGGAGTCGTTCCAGAAGGCGCTCCGCGGCCTGGAGGTGGGCAGCTTCGGCCTGGGGTGCGACCAGAAGGACCGCTGGGGCACCCGCGAGCAACCGGACCGCGACGAGATCCGCTCCGGGCTGGCGGTGCCCAACGCGGAGCGGCCGTGGTACCTGCGGTACGCGATCAAGAGCGGCATGTCGCTGGAGGAGATTTACGAGCTGACGGCGATCGATCCCTGGTTCCTGGACCAGTTGTTCCAGATCGTGGAGCTGGAGGAGCGGTTGCGGACCGTGCCGGGGCTGGAGCAGGCGGGGGCGGAACTGTTGCGCGAAGCCAAGCGGGCCGGGTTCTCGGACCGCCAGTTGGCCACGATCTGGCACACCAGCGAGATGGACGTGCGGCGGCGGCGCAAGGGCCTGGGGATCGTCGCCACGTTCAAGGCGGTCGATACGTGCGCGGCCGAGTTCGAGGCCTACACGCCGTATTTCTACTCGACCTACGAGGAGGAGGACGAAACGCCGTCGCGACCTCCCGGCACGCAACGGATCATGATCCTGGGCGGCGGACCCAACCGGATCGGCCAGGGGATTGAGTTCGATTACTGCTGCTGCCACGCCAGCTTCGCCCTTCGCGAACTGGGCATCGAATCGATCATGGTCAACTCGAACCCCGAAACGGTCAGCACCGACTACGACACCAGCGACCTGCTGTTCTTCGAGCCGCTGACGATCGAGGACGTGCTGAACATCTGCGACCGGGTGCAACCCGACGGCGTGATCGTGCAGTTCGGCGGACAGACGCCCCTGAACCTGGCCCGCGCCCTGGCTTCGGCCGACGTGCCGATCATCGGCACCTCGGTCGATACGATCGAGGCGGCCGAGGACCGTGAGAAGTTCCAGCAGCTCCTGCTGCGGCTCGACCTGAAACAGCCGGCCAACGGCATCGCGCGGAACATGGAGCAGGCGCGGAGCGAAGCCGGCAAGGTGGGCTATCCGGCGCTGGTGCGGCCGAGTTTCGTGCTGGGCGGCCGGGCGATGGAAATCTGCTACGACCAGACGCAACTGGAACGCTTCGTGGCCGAGGCGTTCGTCGTCGCGCAGGGGCAGCCCGTGCTGATCGACCGCTTCCTGGAAGACGCCACCGAGGTGGACGTGGACGCCATCTCCGACGGCCAGAACGTGGTGATTGGCGGCGTGATGGAGCATATCGAGGAGGCGGGCGTGCATTCCGGCGACTCGGCCTGCGCCATCCCGCCCTACAGCCTGCCCGGTCCCGTCGTGCAGGAAATCCGCGAAGCGACCACCGCGCTGGCCCTGAAGCTGAAAGTCGTGGGCCTGATGAACATCCAGTTCGCCGTCAAGCGCGAGGACGGCAAACCGAACGTCTACGTGCTGGAGGTCAACCCGCGGGCCAGCCGCACCGTCCCGTTCGTGGCCAAGGCCACCGGCATGCCGCTGGCCAAGCTGGCCGCCAAGGTGATGGCCGGCAAGACGCTGCCCGAACTGGGCGTGCTGAGGGAACCGATCCCGGCCCACGTGTCGGTCAAGGAAAGCGTATTCCCGTTCCGCAAGTTCGTCGGCGTCGACATCGTGCTGGGACCCGAAATGCGGAGCACGGGCGAGGTGATGGGGGTCAGCGAGCGGTTCTCGATCGCCTTCGCCAAGGGGCAACTGGCGGCCGGCGTCGTGCTGCCGGAGCCCGGCCAAGGCAAGATCTTCGTCAGCGTCACGGCGCGGCACAAACACCAGATCGGCGGCCTGGCCCGGCGCCTGGTCGACATGGGCTACCAACTGATGGCCACTCCCGGCACCGCTCGCCAACTGGCCGCGGAAGGGATTCCGGTCGAACGGGTGAAGAAACTGGCCGAGGGACACCCGAACCTGCTGGACCACCTGCAAAACGGCGAAGTGGCGCTGGTGATGAACACGCCCAGCGGCAAGGGGGCGAGGACCGATGAGGGCCGCATCCGGGCACTCTCGGTGCAGCATGGCGTGCCCTGCATCACCACGATCCAGGCGGCTGAGGCGGCCGTCAAGGCGATGGAGGCGATTCGGCTGGAAGGGATGAACGTGGAGGCGATCCAGGACCGGTTTCCCGCGCCGGCTGTCGATCTGGCGTCCAGGCCTTGAGCGATCCCGCGGAAACGCAAGGAGCAACGATGTCCAATCCCCATCAAGACCTGCTGGCCCGCCTGGCCAAACTTGGCCTGCACTGCGACCAGTTGCCGCTGGGGGAACTCAGTTCGGCCACCGTCGCCCTGGCCTGCTTCCCGATGTACATGGTGGCCAACGTCCACGCCTGGACACCCGAACGCCAATGGGAGGTGCCGCTCGTCAACCTGCCGGGCGCCGAGTCGCTGCGCGAGGCCTGGGCCATCGGCCGGCAAGAGAGCGAGCTGCAGGACGAGGACCACGTGCGGATGTCGCGCGACCATCGCCGCGTGCTGAGCAGCCTGCTGAGCGGCGCGAAGGCGGCGGATCGCGTGATCTACGAGTACGCTCTGGAAACGCTGGCGGTGTACCTGGAATTGGCCGATCCGCCCATCGCCGATCACGTGCGGACCGCCGTGGCACGGATGATCGTCTCCGTCGCTCAGGCCTCCGGCAAAGGCTGGTTCGGCAGCGGCGAGGCGGTCTCGGCGGAAGAGCGGACCTGCATCGAACAGGTCGACATCGCTCTGAACCTCCGCCGCAGCCCGGCGGCCGCCCAGATTCTGGACAGCCTGTAGCCGGAGCCTACAATGCCGCGAGGCACTGGTGTTGGAGTACCGGCCGACCAGTTACGGGAACCTGACCGGAACCGGCAAGATGTCCAGAGCGAGCGACCTGGCGAGTGACCTGGCGAGTGACGCATCCCGGAGTTCAGCGATTGCGCGCGACTCGGACCAGGTCGCTCAGGCGGTGGCGTCCAGGTCCCTGGTTCGGGGCTGGAGGAAAGCCGCTTATCTGACTCTGGCCGCGGGCTGCTTTGGCCTTGGCGCGGTGGGGGCCTTCCTGCCCGGCCTGCCGGCCACGCCGTTTCTGCTGCTGTGCAGCTACCTTCTGCTGCGCTCCTCGCCGCGGCTCAACGCCGCCTTGCTGCGTTCCCGACTGTTCGGCCCGATCCTGAGCGACTGGCAACTGCATGGCGGCGTGCAGCGGCACGTGAAGATCAAGGCGGTGGCCGCCGTGACCCTGGCGGTGGCCGGTTCGGTCTGGCTGTCGGGCTACGCCGCGATTCCCTCACTGGTCGCGGTCAGCCTGGCCGGCGTGGGGATCGCGGTGATCCTCCGCTTGCCGACGGTTCCCAAGTCGCGTGCCGCTCCGCCATAGTCGCCTTTCGCTCCGCGAAAGTAGCGGACCGCTCGACCGGACTTTCCACTTCCGAATTCCCGCGCGCCGCACGCTACTTTCGCGGAGCGAAAGGCGACTATCAGCCGCGACAGCAGTGCCGCGGGGCCCGCTACTTTCGCGGAGCGAAAGGCGACAATGCCGGCCCAGCCGCTCAGGCCGGCGGATGCCAGCCGGCGTCGGCCCACAGCTCGCCGCTGACGGCCGAATTGGAAATCATGAAGCAGATCGCGTCGGCGATTTCATCGGGACGAATCAAACGCCGCAACTGCGTGTACGGCAGGATGTACTTTTCGATGTACTCGTCGCCCATCTTGCGGACCATCGGCGTGTCGGTGAATCCGGGGTGAATAATCCCGCAGCGGACTCCGTAGAACATCGCTTCCTTGGTCAGCGTGGCCGCGGCGCCTTCCAGTCCGGCCTTCGTCGTGGCGTACGAAATCTGCCCCTTGTTCCCCTGCGACGACACCGACCCGATGAACACCACGGCGCCCTCGATTCCTTCCTCCGGGCTCCACCGCTTCAGCCCGCGAGCCGCCCGGCTCTCGGCGATGCGAACCACCATCTCGATCGCCCAGTAAATGGGGGCGATCAGGTTCACCTCCAGCACCTCGCGGAAGGTGGTGACGGAATACGGTTCGGCCTTGCCGGATTCCTTGTCCAAACGAACCGCCAGCGCGTCGCGCGTGATCCCCGCCGCGGGGACGCAGATCGACACCACTCCCTGCTGCGCCGTGACCTCGTCGTAGACCTGAGTGCGAAACGTGTCGTTCGTGGCGTCGCCCACCTTGGGCTCCGCCACCACACGGCCCGCTTCCTTGTTGATCATCTCGGCCAGCTCGTACACCTGGTCCCGCCGGTCCACCAGCACGACGGTGCGAGCGCCCCGCTTGGCCAGCTCCCGAGCCACCGCCTGACCGATCCCGCTGCCGGCGCCGGTGATCAACGCCACCTTGTCTTGGATCTTCATCGATGTCACTCCTCGGAGTAAATTGCGAATGGCAAAACCAGCGTGGTGCGCGTCGCACAGGGCGCTGGTGACAGGCCGCCGGCCTGTCAGGCGAACGACTGGGACAGTCGTTCCACCAACTGACCGACTGGAACAGTCGTTTCAGCTACAGAACGACTGGGACAGTCGTTCCACCTACTGAACGACTGGGGCAGTCGTTCCCACCAACGGCGGCGACGTGCCTTGGGCTGGCCCGGAGGCCTACGTGCCGACCTTCGTGACCACCTCGGTCAGCTTGCTGACCGCGTCCTGAAACTCCTTGATCTGAGCCTCGGACAACTCCCGCATGCAGTCGATCGACTTGCGGCAGAGCTGCTCGGAGCGGCGGCGGAACTCCTCCGGATTGCTGGATTCGGACACCCGCAGGGCGGCGTCCAGCGATTCCAGGGCCGCCTGGTACTGCCGGTCGACGGCGTCCTTGTGGCGGTGAGCCAGATCCGAGACGGTGTGCGTCCACTGCTTCTGGAAGTCCCGCATCTTGTCGACCCAGACCGACTGCGGCGTGGGCATGCCCGGCCACATGCTGGTCCATTGCCGAAACACCTCCTGCTGCATCTTCAGATTGGCCTCGGCCGCCTTGCGGACGTTGGCAAACACCTCTTCAAACAACAGGCTCCCCGTGTTCTCGCTCATGACATGCTCCCCCAAAACTCAGTGCTTCCGGGTCCCATCGGGCCTTTGTGCCAATGCGCCAAGGTCTCGCCTCCTCTGGCTCACCGCAGCCCCCATTGCCCTCATTATCGGTTGCACTCAACCCGAAGTCAACCCATAAATGCTGCAAGTGCACAAAGTTTGTTTGAGCCACAAACAACAGGAAAAGTGGCTTTGTTGGCGACAAGTTCGCGACTTTTTTGTGCAAACGCAAGATTTCGTCTCGCACAAGCGTCAAGAACTGTGTTAAAATCAATCGGCGGGCGGCCGGCGGTCCGGCCCTGGAAGCAGCTTGCGGAGGCCGAGTGCGATGAGCGACAAGGTGCAGATTCGCCGTTATCCCAACCGCCGCTTTTATTCCCGCCAGGACAGCCGCTATGTGTCACTGGAGGAGATCGAGCAGTTGGTTCAGGCGGGGCAGCAGGTGGAGATTCGCGACAGCCAAACCGACGAGGACCTGACGCGGGTCGTGCTGACGCGGATCATTCTCGACCGCTACCCGGAAAAGATGTTGCTGTTTCCCGTGGACATGCTGCACTTCATCCTGCGTTCGAACGAGGTGATGTCCGGTTTCCTGCGGGACTACTTCCGGCATTCGCTGACCTATCTCGAGTACCTGCAGCGGCACGGCACGAGCGGGCCGATGCACTGGGTCCGCGCCTGGCTGGACGGCATCCGCCCCCGAACGGGCACGGCGGGCGCTGCGGGCGAGGCAGGAGAGGAAGCAGAGGCCGGGGGGCCTGATGCTGGCCCTGTGGCTGCCGGGCAAAACAGTGTCGGGGCCGGGCAAGCTGGTCCTTCGCAGCGCGAGACCGAGCTGGCTCGGCGCGTCGAGGAGCTGGAAGACCGCCTCCGGCAGCTCGAAGCCCAGCAGCGTCCGGCGCGGGAGAATCCGTCCGTGCCTCCCCGATCGGACGAGGATCGCTTGCTGGAAGCGGCGGCCGCGGCGGGCGGCATGGAACGGTCCGCTCGGGAAGAGGAGGAGGCCGCCTTGTTGAGGAGACTGCGCGATGGCCGAGTTCGCTGAGCATGGCCGGGAGGATTGGGAAGCGCTGGTCGGGGAGGAGCTGTCCGGCCGAACTCCGGACGACCTGGCGTGGCGGACCGCGGAAGGGATTCAGGTCTGGCCGTTGTATACCGCCGAGGACCTGGCGGGCCTGAGCTGGGCCGACACGCTGCCCGGATTCCCGCCGTTTGTCCGCGGTCCGCGAGCCACCATGTATGCCGGACGACCGTGGACGGTGCGGCAGTACGCCGGCTACTCGACCGCCGAGGAGTCCAACGCCTTCTATCGCCGCAATCTGGCGGCCGGTCAAACGGGACTTTCCATTGCCTTCGATCTGGCCACGCATCGCGGTTACGATTCGGACCATCCCCGCGTCGTGGGCGACGTGGGCAAGGCGGGCGTGGCGGTCGATTCGGTCGAGGACATGAAGATCCTGTTCGACGGCATCCCGCTGGACCGGATGTCGGTTTCGATGACCATGAACGGCGCCGTGCTGCCGGTGATGGCCATGTATATCGTGGCGGCCCAGGAGCAGGGCGTGCCGCAGGAGCGGTTGTCGGGAACGCTGCAGAACGACATCCTGAAGGAGTTCATGGTTCGCAACACGTACATCTATCCGCCGGAACCGTCGATGCGGATCGTGGCCGACATCATCGGCTACACGGCCCGGCGGATGCCCCGCTTCAATTCGATTTCCATCTCCGGCTATCACATGCAGGAAGCGGGGGCGACGGCCGTGCAGGAGCTGGCCTACACGCTGGCGGACGGCATCGAGTACGTGCGGGCCGCCCGCTCGACGGGCCTGGCCGTGGACCAGTTCGCTCCGCGGCTGTCGTTCTTCTTCGGCATTGGCATGAACTTCTTCATGGAGATCGCCAAGCTGCGGGCCGCCCGCCTGTTGTGGGCCACGCTGATGCGGGATGAGTTTCAGCCGTCCGATCCCCGCTCGTTGATGCTCCGCACGCATTGCCAGACGTCCGGAGTCAGCTTGACCAGCCAGGAACCGTACACGAACATCATTCGCACGACGATCGAGGCGCTGGCGGCCGTGCTGGGCGGGACCCAGTCGCTGCACACCAACTCATTCGACGAGGCATTGGCCCTGCCCACCGACTTCTCGGCCCGGATCGCCCGCAACACGCAGCTCGTGATCGCCGAGGAGACGGGAGTCACGCGGGTCGTGGATCCGCTGGGTGGTTCGTATTACCTGGAAAGCCTGACCGGCGCGCTGGTCCGCGAGGCGCGGGTGCTGATTGGCGAGGTGGAGGCGCTGGGCGGCATGACGCGGGCGGTCGAGGCGGGGCTGCCCAAGCTGAAGATCGAGGAAGCGGCCGCTCGCCGCCAGGCCCGGATCGACCGCGGCGAGGAGGTGATCGTGGGCGTGAACAAGTACCAGTCGAGCGACGAGTCGCCGGTGGAGATCCTGAACATCGACAACTCGGCGGTCCGGGACGCTCAAGTGCGGCGGCTGGAGCGGGTCCGGAGCGAGCGGGACGACGCGGCCTGCCGCCAGGCGCTCGAGGCGCTCGCCCAGGCCGCCCGGGACGGCCGCGGCAGTCTGCTGGAACTGACCGTCGAGGCCGCTCGCGCTCGGGCTACGGTCGGCGAAATCTCGGGTTGCCTGGAGAGCGTCTATGGCCGGCATCGGGCGGTCACGCAGTCGGTTCACGGCGTGTACGCGGCGGCCTACGACCAGGATGACGGGCTGGCGGACCTGCGGCGGCAGGTCGAGGCGTTCGCGGCCGAGGAGGGCCGCCGGCCGCGGGTGCTGGTCGCCAAGCTGGGCCAGGACGGTCACGACCGGGGAGCGAAAGTGATCGCCACGGCGCTGGCCGACATCGGGTTCGACGTGGACATCGGCCCGCTGTTCCAGACGCCCGACGAAGTGGTGCGGCAAGCGATCGAAAACGACGTCCACGTGATCGGCGTCTCGTCGCAGGCCGCCGGCCATAATACGCTGGTGCCGCAACTGATTGACGGCCTGCGGCGGGAGGGAGCCGACGAGGTGCTGGTGGTCTGCGGCGGCGTGATCCCGCCCGGGGACCACGGGGCCTTGCGGGCGGCCGGGGTGGCGGCCATCTTCGGTCCCGGAACCCGCATCCCCGACGCCGCCGGCGAGATCCTGGAGCTGCTTCAGCGGCGGCGCATTTCCCTGTAATGGAGTCCGGAACGACTGGGACCCTCGCGGGACACGGAACCACGCACCATGCAAGACATCGTCCGACAACTAACCGAAAAGCGGGCGGCGGCCGAACTGGGTGGCGGCCCTCAGCGGATCGCCGCGCAGCATGCCAAGGGCAAGCTGACGGCCCGCGAACGCATCGAACTGCTGCTCGACCCCGGCACGTTCGAGGAGTGGGACATGTTCGTCGAGCACCGTTGCGTGGACTTCGGCATGGACCGGCAGAGCATTCCCGGTGACGGCGTGGTGACCGGCTACGGCACGATCAACGGCCGCGTGATGTTCGTGTTCAGCCAGGACTTCACCGTGCTGGGCGGTTCGCTGTCCGAGGCCCACGCCGAAAAGATCTGCAAGATCATGGACCACGCCATGAAGGTCGGCGCTCCGGTGATCGGCCTGAACGATTCGGGCGGGGCCCGGATCCAGGAGGGCGTGGCGTCGCTGGCTGGATATGCCGAGGTCTTTCAACGGAACGTGCTGGCCAGCGGCGTGGTCCCGCAGATCTCGCTGATCATGGGACCCTGCGCCGGCGGCGCGGTCTACTCGCCGGCGATGACCGACTTCATCTTCATGGTCAAGGACAGTTCGTACATGTTCGTCACGGGACCCGACGTGGTCAAAACCGTGACGCACGAGACGGTGACGGCCGAGGAGCTGGGTGGAGCGGTGACGCATGCGACTCGTTCCGGAGTGGCCGACCGGGCCTTTGAGGACGACGGCGAGGCGCTGCTCATGCTCCGCCGCTTCATCAACTATCTGCCGGCCAACAACCGCGAGCCGCCGCCGTATCGGCCCACGCCCGACCCGGCCAGCCGCTGCGAGCCGTCGCTCGACACGCTGGTGCCCGACAGCCCGACGAAACCGTACGACATCAAGGAACTGATCCTCAAGATCGTCGACGACACGGACTTCTTCGAACTGCAGCCGGAGCACGCCCGCAACATCGTGGTGGGCTTCGCCCGCATGGAAGGCCATCCGGTGGGCGTCGTCGCCAACCAGCCGATGGTGCTGGCCGGTTGCCTGGACATCAAGAGTTCGATCAAGGCGGCCCGCTTCGTCCGCTTCTGCGACTGTTTCAACATCCCGATCATCACGCTGGTCGACGTGCCGGGGTTCCTGCCAGGCACCGCGCAGGAGTACGGCGGGATCATCAAGCACGGCGCCAAGCTGCTGTACGCCTACGCCGAGGCGACGGTGCCCAAGATCACGCTGATCACCCGCAAGGCCTACGGCGGCGCCTACGACGTGATGGCCTCGAAACACCTGCGCGGCGACGTGAACCTGGCCTGGCCCAGCGCCGAGATCGCCGTGATGGGTCCCAAGGGGGCCGTCGAAATCATCTTCCGCAAGGAGCTGGGGGACGAGGCGAAAATCGCCGAATTGACCGAGGAGTACCGCCACAAGTTCGCCAACCCGTTCATCGCCGGCCGCCGCGGCTTCATCGACGACGTGATCACGCCCCGCGACACGCGGCAGCGCGTCTGCCGGTCGCTGGCCATGCTCCGCACCAAGAAACTGGAGAACCCGTGGCGCAAACACGGCAACATTCCGCTGTAATTCCCTCGCGGCTCGCCGGACTGCAGATCGACACCTGAGGGGCTGCCGATGTTCGAGAAAATCCTGATTGCCAACCGCGGCGAGATTGCCTGCCGCGTGATCCGCACCGCTCGGCGAATGGGCATCCGCACGGTCGCCGTCTACTCCACCGCCGACAAGGATGCCCTGCACGTGCTGCAGGCCGACGAGGCGGTCTGCATCGGCCCGCCACCGTCGACGGAAAGCTACCTGGCGATCGACCGGCTGCTGGACGCCTGCCGCCAGACCGGGGCCCAGGCGGTGCATCCGGGCTACGGTTTCCTGTCCGAAAATGCCGTTTTCGCCCAGCGGCTGGAGGAAGCCGGGCTGGTGTTCATCGGCCCGAACGTCCACGCCATCACCAGCATGGGCGACAAGCTGACCTCGAAGCGTCTCGCGCGGCAAGCCGGAGTCAGCACGGTGCCCGGACACGCCGACGTGATCCGCGACGCCGACCATGCGGTGCGCATCGCCCGCGAAATCGGCTACCCCGTGATGCTCAAAGCCAGCGCCGGCGGCGGCGGCAAGGGGATGCGCATCGCCCGCGACGACGACCAGTGCCGGGACGGCTTCCAGCGGGCCAGCAACGAGGCGCGGGCGAGCTTCAGCGACGAGCGGGTGTTCATCGAGAAATACATCGACGAGCCGCGGCATATCGAAATCCAGGTGCTGGCCGACAGTCAGGGAAACACGCTGCACCTGGGCGAGCGGGAATGCTCGCTGCAGCGGCGCCATCAAAAGGTGATCGAGGAAGCGCCCTCGGTGTTTCTCGACCCGGACACCCGCGCCCGGATGGGCGAGCAGGCGGTGGCGCTGGCCCGCGCCGTCCAGTATCGATCGGCCGGCACCGTGGAGTTCATCGTCGACCCGCGGCGGAACTTCTACTTCCTGGAGATGAACACGCGGCTGCAGGTGGAGCATCCGGTCACCGAACTGGTCACCGGACTCGACCTGGTCGAGTGGATGATCCGCATCGCCGCCGGCGAGCGCCTGCCGCTTGAGCAGCACGAAGTGCCGCGGCACGGCTGGGCCATCGAGGCCCGCGTCTACGCCGAGGATCCGTTCCGCGGCTTTCTGCCTTCGATCGGCCGGCTGGTCCGCTATCTGCCCCCCACCGAATCCCCCGGCGTGCGCGTCGACACGGGGATTTACGAAGGGGGCGAGGTGTCGATGTACTACGATCCGATGATCGCCAAGCTGATCACCAGCGGAGCGGACCGCGAGGAGGCCATCCAGCGGATGCGGGCGGCCTTGAACGAGTTCACCATCCGCGGCGTGTCGCACAACATCAGCTTTCTCGCCGCGCTGGTGGAACACCCCCGGTTCCGCGAGGGCCGGCTCAGTACGAACCTGATCGCCGAGGAGTATCCGCAAGGCTTCCATGCGGCCGACGTGGTGCACGACGAACCCGCACTGCTGATCGCCACGGCCGCCGCCATCCACCGCCGCTACCGCGAACGGGCCGCCCGGATCAGCGGCCAGTTGCCGGGCTACGAACGGACGGTGGATGACCACTGGGTGGTGATGTGGAACGGCCAGCACCACCCCGTGGTGGTCGTGCCCGTCGAGGGCGGGCAAGACGTGCACTACAACGGCGCCGCCTACCGCGTGCTCAGCGACTGGCAGTTCGGCCAGCCGATCTTTCGCGGCACGATCAACGGCCAGGACGTGTGCATGCAGGTCGAACGGCGCAACATGGTCTACCGCCTGTTCCACTGGGGTTCCCAGGTGGACGTGAAGGTCTTGTCGGCGCGGGCCGCCGAGCTGATCTCGCGGATGCCCCTGAAACCGCCCCCCGATATGTCGCGGTTTCTGCTTTCGCCCATGCCCGGCCTGTTGACTCAGGTCAAAGTTCAGCCGGGCGACGAGGTGCAGGCGGGCCAGCACCTGGTGGTGGTCGAAGCCATGAAGATGGAAAACGTGCTGGCGGCGGAACGCGACGGAACTGTGTCCAAGGTGCTGGCCGCCGTCGGCGACACGCTGGCCGTGGACCAGCCGATCCTGGAATTCTCGTAGCGCGCCATCCGTAGGGTAGCATGGGCTTCCAGCCCGTGTAGCCCGTTTCGTTTAATCGCGGCGTCGGAGAAACAAGGGGCTGACGCCCCCCGCTCGCCGAATCCGTTCGCCCATGCGGGCGCGACGCCGGAGAAACAGGGGTAGCATGGGCTTCCAGCCCGTGTAGCCCGTTTGGTTTGATCGCGGCGCCGGAGAAACAGGGGGCTGACGCCCCCCGCTCGCCGAATCCGTTCGCCTGTACGTGCGCG
>JAGFJK010000274.1 GCA_024102795.1 Pirellulaceae bacterium
TCCGAAGCCGCCGCCCCCGAACTGGGCCCCCACGGGGCTGGTAGTCAGAAGCGCCAAAGACAGGGTGGCCAATCCCAGGAGGGTCCGAGAGGCCGCCGAGCGAAACCGCCAATCTTGCCGTAACATAAGGTCGTACCTCGTCTCCGTCGCCTCGAAGAAATGCCGCCCGGACACCGACTGCCGCCAAACGCGGCAAAAGCCCACCGCCCCGATGCGGCAGCGCCCCGCCCATTCATCTTAATTCCCCGCCCGAACTCAGGCAAGAAAACAGTGGAATCCCTCAGTGGCACCGCAGTCTGGCCGGCCGGCATGGCTGTTGGCATCGGCAGATCCGGTGGAATCGGAGGGCCGCCGCAGACGTTCAGACCTTGCGGGTGGCCGGCCGGCGACGAGCGCCGCCGCCGTTGGCCCCAGCCGTCCGGGCCGAACTGGTCATCAGTTGGTAGTTGCCCGGACCCAGCAGATCGTCCAGCCGCTGGCGCAACTGCAACGACACCTCGATCCGCATCCCCCCCCGCAAATGGGCTCGCTGACCGTCTTCCAGGCACAGCAGCAACTCCAACTGGCAGTTGCCCGGATAGGCCCGCACAATCTCCCGGACCTTGCGCAGAATGTCCGGCTGGTACCGATCCTGCACGATCCGGATCACCATCCCGTTGGTGTACCGCGAGTCGAGCTGGTCGAGCGGAATCAGTTCGTCCACAATCAGGTTGGCCTCGTCTCCGCCGCGATAGTCCAGGCTGCCGCGGATCACCAGAATCGCGTCCTGTTTGACCAGTTCGCCATACTGCTGGAAACTGTCGGGCCACAAGATACAGCGGATCGCCCCCGCCATGTCCTCCAGATCGAAGTTGGCGTACTTGGAAGGCGCGCCGGGCCGGGGGTTCTTGGTGTGAGCCAGCTTGATCGCCGAGAGCATGCCGCCGAGCACCACTTCGGCGCGATCCGGCAACCCGGCCAGCGTGGCCGTGGTGTGCGAACAATACGTGGCCAGCGTTTTTTCGTATTCGGCCAGCGGATGGCTCGACAGGTAGAAACCCAGAACCTCCTTCTCCATCAGCAGCCGCTCGCGCTCCTCAAATTCGGGCAGATCCGGCAAACTCACCGCCGCCGCCCCCTGTCCGGGCTCTTCGTCCAGATCGCCGAACAGGCTCTTCTGCCCGCTGCGTCGATCGGCCAAGGCGGAGGCTCCCGCCTGCAGCGCCCGGTCCACGACGGCCATGAGCTGCGCGCGGCGGGCTCCCAGCGAGTCAAACGCGCCGGCCTTGATCAACGTCTCGATCGTGGCCTTGTTGCAATCGGATGCATCCACCCGCTCGCAGAAATCGAACAGGTCGCGGAACGCACCGTCCCGCCGCCTGGCGGCACTGATCGCGTCGGCCGTCCCGCCGCCGCAACCCTTGATGGCTGACAGCCCGAACAGGATCTTGCCGTCGACCACGGTGAAGTCGGCGTCCGAGCTGTTGACGTCCGGCGGACTGACCTTGACGCCCATCCGCTCGCAGTCCTCCAGGTGCTCGACCAGCGAGTCCTTGGTCTTGAAATTCCGCGCCGGGATATCGCCCGACAGCAGGGCCGCCATGAACTCGACCGGATAGTGGGCCTTCAAATACGCCGTCTGGTACGCGATCAGGGCGTAGGCGGTCGAGTGGGAGTTGTGCACCACCAGCCCTTCGGCCACGAAATTGTGGTCGATTTCCACTTCCAGGTCGTAGGTGTCCTCGACCCCCGCCGGCTCGACCGAACACACCTCGTCCCAGGCAATCGCCGCGGCCGACGCCGAACCGCTGGCGGCAGCCATTGCCTGCCGCAACGGCGACGCGGCCACGGCACAGGCGGACGAACCGGCTGCTGGCCGCCAGCAGGCAGCCAGGTCGTTGCCGCCAGGCTGGTCGTCGCCGTCACAGTCCACGTCGAAACCCGGCAGCAGGCCCGCGGCGATCCGATCGCCGGGCCGAAGCTGTCCCAGCAGCGTCCACCCGCCAGCGGTCCGCAGCGGGTGGTTGGCCGTGGCTGTCAGGCTGCGGCCTTGGCGAGTCGTCAAGCGATACACGGGCCGGCGGCCATTCCAGACGACATCGACCACGCGCCGCGGCCGCAGGCGGCCATCGTCCCCCAGGGCGTGAATGGTGAACTGGCCGCCGCCCAGGAACAGTTGCTCGACCGTCGTCGGCCGGCCGCTTTCCGCATCCACGATCCGCGTCTGACCGACCACGCACTTGTTGAAGCCGTAACCGGCGAACTTGGCGATCATGTCCCAGAACTCGCTCGCTTCCTTGTCGGTCAGCCCGCGGGACGTGGCGCCCAGGAGAAACTGTTCGCGGTTCTGGTTGATCAGCGCTTCCTTCTTCTTGCTGATCGCCTTGATGCAGGTGTAGGCGGCGGCCAGCGGGATGTCGCCCAGGCGATTCAGGATCTGCATCACCTGCTCCTGGTAGACCATCACGCCGTTGGTCTCCTCCAGGATGTCCTTGAGCACCGGATGCTTGTACTCGGCCCGCTGCCGGCCGTGTTTCACTTCGACATAATCCCGGACCATGCCGCCTTCCAGCGGGCCGGGCCGGTACAGGGCATTGGTGGCGATGATGTCCCGGAAATGGTCCGGCTTCATCTTTTGCAGCAGGTCGCGAATCCCGCCGCTTTCCAGTTGGAACACACCCTTGGTCTCGCCGCGGCACAGCAGGGCGAACGTGGCCTTGTCGTCCAGCGGCAGGCGGTGCAGGTCGAGCTGCTGGCCGGTGGTTTGTTCGATCAGGTCGACGGCCTTGCGGAGAATGGTCAGGTTGCGCAGTCCGAGGAAATCCATCTTCAGCAGACCGGCCGCCTCGACGTCGCCCATCGACCACTGCGTGATGATGTCGTCCTTGCCGGTCACTCGGCCCAGCGGCACGTATTCCGTCAGCGGGCGGTCGGCGATGACGACCGCCGCCGCATGGGTCCCCACGTTCCTGGCCAGGCCCTCGATCCGCATCGCCAGGTCCAGCAGCTCGCGGACTTCCGCGTCGTTGTCGTAGGCTTGCTTCAGCTCTTCGCTGGTCTCCAGGGCCTTCTTCAGCGAGATGCCCAGTTGTTCGGGCACCATGGCCGTGACCTGGTTGACGCGCGGCAGGGGGATGCCCAGCACGCGGCCCACGTCCTTGATGGCCGCCCGGGCGGCCAGGGTGCCGAAGGTGCCGATCTGAGCCACATTCGCCGCGCCGTACTTCTCCTTCACGTACCGGATCACGTCGCCCCGGCGATCCTTGCAGAAGTCGATGTCGATGTCGGGAGCTTCCAGCCGGTTCTCGTCCAGGAACCGCTCGAACAGCAGCCCGTAGCTGATCGGACAGACGTGGCTCAGGTACAGCGCGTAGCAGACCAGCGCGCCGACGCCCGAACCGCGAGCGGTCGCGGGAATCGCCTGCCGCCGCGCCTCGCGGACAAAGTCCCAGCAGATCAGGAAGTAGTTGGGAAACCCCAGCTTATTGATCACCGACAGTTCCCGCTCCAGCCGCTCCAGGACCACCGGCTGCAACTGGCCGTCGCGGCACATTTCCGGCTGGTCCGCGTACCGCTGGCGCAGCCCTTCCAGGCACAGCTCGCGCAGGAACTGCTCGGCCGTCTGGCCCGCCGGCACGCCGTAGGTGGGAAAGTGCCGCTTGCCCAGCTCCAGTTCCAGGTCCACCTGGTCGGCGATCTGCTGGCTCCGCTCGACCGCATCCTCGTGCCCCGTGAACGCCTGATACATTTCCTCCGGAGTCTTCAGGTAATACTCGTTGCCGTCCATCCGCATGCGGCTGGTGTCGGTGCGGAATTTCCCCGTGTTGATGCACAGCATCACGTCCTGGGCTTCGGCGTCATCCGGATCGACATAATGCGTGTCGCAGGTGGCGACCAGCGGCAGGCCCAGCTTGCGGGCCACGTCCAGCGAACCCAGCATCGCCTGTCGCTGGATGTCGATCCCGTTGTTCATGATCTCGATGTAGTAGCGGTCGCCGAACAGCCGGTGGAACCACTGCGCCACCTCGATCGCCTCGGCCAGGTCCTCATCCCCCGCTTGCCCGCGCAGCAGGGCCCGGCTGAACTCGCTGGACACACAGCCGCTCAGACAGACCAGCCCCTCGTGGTGCGCCGCCAGCAGTTCCTTGTCGATCCGCGGCTTGAAGTAGAAGCCTTCCAGGAACGCGGCCGAAGCCAGCTTGATCAGGTTCTGGAAGCCGGTGCGGTTGCTGGCCAGCAGCGTCAGATGGTAGCTGGCCTCCTTCATCCGGCCGGCCGACTTATCGAACCGGCTGCCCGGCGCGATGTACGCTTCGTAGCCTACGATCGGCTTGATCCCCGCCTCGCGGGCCTTGCGGTAGAATTCCAGCGCCCCGTGCAGATTGCCGTGGTCGGTCAGCGCCAGCGCGTTCATGCCGTGCTGTTTGGCACGGGCCACCAGGCGGCCGATCGAACCGGCACCGTCCAACAGGCTATAGTGGCTGTGACAATGCAAATGAACGAAAGAACGGGATTGCGTCATGCCGTCGGTCCATCGTGAGAGAGGCTTGCCGGGAAACCTTGGCCCTTCGGACCCGATTGTACGGCAGTGCCGCCCGCTCCGCCACGCGCGTGACCTAAGTCGCTGGCCCCGCGCGGCTTAGCGCACTTTACCTACGGCTTGACGCACTCCGCGAACAGGTTCACCCCTTCCGGTTCGAACAGGATCCGCGTCGCCGGCCGCTGGAACCGCGACGCCGCGAACAGCCGGTTCATGTCCTCCTCGGTGCGGTGGATCAACCGCCACTCCAGGATGTGGTCCATCAGCGCCTTGGTGCCGTTGCGAGGGTGGAAGTTGCCCAGGATCAACCGGCCGCCGGGGGCCAGCAGACCGTGAGCGTAGTCCATCAATTTGAGCACGAACTTGTCGTTGAAGTAGTCGATCAACCCGATGCTGTATACCAGGTGCTGCGGCGGCAGTTCGAGTCGCGTGCGGCCGGTGGCCAGGTACACCAGGTTGCCGTTGATCGTGTGCAGGTGGCTGCGCAGTCCCAACTGCTCGGCCCGCGCGTTGACGAACTCCAGTGCCTGCACGTCAATGTCGATCAGCGTGGCGACCGGCGGTCGAGCGGGATGGGACTGCAGCACATCGAACAGTTCCTGTGCGGGCCCGCAGGCCAGGCTGGTGATTCGCGCCGGCTGGTTTCCGGACTGCCGCAGCGTCTGGCCGATCTGTTCGGCCAGCAGGCCGCGGCGGTTCCGCACCGCCTTGGCCGCCGGCTCGTTCAGAAAACACTCGTCCAGCAACGGCCCGATCCGGCCGGAACCCGACGGGCGGTTCTGGTAGATCTGTTCGATCGAGAGAAAGTCGCCCGCGTATCCGCGGGGCTTGGAGTAGCAGCGCTCGGCGGTCTGGGTCAGCAACAGGTAGGGCAGGATTTCTCGTTTCAGTTGCCGCCCCAGGTCTTCCTTGACATGCTCGTCCAGCGTCGCCGACTCGCCCACCTGGTCGTTGATGAACTGGCAGAACTGGCGGAACCGGACCAGGGCTTCGTCGGCCAGGTCGCGGGGCACCTGTCCCTGGTGCTGGCGGGCGGCCTCCTCCAACTGCTGCAGAAAGGCCTTGAATTGATCGATCGCCTCGTCCATCCGGCCCCAGTGGCTGGCCACCACGCGGTCGGTGGTGGCCTTGGCCTGCAGGAGTTGGCCCAAGGTGCCGACCCGTTCCCGCAGCCGGCGGCTGGAAATCAGGGCGAACGACTTGTACACGTGCGCGGCGAAGCGCGGGTCGTGCTCCAGCTTGTCGAGCAACTGGGTGCGAGGAACGGCCAGCAGCAGCGAGTTCTCCACGGCCGATACGGTGGCGGTCGCCGGGCGGTCTTCCAGCAGCGAAATCTCGCCGACCAGCTCGCCGGGTCCAAGCGTCGCCAGTTGCTTGTCGCCGGTCGCCGTCACCGTGATCCCCAGCAGGCCCTCCAGCACGAAATACAGGGCGTCGGGCTGCGTCCCCTCCCGGATGACGACCGTGCTGGCAATCACCTGCCGTTCGTCGCCAGCCTCCAGGATCCATTCGATGTCCTGGTCGTCCAGTTCCTTGAGCAGCGAGAGGGCATCCAACATGCATTTGGTCTCCGGAGTCACCTGGGTCGAATTGCGGGCCGGCCCCCAGAACGGTATGCTTGGTGGGCCAACGCGGACGAGTGGGGACGGCCTGATTCTGCACGAAACTCGCGTCCCTGACCAGCACCGCTGACCCCCCGGGCCATCACTCACCTCCAATGCTTCCCGTCACGTGGTTGACCCACCACCCCGCGAAATTGCCCATTACGAGATTCTGGCCGAGCTGGGACGCGGGGCGACCGGCATCGTGTATCGGGCTCGCGATAGCCGCCGAAACCACGTGGTGGCCCTGAAGCTGCTCAGTCGCGTCGAGCCGGCCTGGCTCAAACGCTTTAAGGATGAGTTCCGGGCCGTACAAAGCATCAGCCATGAGAACCTGGTGCGGCTGTTCGAGTTGTTCGCGGATGACGAATCCACGTACTTCTTCACGATGGAACTGATCGAAGGTCCGAACTTCCAACAGTACGTGGAGTTTGGCCCGACCGAGCCCTCGGTGCCACCGGAATCATCGGATTCGCACGCATCGCCCGCCGCCCGGCCGCTCGGCAGCGAGCAACTGGAGCGGCTGAGACTGGTGCTGCCGCAGTTGGTCGTGGGCGTCGACGCCCTGCATTGCTGCGGTGTGCTGCACCGTGATCTGAAGCCATCCAATGTGCTGATCACGCCCCAGGGCCGGCTGGTCGTGCTGGACTTCGGGCTGGCGGTGCAGATGCTTGGCGGTTCGAATCACGAAGAGGCGTCACCATCGCTGATGGGGACCGCCCAATACCTTCCGCCCGAACAGAGCCGAACGGGAAAGGTGAGCTGGGCCGGCGACTGGTACTCCGTCGGCGTGATGCTGTACGAAGCACTCACGGGCCGCCCGCCGTTCACGGGAAGCCTGGTCCGCGTGGTGTTGGACAAGGAGGCTCGCGATCCGCCGCCGCCCCGCGAGCTGGTTTCCGGCGTTCCGGACGACTTGAACGACCTTTGTGTCCGGCTGCTGCAGCGGCGGCCCCAGGACCGTCCCAGCCGGGAGGAACTGTTCCGGCTGCTGGACATCCCGCTGCCGCCCACGGCGCCGCGTCTGCTGGACGACACGCGGCTGTTCGGCCGGCAGCGGCACCTGGACGCCTTGCAAGCGGCGTTTGCCGAACTGCGGCAGCAGCGCCGCACCGTGACGATGCAGGTCCATGGCCGTTCAGGGCAAGGCAAGAGCGTTCTGCTGGAGCACTTCTTGACGGACTTGTCGCACGACAAGGAAACGGTGGTGCTGCGGGGCCGCTGCTATGAACGCGAGTCGGTCCGCTTCAAGGCGGTGGACAGCCTGATCGATGATCTCGGCCGGCATCTGCTCCGCTTGCCCAAACGCGAGGTGGAGGAGCTGCTCACGCCCGACATCGCGGCGCTGGCCGGCATGTTCCCCGTCTTGAGACAGGTGGAGGCGATTCAAGCCCTGGGAACCAGCGAGGACGCGACGGGCGACCGGCAGCGGTTGCGGAACCGCGCGTTTCGCGCCTTGCGGGACCTGCTGGGAAAGATCGCCAGCCGCACGCGGCTGGTGCTCTGCATCGACGACCTGCAGTGGGGCGACGCCGACAGCGCGGCGCTGATGTTCGAAGTGCTGTTGCCGCCCGACTCCCCGCCCCTGCTGTTTCTGGCCAGCTACCGGACCGACGAACGCGACACGAGCCTGTTTCTGACGAGGCTGTCCGAGCTGCGCGGCAAGCAGGCTCGCCCAGTGGACGAACGGGAACTGGAAGTGGAACCGCTGGAACCGCCCGAGGCACTGGAACTGGCCCTCTCGCTGCTGGGCGACGGCGACCAGCGAAACCGGCAGCACGCGGAAGATATTGCCCACGAATCCGCAGGCAATCCGTTCTACGTGGCCGAACTGGTGCGGCACGTGCAAACCGGGGCCGAGATCGCGGGCGCTCGCGACGGCCGGCCGCGCCTGCAACTGGACGAAGTCCTGTGGGCCCGCGTCAACCGCCTGCCCGAATCGGACGCGCAACGGCTGCTGGAATACATCGCCGTCGCCGGCCAGCCGCTGACCCTGGCGCACCTGTTCGAAGCGGCCGACGTGCGCGCGCAAGGTCCCGCCTTGCTGGCACGGTTGCAGACCGAGCATCTGGTGACCACGATCGGCGGCAAGACGCCGGTCGTCGAGACGTATCACGACAAGGTCCGGGAGGCGATCATCCACCACTTGCCGGAGGAGGCACAGCAGAGAATCCACCTGCGTCTGGCGTCGGCCCTGGAACGCTCGGCCGGCGGCGACGCCGAACTGCTGGCGGTGCACGCCGAGTTTCTGGCGGTGCACTACCACCAGGCGCGACAACACGAACGAGCCGGGGCCTGGTACGCTCTGGCCGCGGATCGCGCGCTGGCGGCCTTGGCCTTCGATCGGGCCGCCAAACTGTACCAGCGGGCGATCGAACTGCGTCCCTCGGCCGACGGCGTCCAGCGACTGCGAGTGAACCTGGGCGACGCCCTGGCCAATGCCGGGCGGGGCGCGGAGGCGGCCCGCGCGTTTCTGGCCGCAACCGAGCAGGCAGCCCCGGACGTGCGGTTGGAACTCAAGCGGCGAGCGGCCATCCAATATGTGCTCAGCGGACACCTGCACGAAGGTTACGAGACGCTCCGTGAAGTGCTGCAGGCGGTCCACCTCAAGCTGCCCGCCACGCCGCTGAAGGCGGTGGCGCTGATGTTGCTGCGGCGAGGGCAGTTGGCGCTCCGCGGTCTGTCGTTTACCGAGCGGACCGAGGCCGAAGTACCACCGGACGAGCTCAGGATGGTCGACACCTGCTGGTCGGTGACGATGGGCCTGAGCGTCGTGGATCCGATCCGAGGAGCGGAATTCCAGACGCGGACTCTGCTCCGGGCACTCCGCGCCGGGGAGCCCTATCGCATCGCCCGCAGCCTGGCCTGGGAAGCAGGGCATATCTCGGCGGGCGGCGCCAGCTCGCGCCGACATACCACCCGCCTGCTGGCGGAGGCGGAACGGTTGGCCGATCAAGCCAGGCACCCGCACGCACTTGGGATCGTGACCCTGGTCAAGGGAATCGCGGCCTACCTGCAAGGACGCTGGCGTTCCTCTCTCGAATTGTGCGACCGGGCCAAGGTCGTCCTGCAGGAACAATGCACAGGCGTCGCCTGGGAACTCGATACGGCCCAAACCTTCGCCCTCTGGTCGCTGACCTACCTGGGCGAACTGGCCGAGTTGGCCCAACGCCGCCCCCGCTGCCTGCAGGAAGCCCGGGCGCGAGGCGACCTGTACGCGCAGACCAACTTCAGCACCTACATCATGTCGCTCGATCGGCTCGCGGCCGACCAGCCCGCCGAGGCCCTGGAGGAACTGGAAGATGCCGAGCAGCGGTGGACGCTAGGCGACTTTCACGTGCAACACCACAACGCCTTGTTAGCCCACACGCTGATCGATCTGTACGCCGACCGGCCGCAGGCAGCCTGGGAACGCATCACTGACCTGTGGCCCGACTACCGCCGCTCGATGCTGCTGCGCGTCCAGCAGGTCCACGTGGACATCTTGCAGTCGCGGGCCCGCTGTGCCCTGGCGGCGTCCCTGGTCGCGCCTCAACCCGAGCAACTCTGGCAAGCCGCGCTCCGGGACGCCCGAAAACTGAACGGGGAACGCGTCCCCTGGGCGTCGGCCCTGGCGCAACTGATTCGCGCGGCCGTCGCCGCCGCTCGACAGGACTCGCCGACCGCCAGCGCCGGATACCGCCGAGCGGCCCGCATGCTGGACGACGTCGACATGCGTCTGCTGGCCGCCGCCGCCCGCCGCCGCTGCGGGGAAATCGTCGGCGGCGACGAAGGCCAGTCCCTGGTCGCCGCGGCCAACGAATGGATGAGCCGCCAGCAGATCCGCAACCCCGACCGCCTGACCGCCATGATTCTGCCCGACTTCCGTCCTTGAAAAGGTGTCAGGTACCTTTTTGCATCTCAAATTGCCCAGTCAACCATAAAGGTACCTGACACCTTTCGGCCCCGCGTTCACGACCGGCACGCCGGCCAGCAGCTCCCGCCGGCCGGCCGATTCGTGGATGTGGCCGCATACGACCAGGCTCGGCCGCGCCCGCTCGATCGCCGCCCGCACCGCCTGGCTGCCCAGGCTCCGACCCTGGCGATTGCGGTCCACACATCCCGCTGGCGGAGAATGCGTGACCAGCACGCCGCCCGCCGGACACGCCTTCAGCAACCGGCCCGCCGCGCTCTCGTCCAGGTCAAAACTCCAAGCTCCGAACGGAGTCACCGGGACCGCTCCGCCCAGACCGAAAAAGTCCACGCCGCCCAAGGTAATACCCGAACCGTGCAGAACGTGCGCCTCAGGCCACGCCTCGCACGCCCGGCGCAATTCATCGGGCGACTCGCTGTTGCCGGCCACCAAGACCGCCGGACAAGGCAGCCCCCGCAGCACCTCGACGATTGCTTCCAACCCGCGGCGCATCGTCGCCAGGTCGCCCGCAATCACCGCGACGTCCACCGCGTGCCGCGCGGCCTGGTCGACCAGCCGCCGAGCCGCCCGCTGGTCACAATGCAGATCGCTCGCCAATAACAGCTTCACGGCAGTTTCGTTCCGGATTCAAGGAATGAACACTCAGGTCAATCACTCTTCATTTGCGAAAGGGCGTTGATCCGCCCGGGTTCCAGGCCAGCGGACGACAACTGCGGGGACGGTGAGTGGATGGTTGCCGATGATTGCAAATTGCAAATTGCAAATTGACGACTGACGACTGAAGACTGACGGCTGACAACTGACGACTGAAGACTGACGACTGACAACTCATCACGCCTTGATCCCTGCCAGCACGCCGCAGTGAATCAGCGTCGAGATTCTGTGCTGCGGTCGCACACCGGCGTGAGTCATCCAGTCGCGGAATTCCAGTTCGCTGTACGCCCGGCCCTCGGTCAACGTAAACAAGGCGGCCGAATACAAGGCGACCGGCAGCGGTCCGTCCAGCGAGTCGTTCAAGAACACGTCGTGTATCAGCAGCCGCCCACCGGCCGGCAGGACGCTCGCACAGCGCTCCACCAATTCACGGCACTGCGGCACGTCCCAGTCGTGCAGTACGTTGGACAGCAGCACCGCGTCGCAATCCGTGGGCAGCGGATCGGCAAACATGTCGCCAGGCAGGCATTCCAGGCGGTCCGCCACACCGCATTCGAACGCCAGCTCGCGGGCGACCTTGAGCACCTCAGGCCGGTCCAGCACCACGGCCTGCAAATCCGCGTGGCGTTGCAGCCAGGCGATGCTGTAGATCCCCGTGCCGCCGCCCACGTCCAGCAGTCGGCGGGTTCCGTCCAGGGGCAAACGATCGGCCAGAACGGGAGCCACGTTGCGGGCGCGGCCGGCCAAGGACAACGTCAGGTGCCGCGCGGACGCCTCGCGCTCCATCGCCGACTCCAGCCCCGCGCGAAAAATGAACGCCGCTCCCGAGTCCTGGTCCTGGCTGCCGGCGGGCCGGTTGGTCCTGAGCCGTTCGACCATTTCCAGCACGCCGGGGCTTTCGGCCGCCAGGCCCAGGTAGTCGCCGACAAAGAATGGCTGGCCCGCCACCAGGTGCTCCTGGGCCAGAGCCGTCAGGCGGCAATGGCTCTGGCCGTCGGTTTCCACCAGCCGCATGGCTCGCAACGCGGTCAGCAGCACCGTGAACGGCCGCTCCCGCAGTTTCAGCTCGGACCGCAACTGTTCGGCCGGCAGCGGCGCGGCGGCCAGTCGTTCGAACAGGCCCAAGTGCGCCACGGCCGCCGTCAGCAGTTCGGTACCGTAGCAGCCGCGGAAGAACTCAAAAATCGGTGTCGGATCGGTTTGTGGTGCGTCCATCCGATGCTCAGTCGCTCTGGCCGTCGCCCGGGCGGTCCGCGGCCGGCGGCGCCTGGCCCGTTCCCACCGCTGGTGCGTTATCCGCGGGCGCATCGCCCTCCACGGGCGGTCGGGCCGGAGCACCGCCAGCATCTGGCGTTCCACCCTCATCGGGCGCGCCACCCGCATCGGGCGCGCCGCCCGCATCGGGGGCGGGAGTGCTCCCGCCAGGTATCACGTCCTGCCCTTCTTGCCATTCCACGGGCGGAGCCAACGTGTCGGACCTGACAAACTCGTTCATGAAGTGCGTGGTAAACAGCAGCGAGTCGCGGCCCGAATAGACGACATAGTAATCGTAAGTCCGCCATGGCAAACCGGCTCGCCAGCGGTACACCTCGACCGTGTACGGGCCATCCGCGAGCACCTCGCTGGGCCGGCGTCCCAGGGCTTGCTGAATGTCCTGGTTGGTCAGGACCTTCGATCCGGCCGAAGCGGCCACCTGATCGCTCAGATTCGTGATCAGCGCGTGCGCCTTCTCGACGGCCCGCCGAGCGTACAGGTAATCGTAGGCGATGGCGACCAGCAGCACCCCCAACACGGCGAACAGGATGATGCGGACCGTGTTGCGCGCCTTGACGGGATGGGCAGGGGCGGCGCCCTGGCCCGCCGGGCGGTAGGCCTCGGATTCAGAATGCTCGGACATGAACGGAACTCCCCGAACGGTTACAATGGAAAGCAAATGACAGGGGGCAGCGCGCGGCGGCCAGTGGTGGCGGGATCGCGGCGGCTCGGGCGAACGAAGGTCGCCCGAAACAGCCGTCACCTTTCCGCCAGCGGGCTTAGTATAGCCGAAGTCAATGACGGAGGGGATTCCCTTTCCAACGCCCCCGACCGAAGGGAAACTCATGCCCACTTCCCATTTGACCGTTGCGAGCTGGCGGGCCATCGCCGAGAATTCGCCGGAGGTGATCCTCCTGCTGGACTGCCAGGCGCGAATCCTCTATACGAACCGTACTTCGCCGGAGTACACCACCCGGGACGCGGTGGGACGCGAGGTGTATGAGTTCGTGGCGCCGCGGCACCATGACATGATGCGGCAATGCTACCAACGCGTCCTGGAAACGGGTGTCGCGGACCGCTATGAGCTGGACTTTAACGATGTGCAAGGGAACACCCGCTGGTTCAGCACCCAGGTCACTCGCCGCATGGAACAGGGGCAAGTTGCCGGTTTGACCTTGTACGCTTGCGACATCACCGAGATGCGGCAGGCGCAAGAGCAACTGGCGCAGCAAAAACAGATTCTGGACGGCGTCATCGCGAGCATGGCCGATGGCGTCGCCGTGGTGGGTGAGCAGGGAAAGTTTCTGGTCTATAACCGGGCCGCCGAGGAGCTGGTGGGGGTCATTCCGCAAGAAGGCCTGTCCCAGGACTGGTCCCGTCATTTCGGGCTGTTCCGCGCCGATAAAGTCACGTTGTTTCCGGAAGACGAGCTGCCGTTGCGCCGAGCGGCGTTGGGCGAGAAACAGCACGAGGTGGAAGTGTATGTCAAGAACCCCAGCAAGCCGGAGGGGATCTGCCTCAGCGTCAACGCGACCCCGTTGCTCGACGCGCAAGGCCGGCGGCGCGGAGGCGTGGCCGTTTTCCGCGACGTGACCGCCCAGAAGGAAAGCGAACTGAAACTCAAGTCGGAACAGCGGCTGCTCCGCAAGCTGCTGGAATTGCAGGAGCAGGAGCGGAAAATGATCTCGCACGAAATCCACGACGGGTTCGTGCAATACGTCGTGGGGGCCAAGATGCGGCTGGAAGCCGCCCAGGCTCGCGGCGCACCCGGCGACCTGGCCGAGTCCGACCCGCTGACCCAGGCCGTGCAACTGCTGCGCAGCGCCATCACCGAAGCCCGCCGCCTGATCAGCGACCTGCGGCCGATGGTGATTGACGACCACGGCATCGTCGAAGCGATCCGCCATTTGATCGCCGAACTTGAATCGCGCCACGACCTGCTGGTGGAGTTTTCGGCTCCCCGATCGTTGCCGGCGATCGATGGCAGGTTGCGGGGGGCCATGTACCGCGTCGTGCAGGAAGCCCTGAACAATGTGATTCGCCATGCCCAGACCCGCGAAGCCCAGGTGCGGCTCACGGCGAGCGAAACGTTGATTACACTCGAGATCACCGACCAGGGCGCGGGCTTTGAACCGCGCACAGTGCCCGGCGAACGATTTGGACTGCGGAGTATCCGCGAACGGGCCCGACTGTTCGGCGGTCTGGCCGTGATTCACAGCCAGCCAGGGCAAGGAACCACGATCCACGTCGACTGGCCGATTCAGGAGTCAACCCAATCCTAGCGCAGGACGGGGAGCCGTCACGGAACCGATTCATGCCGGAATACTGTCCTCACTGCCACTCGGTTTTGCCTTCAGCCCGGCCCGCGACGGGCGAGCGGTCTCGTTGCGCGAGCTGCGGAGCCTGGCTGGAACCGGCGCCGCCGGTGTCCTACGGCCAGCAGTTCGTGCACAACCCGCTGGGAACGTACTTCTTCGGCCCTCGGCTGGCCGAGTACCGGGGTTCCGGCGGCGTGAGCCAGGCGGCAGGTCGGCGGCGACACTTCCGCCGCTGGGTCTATGTGCTGCTGGCCATGTTCCTGGCTGCCGTACTGCTGCCCCTGCTGGCGGGACTGATGCGGCGCGATTGGGAGCTGGCCCTGGGGGGCGTTCTGGTGGGCTTGCTGGCCTTTTTCTGGCCGGCATTGTTTTTTCTCATGGGCATGTTGATGTACGCGGCCGCCTGGTTCGAGTGGCGGTGGTTCTTCCGTTCGGCGACCTTGCGGCACGCCCGCGGAATGTTTGGCGATTCCGGGGCCCGTTCGTTCTACCTGATCTTTGGCGGCGTCTTGATGGTGGGTGGAGCGTTGTTTTCGCTGGGCGGCAGTCTGGTGATTGCCGGCAGCTTTCTGCTGGTGGACGCCAGGCCGGGCGTGGCCGGTGCCGATCCCGGAACGCCGCGTCAGAGGGTTCAGGTGGCGGAGCGAACGGTCGAGCAGACCCGGCAGCTATTCGAAGTCAACGCCCGGCCGCTGCGAGAACGACTCGACGAAGTCCAGCAGCTTCGGGCCCTGATCCGGGAGCGGCCCCACGACCTGGAACTGCGCGACCAACTGCGGGACGCCGAGCGACGGCTGTCGAAGCTGCACGCCGACTATCGGCTGTTCCGCGATCAATGGCAGACGGCCGTCGAGAAGCTGCGGCAACGGGTCGCGGAAACAGGCGGTTCCAGCCGCGTGCTGGAGCAAAACGGGCAAGTGCCGCCCGAACTGGACTTTTCCGAGCGGGATGTCGCGGTCGAACAAGCGGAATTCCCGCTCGCGGACGTGCGCGTGGCGACGACCCGCTTGCGAGCCGGCTGGCAGAATCTGCGGCAACTGGCGGAAGCCCAACCCCCCGCCTCCCCGCCGATCCTGGAACGGTTGCTGAGTGACATCGAACAACAACGCGGTTTCCTGGCGGATGTCGAGCGGAGGTGGCGTTACCGCAGTCCAGCCCTGGAAGAGTTGCCGCCGCCGGACGAGCTCCAGCGTGTGGTCGCGGCGGCGAGGGAAGTGTCGTCTGAAACGCCAGGAGTCGGTGCGCCGAGGCCCGTTGGCCGGCTGGAACAGATCGCTGGGCCCGCGGACGCTGGCGGTCCGCGGGCGCCATCCGGGGCGCGGCGTGAACCGGCGGCGCCCCCAAC
>JAGFJK010000275.1 GCA_024102795.1 Pirellulaceae bacterium
GTGTTTCTGGCCGTACGCTCCTGGCCTGCTGGCACGCCGGCAGCCCGTTCGCGGCCGGCAGCGGAGCCTGACAACGGGGCGACCGCGGACAGCTCCAGCGGTCCGGCACCGGGTGCCTCGTCGCCACCGGCAGCCGGGTCGCCTACGGTTCCGCCCACGCCCGACGGTCCCGTGCTGGTGGTTCAGGAAGCCAATGGGGATCTCAACCTGACTCCCGCCACGGCCGTGTTGCATGGCGAGTCGTTGCGAGTGGAGTCCGGAGCGGAGGGTGAAGAAATTCGAGGCTGGACGCCGGAGAACCGGGCCGAGTGGCACTTTCGCCTCGTCCGTCCGGGGGCGTTTCGGCTGGAAATGCGCTACCTGCTGGAGCCGGGCGGCGAGGGGGGGCAAGTCGAATTGTCGATCGACGACCGGCCGGTGAAGGTCCGCACGCTGAGCTTTTCCAGCGTGGCCGGGGCCACCGGTTCCGAGGCCGCGGAGGTGAGCGACCAGTTTTACGTGGCCATTCCGCGGAGCGGCCCGCATCGACTGAGCGTACGGGCCGTTTCGCCGCCGGGCGAGCAACCGATGGCGCTGCGGGAAATCCGCCTACTTGCCCCGTCCACGGCGACCGCCGACCCGTAACGAGGCGGCTCAGCTGGATACAGTCGGATATAATTGACGGTAGCGTCGCGTTTGTTCGCTCCCCCCATACGGTTTGCCGAGTCCCGTGCCGATTGACCGAAAGTCCGCTGTCAAGCTGCCGCGCGGCATCCGGCTGGTCGTCGTCGTGCTGGCCTGGCTGTTCAGCCTGGCGGCCGGTCAGGCCGCTGCGCCGGTGGAGGTTTCGCCGGCCGCCGGTCAAACCGGGCATTGGGCGTACGAGCCCATCGCTCGGCCGACGCCGCCACCGGTTTCGCAAGCGGATTGGCCGCGCAACCCGCTGGACCGGTTCATTCTGTCCGAGCTGGAAGCTCAGGGGCTGGGCCCGTCGCCCGAAGCCGACAAGCGGCGTCTGATCCGCCGCGCGACCTTGGCGCTGACTGGCTTGCCACCCACGCCTACCGAGGTCGAGGCGTTCCTGGCGGATGCATCCCCGCGGGCTTATGAACGAGTCGTGGATCGGCTGCTGGCTTCGCCCAGGTACGGCGAGCAGATGGCCCGCAACTGGCTGGACCTGGCCCGTTACGCCGACACGCACGGCTACCACATCGACAGCCACCGCGACATGTGGCGGTGGCGCGACTGGGTCGTGGAGTCGTACAATCGCAATCAGCCGTTCGACCAGTTCACGGTCGAGCAACTGGCAGGCGACCTGCTGCCGAACGTCACGCCCCAGCAGCGGCTGGCCACGGGGTTCAACCGCAACAACATGCTGAACTTCGAGAACGGCGCGCTGGCCGAGGAGTACCTGGTCGAGTACGTGGCGGACCGCGTGGTCACAACCAGCACGGTGTGGATGGCCCAGACCCTGCAATGTGCACGATGCCACGATCACAAGTACGATCCGTTCACGCAGCGGGACTTCTTTCAGTTATTCGCCTATTTCAACAACGTGCCGGAGCAGGGTCTGGACGGCCGGACAGGGAACGCCGCGCCGCTGTTGAAGACGCCCACGCCCCAGCAGCAGTGGCGACATGACGACCTGCAACGGCAACTGGCCGCGTGCCAGGAAGCCTGGCGGCAACGATCCGCCGAGGCGGTCGCGGCGCGCCGCGCGTGGGAGCAAGCGCTGGGTGAGGGGCGCGGTGATTCCAGCCTGCCGCCGCCCGGCGCGCTGGCCAGTTTTGCGCTGGACGACGCTCCACCGCCACCGGCCGCGATCGAAGGCCCGGCACTCTGGCTGCCGGGCAAGTACGGCAACGGCTTGTTGCTGGGCGGACAGACGCGGCTGGAGGTGCCTGGGCTGGGAGCCTTCGAGCGTTCGGACGCCTTCACCATCGGCCTGTGGGTTTATCCCACGACGGGCGATCGCATGACGCTGGTCGCCAGACAGGAGAACTCCGAGCGGCGGCGCGGATACGCCCTGCTCCTGGACGGCGACCGACTGGAACTGGAACTGGTGCACGAGGCGGGCAAGAATCTGCTGCAAGTTCGCGCGGACCGCCCGCTGCGGCGGCGGCAGTGGCAGCACGTGCTGGTGACCAGCGACGGGTCGGGCAAGGCGGCCGGCTGCCGGGTGTACGTTGACGGAGTGGTCCAGGAACTGGAGTCGCTGCACGACGCGCTTGACGGGTCGATCGCCAGCGACGAGCCGCTGCGGTTCGGCGGCGCGGTCGGCGGTAGTGGCTTTCGAGGACTGCTGGATGAAGTCAAAGTTTACGCTCGAACGCTGACGCCCACCGACGCGGCGGTGCTGGCGGGCAGCGACCCGATCGGCGAACTGGCCGCGGTGCCGGAAGCCGAGCGGACCGCCGAGCAGCAAGCGACGTTGCACGAATACTATCTGCGGCACCACGACGCGGAAGGCCGGCGGTTGGGCGAGCAGATCGCGTCGCTGCGGGACCAGCTTGCCGCTCTGGACCGCTCCATGCCGACCACCATGGTGATGGTCGAGGCGGACCCGCCGCGGGCGACGCACATCCTGCAAGATGGCGACTACCGCAGTCCGGGCGAGCGGGTGTTGCCGGGCACGCCGGCCAGCTTGCGGGCGTTGCCGGCCGGCGCACCGCCGAACCGTCTGGCGCTGGCTCGCTGGCTGGTCGATCCCCGACATCCCCTGACCGCTCGCGTGGCGGTGAACCGCGAGTGGCAGCACTTCTTTGGCGAGGGGTTGGTGCGAACCAGCGAGGACTTTGGCACTCGCGGCGAGCGGCCTTCGCATCCGGCACTGCTCGACTGGCTGGCCGGCGAGTTTATCCGCGGCGGCTGGGACCGCAAGCAGCTCCATCGCCTGATCGTCACCTCGGCGACCTACCGGCAGTCGAGTCGCACGACGGCCGAGTCGTGGGAACGCGATCCGCAGAACCGGCTGCTGGCGCGCGGCCCGCGCACTCGGTTGCCCGCCGAGGTGCTTCGCGATTCGGCGCTGCTGACGGCCGGTCTGCTGGTCGAACAGCTCGGCGGTCCGGGCGTTTATCCTTACCAGCCCAAGGGACTTTGGAAGGAAGTTTCGTACAATCCGCAGGAGTTCACGGCCCAGGTCTACACGCCCAGCGTGGGCGCCGATCTGTATCGCCGCAGCCTGTACACGTTCTGGAAACGGGCCGTGCCCCCGCCGCCGATGGTGATCTTCGACGCGCCGGACCGCGAAACCTGCACGACTCGCCGGCCGCGAACCAACACGCCCCTGCAGGCGCTGGTGCTGATGAACGAAGCGGGATTTGTCGAAGCCGCCCGGCTGCTGGCCGAGCGGATCCTGGCGGAAGCGCCCCACGGGACTCCGCGGCGGATCGAATATGCGTTTGAGTTGCTGCTGGCCCGCGGTCCCTCGGCGGCAGAACAAGCGATTGTCGAGCGGACGCTGCGGGAGCAACGGGCCGAATACCAGCAGGACGTGGCCAGCGCTCGGCAGTTGCTGGCCGTCGGTCAGTGGCCGGCCGATTCCAAGCTGGATCCGGTGGAGCTGGCCAGTTGGACGATCGTTGCCAGTATGCTGCTGAACCTGGATGAGGGGCTGCACGACTGAGTGTTTTGGAACCTGTTTCAAGAGGCCAGGCGGAGGGTAACCACGAAATACACGAAACACACGAAAAAAAGCAAAGAGAGGTCGGTGACTGAACGCAGCCAGTCGGCATTCCATACGCCAGTGTTTGTCCGCCGCACTCGTCCTCTTGCTTCTTTTTTCTCTGCCTTCTTTCGTGTGTTTCGTGTGTTTCGTGGTTACAAGCTGTCCGGTGAGAGGCCGGGTTGGAGGTTGAGCTGTGCTTGGATTTCTCGATAGAGGCCGGCCGGCGGTTTCACGGCGGCATTTCCTGGCGCGCGGGACTAACGGTCTGGGCCTGGTCGCGCTGGCATCGCTGCTCAACCCGCGACTGCTGGGCGGCGAGCGGGCGGAGAACCGGGGTTCGCGCGGACTGGCGGGCCTGCCGCATCACGCGCCGCGAGCCAGGCGAGTGATCTTCCTGTTCCAGTCGGGCGGGCCGTCGCAGGTGGATCTGTTCGATCCCAAGCCGGAAGTTCGGAAGCGGCATGGCGAGGAGTTGCCGGAGTCGGTGCGGATGGGGCAGCGGCTGACGTCGATGACATCCGACCAGAAATCCAAGCCGCTTACCGCTTCGCCGTTTCGTTTTCGGCGGCACGGCGCGAGCGGCGCCGAGCTGAGTGAGTTGTTGCCATACACGGCCCAAGTGGCGGACGACCTGTGCCTGGTGCGCACCGTGCACACCGAGGCGATCAACCACGATCCGGGGATCACGTTCTTCCAGACCGGCAGCCAGCAACCGGGGCGTCCCAGCATGGGGGCCTGGGTCAGCTATGGCCTGGGCAGCGAAGTGGAGGACCTGCCGGCGTTTGTCGTGTTCCTGTCGGGCGGCGTGCCGGGCGACCAGCCGTTGTTTGGCCGACTTTGGGGGCCGGGCTTTCTGCCGTCGCAGCACCAGGCGGTGAAGTTCCGCGGCCAGGGTGATCCGGTGTTGTACCTGTCAAACCCGCCGGGCGTGAGCGAATCGACGCGCCGCCGGATGCTCGACGGCCTGGCCGCCTTGAACCGGTTGCAGCACGACGAGTGGGGCGATCCGGAAACGCTGGCCCGGATCCAGCAGTACGAACTGGCGTTTCGCATGCAGCGGACGCTGCCTCGCGTGATGGACTTGTCGGACGAGCCGGCCGAGACGTTTGAGTTGTACGGCGAGGACGCGAAACAACCCGGCACCTATGCGGCCAACTGCCTGCTGGCCCGGCGCCTGGCCGAACGGGGCGTGCGGTTCATTCAGTTGTATCATCGCGACTGGGATCATCATACGAACCTGCCCAGCCGGATTCGCGGCAAGTGCCAGCAGACCGACCAGGCCTCGGCCGCGCTGGTCCACGACCTGAAGCGTCGCGGTTTGCTGCAGGACACGCTGGTGGTGTGGGCCGGCGAGTTCGGGCGCACCGTGTACTGCCAGGGCGACCTGGAGCGGGACAACTACGGGCGCGACCATCATCCGCGGTGCTTCACGGTCTGGCTGGCCGGCGGCGGCGTGCGAGCGGGCCAGACCGTCGGCCGGACGGACGATTTCTCGTACAACATCGTCGAGGATCCGGTGCACGTGCACGACCTGCAGGCCACGCTGCTGCATTGCCTGGGGATCGACCACGAGCGGCTGACGTACCGCTTTCAGGGACGCGACTTCCGCTTGACCGACATCGCCGGCAAGGTGGTCGAGAAGCTCTTGTTGTAGGCTGGTTCGACCGTCACAATGGGTCGGGTATTGCCGGCCAGCGACCGTCCGGATTGCCGGGAAAGCCGATTCCTGCGAGAGATACGAGGTGAAAATCCCGATGCGATTGATCTCCACACGACAGAGCCTGGCCGTGGTGCTCCTGGCCTGCGCGGTCGGCGCCTGGCCGGCGGCAGGCCACGCGGACGATGGGGTCCAGGATGCCGAGCGTTCGTTCACGGTCGTGCTGCTGCCCGACACGCAGTATTACTCCGAGAAGTACCCCGCGACCTATGTCGCTCAGACGATGTGGATCCGCCAGCGGCTGAAGGACGACAACATCAAGTTCGTCGTTCACCTGGGCGACATCGTGCAGACGCCGACGGTCGAGGCGGAGTGGGAGAACGCGCACCGAGCGATGCAGTTGCTGGACGGCGTCGTCCCGTACAGCATGGTTCCGGGGAACCACGACATGGTGGTCAAGCGGCGGGACACGACGCTGTACAACAAGTTCTTTTCGCCCGCCCGCTACGAGGGTCGCCCCTGGTACGGCGGGCATCTGGGCGAGACGAACGACAACAACTATTGCCGCTTCGAGGCTGGCGGAATGAAATTCCTGGTGATCAGCCTGGAGTTCGCCCCGCGCGACGAGGCGCTGGAGTGGGCCGCCACGGTCGCTCGCCAGCACCCGGAACACCGGGTGATCGTGGCGACGCATTGCTATATGCGCCCGCAGGGCCGCGATACGTCGTGCAGCACGTCGTACCAGGTCACCGGCAACAGCGGCCAGGGGATCTGGGACAAACTGATCCGCAAGCAGCCGAACATCTTCCTGGTGGTCAGCGGCCACGTGCTGGGAGTCGGTCTGCAGACCAGCGTGAACGACGCCGGAGGCAACGTGATCGAGATGCTGACCGACTACCAGGGTTTGCCCAACGGAGGCGACGGCTGGCTTCGCACACTGCGGTTCGTGCCGGACGAGAACAAGATTTACGTCCGGACCTATTCGCCGCTGCTGGACAAGGAGAACAAGGAGCCGGCGGAATCGTTTTCCCTGGACTACAACATGCGCCAGCCGCTGCGCAAGGCTGGATGATCGGAACCAAAGCATGACTGTTCGCGTGGCGACGATAGATGATGTGCGGCAGGCCGAGCAAGTGATCCGGCGGCATGTTTCGCCGGCGCCGCTGGTTCGTTCGTACGCGTTGGAGAAGGAGCTGGGTCTGCCCGAGCGGCGCCGGGTCTGGTTGAAGGATTACGGCTGGACGCCGGTCGGATCGTTCAAGCTGCTGGGCGCCTTGAACTGGATGGCCCACCACGAGCAGCGGATCGGCAATGCGCCGGTGGCGGCGCATTCTTCGGGCAATTTCGCGTCGGGCATCTCGTTCGCCGGCATGCGGTACGGCAAGCGAGTGCTGGTGGTGATGCCGGAGACGGCGCCGCGAGTGAAGTTCGAGCTGACCAGGTCGTTTGGCGCGGAGGTCCGAACTTACGATATCACGCGGGACCACGAAACGGGCCAGCGCGACCGGCTCACTCGGCAGTTGGCCGAAGAGGAAGGCGCCGTGCAAGCCTCACCCTACGACGATCCGCATGTGATCGCGGGCAACGGCGTGGGGGGCCTGGAAATCGTCCAAGCGCTGCGAGGGGAGCGTCGCGGTGTGTCGCACTTCTTCTGCCAGGTCAGCGGCGGCGGGCTGATGGCCGGCCACGCCCTGGCGATCGCCGACGGGTTTCCCGCCGCGGTGATCGTGGGAGTGGAACCGGAGGGAGCGGATGATTTCCGCCAGTCGCTGCAAGCCGGCCGGCGCGTGCGGCTCGACAAACCGACCAGCATCTGCGACGGCCTGCTGTCTTACGACGTGGGCGAGCACAACTGGCCGATCCTGCAACGGCACGTATCGCAGGCGCTGGCCGTATCCGACCAGTCCACTCGGCAAGCCATGCGGTGGCTGTACGAGCAACATGGTTTGCGGACCGAACCGTCCGGAGCGATCGCCGTGGCCGCGGCACTCGAACGCCGCCTGCCCCTGGACGGCGACGGCGACGTGGTGCTGGTCGTGAGCGGCCGGAACGTCGACGACGACGCCTTCCGGCAATGGGTCAGCAGCCAAGCGTAGCATGGGCTTCCAGCCCTTGTTGCTTTCCAATCCGGTCGCAGACAGCTCAAGCCGGGCAGTGGATCAGCAGCCACGCGTAGCATGGGCTTCCAGCCCGTGTTGCTTTCCAATCCGGTCGCAGACAGCTCGAACCGGGCAGTGGATCAGCAGCCACGCGTAGCATGGGCTTCCAGCCCGTGTTGCTTCCCAAGCCGGTCACAGGCAACTCAAGCCGGGCAGTGGATCAGCAGCCACGCGTAGCATGGGCTTCCAGCCCGTGTTGATTCCCAAGCCGGTCGCAGACAACTCAACCCGGGCGTTGATCGCGAGCGAAATAGATGGCGGGCGCGGAGAAGAAGAAGAAGAACACGGGCTGGAAGCCCATGCTACTCGCTGCGGGGTCTGGGCGTTGGTTTCGAAGCGGGGCGCCGACCGTGTATAATCCCCGCATGAATGAACGACCTTCCTCGCATCGCCGCCCTGGTCCGCCCCGAGCCTCGCGGCAGCCGTCCCAGTCGGTCCGCGACGAGGGGCCGGCGCGCCCCATGTTGCGGGCTCCGGCCACCGATCGTCCGCTGAGTCCCGCAGCCAACCAGTCGTTGCCCGCGGTGTACGTGTCGGTCTTGACCTACAACCCGGCCTTGTATCGCAAGCGGTTGACGAAGGTGGACCCGTCGGCCCGAGCTGGCGACCTGGTGGCCGTGTATCACGACGACGGGCAACTGCTGGGCTATGGGCTGTACAATCCGCACAGCGAAATGGCCGTGCGGATGGTGCGTCACGGGGAGGAACTGCCCGACGAATCGTTCTGGCAGGAGCGGTTGGAACAGGCCGTGCGGCTGCGGCGCGAGATGCTGAAGCTGGATGAACAGACATCGGCGTATCGCGTGATCCATGCCGAGGCGGACGGATTTCCGGGACTGGTGGTGGACAAGCTGGGGGATACGCTGAGTGCCGAAGTATTCAGTTTGGGGATGTTTCAGCGGGCCTCCGAGATTCTGTCTCGGCTGGCCCCCCTGTGCGGCACGAACCACTGGCTGATCCAGCCCGGTCCGCAGGTGCTGGCTCAGGAGGGCTTCTCGTGCGAACCGATCCACTCGGACGGTTTGCCGCGGCAAGTGACCATCACCGAGTTTGGGACGCGGTTCCGCGTGCAGTTCCAGGGCGGGCACAAGACGGGATTCTTCTGCGACCAGCGGGAGAATCGCCGCCGGCTGGCCACGTTCTGCCAGGGACGCTCGGTGCTCGACCTGTGCTGCTACACGGGCGGCTTCGCGGTGCAGGCGAAACGGTTGGGCGAGGCGGCCGAGGTGACGGCGGTCGACCTGGACGAGCAGCCGCTGGATCTGGCTCGGCAGAACGCCAACCTGAACCAGGTGCGGGTCAAGTTCGTGCAGTCCGACGCGTTCGGCTTCATGCGGGACATGTTGCACAACGGCCGCCAGTTTGACGTCGTGGTGCTGGACCCGCCCAAGCTGATCCGCACTCGGGCCGAACTGGAGGAAGGCACGCGGAAGCACTTCGATCTGAATCGCCTGGCGATGCAACTGGTCCGTTCCGGCGGCTTGCTGCTCAGTTGCACTTGCGCCGGCCTGTTGTCGGAGCTGGAATTCGTCAAGCTGCTTTGTTCGGCCGCGCGGCAGGCTGGCCCGCAGATCACGCGGCCCGATGGCACTCGCCGCGGTACGCCCCGCCAATTGCAGATTCTGGCCAAGACCGGCGCCGCCGCCGACCATCCGATCGCGGGCAACTGCCCGGAAACCGAGTATCTGAACGCGGTCTGGATGCGGTTGACAGACAGCTTGTAGCACGAAGCATAAGTTAGTGAGCTGGTTCGCCACTTTTCACACGATAGGCAATCGGGTTCGTTCGGGGTAGAATGCGGTCAGAACTGTGGAGATAACCATGACGCGAGTATCAGTCGCTGACGACGTTGCAGCTCAAATACGTAACGGTGAAGGTCCGATCGAGTTAGTTGACGCGAGTGGGCAAACAATCGGCATTGTCCGAAGACCGCCGTCAGAAGCTGAGGTCGAGCGAGCCAAGAGCCGAGCTAGCCAAGGTGGAAATCGCCTCACGTGGGCCCAAGTGGTCGCGAAGGTACAGGACGAAGTGGGCCGGTGAATTACAATGTTCTGTTTTCCTTGGAGGCGGCCGCAGAATTGATTCGGATCGCGGGTGCGATCGGGTCCGCTGTCTCCGTGTTGCAAGCGGCGGACAGAATCCGCCACAAGTTAGAAATTGACCCGGCCGACGAGGGTAAGTTGCTGTCAGAAGGACTGTACTTCATCGATGAAGATCCGTTGCGCGCGTTCTTCCTGATCGATGTGGAGTCAATGGTCGTCGAGGTTACTGACTTTCGAATTCTTTAGTCGGCCGGCGCCTTGTAGCACGAAGCGTAAGCGAGTGAACGCTACCAATCCGGCCAACGCCTTGTAGCACGAAGCGTTAGCGAGTGAGTGCTACGATAACCGTTCGCGACGATTCGTCACTCAAATACGCGACAAGGACTCAATCGATCACTTCTGGCTCCCTCCCCGCTTCGGGGAGGGCTGGGAAGGGGCTCTCTTGTGTACTGCGAAGCTTAACCCGCAACTGCCACATTCACTTACCTACCACTTGGACACATGCCTACGGACACGGATGTGGCCACAATTTGAGGACGGATCGTTCAAGAGTCCTCGCATTTCGACTTCGGGCGCTGGCTTTACGCCGCAGGCGTTAAACAACCCAGCCCAGGGTCGCCCGCTTCGGGCGCACCCTGGGAACACTATCGGGTGCCAGCGGCGTCAAAACAGGATGCACAAGAGCCCCTCCCCAACCCTCCCCGGAAGCCGGGGAGGGGGCCAGAGGGATATCAAGGGGGAGCGTTCGCCGAAACGGAGGCCGTCCAAGTTTCTGTCGGTTATGACGCCAAATTGTCTCGGCAAAACAACTCAAAAGCCGCATGATATGCTTGAGGGAGGGAGCCGGAAGTGACTTGTGAGGGGACCGCCGAAGCCGAGTTCATGAAAGGCGCAACTTCGAAGACTGACGCGTCGGGTTACATGTTCCGGCTTCCCTCGCTGACGCGTCGGGCTACATCTTCCGGTTCCCTCGCTTACGGGTCGGCCTACTTGGATATCGCCAACTCGCGCCGTCCGCCTATGACGCTCGCAAGCGTTCCACCAGTTTCCGCAGGTCGGCCGGCAGGGGCTGGACAAACTGCATGGACTGGCGAGTGACCGGATGTACGAACGCCAGTTGCGTGGCGTGCAGCGCTTGCCTGGTCGCGCCCGACGTATCGGCAATCGGCGGCTGACCGAGCGGGCCGCGATACAGTTTGTCTCCGCAGACCGGATGCCCCAGTTCGGCCAGTTGAATCCGGATCTGGTGCGTCCGGCCCGTTTCCAACCGGCACTCGACCAGGCTGTGGGTTCCCAGCGACTCCAGGGGCCGGATGTGTGTGATCGCTTGCTGCCCCGTGGTCCCCGACTGCCCGGTGGTCCCCGACTGCCCGCCGGCCGCGCTGCCGCGCAGACCGTCGCCCCGGTCGCGCACCAGGCGGGAAACGATCGTTTGAGCGGCCGGATGGCCGGCGACCAGGGCCAGGTAGACGCGCTGGGCCGAGCGGCTGCGAAATTGTTCCCGCAAGTCCTGCTCGGCCCGCTCGCTGCGGGCCAGAACCATCAGACCGCTGGTGTCGCGATCCAGCCGGTGGACCGAGCGCACGGGCGGAATGTTCGACGGGCTGGAACGCGTCGAACTGGAACGGTTCGGGCGAGCGGAATCGCGGAGCAGTTGCCAGACGACTTCGTCCAGCGTCGGCTGCCGCTGCTTGCGGCGCGGCGAGATGCCTTTTTCCTGGCGGTGCCGCACGGCCAGGATGCCGGCCGGTTTCTGGGCCACGACCAGGTGCCGGTCGACGTGCAGCAGGACCACGTCGGCTCGGCCGGGCAGGGGGCGCAGCGAATGCGTGTGGACTTCAACCCGCTCTCCCGCACTCACGCGCCGCTGGCCGTCCAGACACAGGTTGCCATGGATCAGCACGCGCCGAGCGGCCAGCAAACGGCGGACTTGCCCCCAGGAGTGACCGGGCAGCCAGTGGCGCAGAGCCCATTCCAGGGTATGGCCGTGTTCTTCGGGGCCAACTTGAAACGCTTGAGCGGAAGAGCTGTTCATACCTGGCCGGAGGAGGATCGTGGGCTGGCTGGCGGTCGCCTTACCAGCCGGGGCGGATGCGCGCTATAATCGAGCAGTGTGGCGTGTTTTTCTCCGCGAAGGAATCCCATGACGACATTTCCGCTGCCCGTGCTGAACGGACCAATGCCTGGCGGCCAGGCGCTGGCTCAATTGTCGCGGCCGGCGGACCAGCGAGCCGTGCGCCCGCTGCCGATGAGCCTGGAGGAAGCGCGGCAGCGGGGTTGGGACGAGTTGGACGTGGTGTTCGTGACGGGGGACGCGTACATCGACCACCCCAGCTTTGCGATGGCCATCCTGGGGCGAGTGCTGGAGGCGGCCGGATATCGCGTGGGCATCCTCAGCCAGCCCGATTGGCATTCGTGCGATGCCTGGCGCCGCTTCGGCCGGCCGCGGCTGTTCTTCGGGATCAGCGCCGGCAACATGGATTCGATGATCAATCACTACACGGCCAATCGCAAGGTGCGCAACGACGATGCGTACTCGCCCGGAGGCCGGATCGGGCTGCGTCCGGATCGAGCGACGCTGGCCTACTGCCAGCGGGCGCGCGAGGCGTACAAGGGAGTGCCGGTGATTGCCGGCGGCGTCGAGGCGTCACTGCGGCGGCTGGCACATTACGATTACTGGAGCGACAAGGTCCGCCGCTCGATCCTGCTGGACTGCAAGGCCGACCTGGTCGTGTTCGGGATGGGCGAGGAGACGATCGTCGAGATCGCTCGGCGGCTGGAGGCGGGCCAGTCGGTCAAGGAGCTCCGCGATTTGCGGGGCGTGGCCTATGCCCTGGGTGCCTCCGAGACGCCGCCGGCCGATGCCCTGGTGCTGCCCAGCTTCGAGCAGGTCCGCGACGACAAGCGGGCGTTCGCCGAGGCGACGAAGGTGATTCACAACGAGACGAATCCCCACAACGCCCGGCGGCTGGTGCAGTGGCACGACCGGCAGGCGGTGGTCTGCAATCCGCCGTGCCTGCCGATTTCCGAGGCAGCGATGGATGCCATCTACGGGCTGCCGTACACGCGGCGCCCGCATCCGGTGTACCGCGAGCCGATCCCGGCCTTCGGGATGATCAAGGATTCGGTCACCATCATGCGCGGCTGCTTCGGCGGCTGCACGTTCTGTTCGATCACCACCCACCAGGGACGCATTATCCAGTCGCGCAGCCAGCAATCGGTGCTGAACGAACTGCGGGAGCTGGGCCAGTCGCCCGAATTCAAGGGCGTGGTCAGCGACATCGGCGGACCGACGGCCAACATGTACCAGATGCAGTGCACTCGGCCCGAAGTCGAGGCCATCTGCCGGCGGCAATCGTGCGTGCACCCCACGATCTGCAAGCTGCTGGGAACCGATCATGGTCCCCTGATCCAGTTGATGCGACAGGCCCGCGACGTGCCGGGGATCCGCAAGGTACTGGTGGCCAGCGGCATCCGCATGGATCTCGCTCGCCGCAGCCCCGAATACATCCGCGAGCTGGCCCGGCATCACGTGGGGGGCCATTTGAAGGTCGCTCCCGAGCATGTCGATCCGCACGTGCTGGACTTGATGCGCAAGCCGTCGGAAGACGACTTTGAAGTGTTCGCCGAGGCGTTTACGGCCGAGTCGAAGCGGGCCGGCAAGAAGCAGTACATCATCCCCTACTTCATCGCCAGCCACCCCGGCAGCGATCTGGACGCGATGATCGAACTGGCGCTGTTCCTGAAGCGCCAGGGCTACGAGCCGGACCAGGTGCAGGACTTCATTCCGGCCCCCTTCGACGTGGCGACCGCCATGTACTACACGGGGATTCACCCGTTCACGAAGAAACCGGTCCATATCGCTCGCCACCTCCGCGACCGCAGACTGCAACGGGCGCTGATGCAGTTTTTCAAGCCGGAAAATTATTTTGAGGTCCGCGAGGCGTTGCTCAAGGCGGGTCGCGGCGATCTGATTGGCGATGGTTGCGACGCGCTGATTCCCGCGCAGCCGCCGCGCGAGGCAATCGTTCGCCGCCGCCGGGACGCCAACCGGCGGTTCCGCGGCGATTTTGTGCATCAGATGCCCGGCGCGAGCCAGACTGGCGAACATCCGGCGCCCGAAGGCCAGCCGTCGCCCGAAGGCCAGGGGGGCGCGCCGGCCAACGCCCGTTCGAAGAAGAACCGCAAGCAGTCACGGCACGCGCCGGGGCCCGGCTATCGGCCCGGCCGCAAGCAGGGCCAGCGCCGCAAACGAACGTGATGATCTGGTTTCGCGGCGGTTGAATTCCTGGCTATCGGCCTATGGCGGCTCCGGGGCTTTGTGCATCATCGAGCGGAGCGCCTCGTTCACGGATTCATCGGTTGGAAACGCCGCGCGAACTTCCGGCGCCAGCAAGGCCAGATTCGTACCCCGTCGGTACTGCTCTAGGTACTTTCCTCGAACGCCTCCGCGGAGTTCATCCCGGTGGTACTCCGGACGGATTTCGCCGTCTTCGAAGATCTCCTCAATCAGTTGACCGAACAGCCTCGCGATGCGAAAGGCAAGCGACAGGCTCGGTTCGTATTTGCCTGTTTCGATCGCGTTTACGGTCTGCCGCGAAACGTTCAGCCGCTGAGCCAATTCGGCCTGCGTCCACTGACATTCGGCGCGCAACACGCGGAGCTGGCTCTTCATTGGTAGCGTTGCCAGGCAATGGCCAGACCAATGAAGTAGAACAGCGGCAAGAACGCCCAAACGTGGCGGTAGCTCCAGTCCTCGCTCGGGAGTTCCATCACCAGTTGCAGCAGGCCGAGCGTCCATAGCAACAGGATGGCCAACGGAAAGGCAATCGCCAACGCTTCGAGGTGGACGCGCCGGTGGAGTTCATCCAGGTGGCGGAGGTTGGTAACCAACAGCCAAAGAAATACGGCCGTCGGCACAATGGGTACCAATGCCACCGCGATCTGCAGCCACGGTTCTAGCGGCACCTCCCGCAAGATGTAGCGGGCCGCCAGATACGAGAGGATCCACAAGGCAGCCACCAGCCCGCACAGATAATAGGATCCGTGCACGACGCGTTGGACGGTGTTCATCACTTGGCCCTTGGATGCGAGAAAACCCCTGTGAGAAAACCGACGCGAAGGGCAGTGTAAAGCATACTTGCCTTTGTGTCAATCGCACTTTACAGCCAATTAGGTCTTTGCCGGCCGGTAGTTTAAACCGCCAAGCGTGCCGCCAGCCGCACCGCCTCGAACAGGCTGTGGGGGCTGGCCAGCCCTTGCCAGGCGATGTCGAACGCCGTGCCGTGATCGACGCTGGTCCGCGGCCAGGGCAGGCCCAGCGTGATGTTGATGGCCGAGTCGAAGGCCAGAGCCTTGACGGGAATCAGGCCCTGGTCGTGGTACATGCAGACGTAGGCGTCGGTCGTTTGGCGCAGCGAAGGAATAAAGGCCGTGTCGGGGGACGCCGGGCCGGAAATCTGGATCCCGGCAGCTCGAGCCCGTTCGACCGCTGGCCCGATGACGCGCTGCTCTTCGCGGCGCCCGAACAATCCGTTCTCGCCGGCGTGCGGGTTCAGCCCACAGGCGATCAGCCGTGGCCGGCGACCGCGGATGCGGGCCATGGCCTGGTCGGTCAGCTCGATCACGTCCAGGATCCGTTCGACGCTCAGCAGGTCGGGCACTTCGTCGTAGCCCACGTGGACCGTGACCAGGCTGCACGTGATCAGTTCGGAGGTCAGCATCATGCAGGACCGCGGCGCGTGCAGCCGCTCGGCAAAGATCTCGGTGTGACCGGGATAATGGTGGCCCGCGGCGTAGAGGGCTTCCTTGTGCAGCGGTGCGGTGGCAACCGCGGCCACCTGGCCGGCCAGTCCGGCGTCGATGGCGGCCATCACACAACGGTAGGCGGCGTCTCCGCAAGCTGCCTCGACTCGACCCGGCACGACCTCTTCCGCGCGGAGACGACGCAGGTCCAGCACCGCGGGCTCGCGCACTTGAGACCACTCGGCGGACCAGCGCTCGGCGGAAATCACCGGCGCGTGCCAGGGCAGGCCAAGTTGGCGGGCGACGCGGTGCAGCAGTTCGGCGTCGCCGAAGACGATCGGCACACATTGCTGGCCGATCCGAGGTTCCGCCAGCAGGCGCAGGCACAGTTCCGGTCCCACTCCCGCCGGATCGCCCATCGTCACGGCCACTCGCGGAAGGCCGGAGGCATTCAGGTTCGCCTCGGGTGGGTCTGCCGGCGATTGCTCTGCACCTGGCGACAAGTTGGAATCTCCGTGGTTGTTTCCGGTGGCGGCCAGCCATCCATTTCAGTCGATTCATCGTTCAGGATAACGCCTGACTGCCGCCCGCAATACGGGGATTCTTCTCGAAGGCGGCGGGCCATGATTGCCATGCGACGTGATTTCGTTAGGCTGAGCCACGGAATCACGTCGCTCGACCGCGGCCGTTCGGTCCCTGGTGCGAGTTGCACGCTTCGAAGACCGCCGCGGCACCTGTATGGACTGGGAAACTCGCAAAACGCTCCGCGCGATCACGCTGGAGATGCGGGAAGTGCTGGAGGGTTCTCGTGATTCCAGCGGCGCCAGGCGGCCGGGCGATTTGGCACGGCGGCTGGCCGCGGGAACGGGCCGGGACACCGCAACGGCCGAATGCGTGCGGGAGGCGGCACTGGCCTGGGCCATCCGCCTGCTGGCACTGCGATGCCTGGAGTCGCGAGGTTTGATCGATGGCGGTGACTGGCCTTCGGCCTGTCGGAAGAGCGACTCGAACGACTTGAACGACTGGGACAGTCGTTCCACCAACGAGAACAACTGCGACAGTCGTTCCACCAGCGAGCGGCTACTGGTCAAGCTGGCCCACGCGCTGCCTTGGCTGTTCGATGCGGCGCTGCCCGGCCTGGAGGCGAGACCGTCGGACGAGGCGCTGGAGCGTTGTGCGAAGCTGCTTTGGGGGCAGCAAGCGGTCCGAGGGTTTCCCGTGGCGACGGACGCCGTGTTCCAAGCGCCCGGCGCGCTGGGCTGGGCTTACCAGTACTGGAACATCGCCGACAAGGAGCGGGTGTTCGCCCAGGTCCGCGAAGTGGCGGGGGCGAAAATCCGCGGGGCCGACATCATCCCGGCCACGCAGTTGTATACCGAAGACTACATGGTCCAGTACCTCGTGCAGAACTCGCTGGGGGCCGCCTGGGTCGAACGCCATCCGGAATCGAAGTTGCCTGCGCAATGGGCCTGCTTCGTCCGGGAAACGCATCCGCCGGATCGGTCACGCGCCGCGGGTTGCCAGCTCGGAGACACCGGCGACAACCCAAGCGGTCCGCCGGACGCATCCAGCCTGACGGTATTCGATCCGGCTTGCGGCAGCGGGCACTTGTTGCTGGAAGCGTTCGATCTGCTGTACTCGATGCATGTCGAGGCGGGCGCTGCGCGCTCACCGGACGAGATCTGTCGTCAGATTCTGGAGCGGCAGTTGTTCGGCGTCGACATCGACCCTTGGGCCGTGCGGATCGGGCAAGCCGTGCTGTGGATGCGGGCCAGGGAGCGGGCACCGGGATTCGTGGGCCGGCCGACGGGACTGATCGCGGCCGTGGCGAACCACTTTCAGGGCCCGCGCTGGGAAACGTTTCTGAAGCGGCAAGCGATCGGCACGCAGCTCGCCGGGGTGCTCCGGCGGTTCGGCGAGCGGCGAGCTGATGCCGAGGAGATCGGCAGCCTGGCGCGCCCGGCGGACGACCTGCGAGCGATCCTCGGCCAGGAATCGCAGGCCAGTGCTGACTTCCCTGCGACGGCGGCCGCCGAGCGCCAGTTCCAGCTAGCCCAAGCGGCCCTCGATCAGTTCACTCGCCAGTGCCGCCAGCGCGGCGAGTTGCGGGATGGCGCGCTGGCGGCTGGCGACGCCGAAGGCGACGGTTTTCGGCTGCTCGATCTGCTGGATCGGCGTTACGACGTCGTCGTAGCCAACCCGCCGTACATGGGCAGCCGCAACATGGGGCCGGCACTAAAGCGTTACGTGGAGCGGCATTATCCGGCGGGAAAGCGCGATCTGTTCGCGGCGTTTCTGCTGCGCTGCGCCGAGTGGGCCGGCGACGGCGGGCGCGTGGCGATGATCACTCAGCAATCATGGATGTTCCTGCGGTCGTTCGCCGAGCTGCGGGGCGCGGCCGCGAGCTCGCGCGCCGCCGAATCAGGTTCACCGGCCGGGTTGCTTCACCGCCGCACGTTCCACTCGCTGGTTCACCTGGGCCCTGCCTCGTTTGAACAGATTGGCGGCGAGATAGTCAACACGGCGATGTTCACCTTCACCGCGCGCGCTCCGTCGGCCGACCAGCGGTTCACCTGCTTCCGCCTGGTGGCGCGGGAGAACCCGGCGGAGAAGGCGCGAGCGCTGCGGGCGGCGGCGGCTGGCGAGCTGCCGGAACTGGTGTTTCGACCGCGGCAGCGCGATCTGGCCACTCTGCCCGGCGCGCCGCTGGTCTACTGGGCTTCGCCACGGATCCTGCGGTTGTTGCATGCTCCGGCCACGGTGGCCGACGTCGGCGGCGTGAAACAGGGATTGGCCACCGGCTGGAACGAGCGCTTCGTGCGCTTTCGCTGGGAATGTGCCGATGCCCGCCGCTGGTTCAGGTACGCCAAGGGAGGCGGCTACCGGAAGTGGTGCGGTCTGGAGCTCTTTCGCGTGGACTGGCAGTACGCGGGGCGGCGCGTCCGATCGCTGACGGATGCCTCGGGCAAGCCGCGGAGTGCCGTCCGCAACGACTCGACCTACCTCACGGCCGGCATCACCTACACGCTGATGGCCGGCGGCGCATTGGGACTGCGGCTGCTGGACGATTCGCTGTACGACGTCGCCAGCATGTCGGTCTTTCCCGCGCACGCGGCCTGGGACCGGATGGCCTTGATGGCCCTGTTAAACAGTACCGCGGCCAGCTATTTCGCTCGACTGCTGACCCAGGAGCTCAAGTTCAACACCAGCTACGTCACGCGACTGCCGTTGCCGCCGGAATCGTTCGCCGCCGCCTTGCGAAACTGCGCCGAGCGGTGCGTGGAACTCAAGAGTCAACTGGTCCGCGCCGATTTGCTGGAAGAGTCGTTCGACCCGGCATCGCTGCGATTGGTCGCCGATCCCGGCGCCCTGGCGATCCCCTGGGATGCCACGACGGTCGCGCTGCACACCTGGGAAGCTGCCGCCCAGCGACTGGCGTGCGAAGCGTTTGGTCTGGAGGCATCGGACCTGAACGCGATGCTGGACGAGACGGGACAACCTGCCGGCTGGTTCCCGCTGCTGGCGGGTTACGACCAGCCGCCTGCAGGTGTTCCGCGGGAAAGCACGCCCGAATCGTGGAGCGACGGATTGCCGGATCACCCGCGGCAAACGATGTCGGCCGGCCAGTTGGCGACACTCAAGCGGCGACTGCGCCTGGCGTACGAGGCGGGGCCCGACGCTCGGCCCGATCCGCAGCGCGGCGAACAGGCCGCGAGCTGCCCGTTGGACCAGGGCGAGGTTGACGTCGGCGTTGTGCCTGCGGGAGTCGCCGTGCCGATTCCGCCTGAAACGTTTCTGGAAGCGCTTTGCCAAAGGGTCCGCCTGCACCCGATCTCGGTGCATCGGCTGGTGGTGGAGGGAGTGGCGAACGAAGGCTGGAGTGGTACACACGAACAGCGGCGACGGCTGCACGACCGGATCTCGGTCGCCGTCTTGGAACTACTCGGTTACCGCTGGCCAAGGTTCGCCGAGCCGAATTTGCCAGTTTCGGCGTCGCCCGCCGGAATCTTTTTGTTGACGGCGACGGACGGCGAAGCTGGCTTGTGCGAACTTGTGGCGAGGCGTCTGCGAGGCGATGGCGGACATGCGGCCTGTCAGGAGAACGATTGGGACAATCGTTCCACCAAGGAGGAGAACGACTGGGACAGTCGTGCCGCCAAGGAAGAGAACGATTGGGACAATCGTTCCACCAAGGAAGAGTTGCTGGGCATGCCGTTGGATGCCTGGCTCGGCAGCCGCTTCTTTCGGCATCATGCGCGGCAGTTCCGCAAGCGGCCGATCGCCTGGCAGATTCAGTCGGCGGCGGCAACCGTCGCGCGTCGCCCGGCGCTGGCTTGCGTGCTGCTGTATCATCGCCTGGATGCAACGACGTTGCCGACGATCCGGCGGCGGTATCTTCGGCCGCTGCTGCGCCGAATGGAGGCCGCACGATCCGATGCGACGGGCGACAGATTGGCACCGAACGTTGCCTCGCGCCAGACTCGGCCGGTCCGCGCCTCCGTGCAGCTCGCCAGCCTGCGGAAGCTGGACGCTGCGCTCGCAACCGTGATCGCGTCGGGCTTCGGTCCGCCGCCGCTTGTCCCCTTGTTACGACAACACGCGATCGACGAGGCCATGCTGGCGCTGAAGTCCCGTTGGCTAAGCCGGCTGAGCACACTGATCGAGGAAACCGCGTGGCACGACTGGCTCGTGGCCGCTCAACGCGACGCCTTGCCGGACAGCTTACTGGCCGGGATCCGAGACGCCGTACTGCACCTGGAACGGTTGGGCGCCGCGGTTGGTCCCGCTCCGCCGCGCCAGGAGCAACTGCTGGTCGATCCCACGTCGCGCGAACTGGCCCGGCTGATCGGCGAACACGCCGAGGCGATGACGCGGGACGCGCTGCGGCTGGCTTGCCAGGCGTGGAGTGCGACCTGGGAGCGGGAGGCGCGGGCGGCCTCGGCGGTTTCGGACGCCGTGAAGCTCGCGGACTGGAAACCGGCAGTTCAGCGTCTCCGCCAATGGATCGAGAGCTGGCAAAGCGACGAGCCGCGTGGCTGGACCGCGTGGCTCGGCGGCGGACCGTTGTTCGACCAGGTGGCCAGCGCCGACGGGCGCCGGTTGCCGCCGAGCACGATTGCCGAGTTCATCGCGCAGGAATCCTGCTACGAGCCGGACCTGAATGACGGGGTGCGAGTGAACCTGGCACCGTTGCAAAGGGCCGGCGTCTTGGCGGCCAAGGTACTGGACCATGACGACGTGGATCGGGCCTTGGCGGATCGCGCCTTGTGGCGGGCGGCTGAACGCCGCCTGGTCCGCGAAGGCAAGTTGCCGGCCTGCGGCTGGTGGCCACAAGAGGCTGGGTGAACGTGCCCAGCCGCCAGCGGGCTTTCCAAGTGATCGGTTTCGCGTCTGGCGTGTTCGACCACCGGCAGGAACGGTATGATGGGTCGATCAGGGCGCGGGCGGGTTTCCAGTCCCGCGTCCCGGCTGGCAGGGCAACGTCGACGGGCCGCATTCCAGGAGTTCCGCCATGGCCGAGTCGGGCAACGGTCCGTTGGGCAGTGAAACCAATCCAGGCGTCGTGGATTCCGGCACGCTGGCGGTCGCTCAGCACACGGCTTCCGTGCCGATCGGTTCCTGCGATCCGCAAAAAATCAGCTACTTCGACGTGGCCAAACTGCTGCCCGTCCTGGACGCCCAGGGTTGGACCGTCGGCAAGGCGTTCATGCAGTTCTGGATCGATGGCAACGCCTGCACCGCGCTGAACGATCCCAAGCTGAAGAAGGCCACGATCTCGGCGAACGCCACCCACAAGTGCGTGCGAAGCTATCCGATCTCGTGGGATTGGCTGCTGGGGTTCAAGGAAGCCAAGGACGCCTACAACACGTTTGTCCAGGACAAGCTGTTCAACGAGGCGGCGATCAAGCAACTGATCAAGACCTACGGCAACCGCTCCGGCAACTTTGGGGAGTGGCTGACCGAACGCCTGAAGCCGGCCGAGATCCGCGAGCTGTTCGCCGAGCACCAGATTCAGAAGCACCAGGTCGAGGTGGAACGGGACATTGCGAAGCTGACCGATTTGACTGCGGCGCTGGCGGACTTCGGTTTCTTCGCCATGTACCGCGGTACCAACCTGCCCTACACGGTGTTCAAGGAGCAAATGCCGCGTTTGCGTTCCATCCTCGCCTCCTCCGGCTTGCTGCCCGGCAACGTGGCGATCAAGACGAACGACGAGGTGGCTCAGTGGCTGGCCGAACGCTACATCGCGGTGATGATCATCAGCGACGTGGGCGTGTTCGCGGCGGACATCTACGAGTTCAACGGTTTCCAGTACCTGGGAAATTGGGACTTGGAAAACAAGACCGTCTGGGGCGGCAAGGCCTGGGCCATTGATGCCTGGCTGATGGACGACGTGCGTTACGGCCTGCGGCGGCAGATTATCAACGTCGAGAACGCCACGTTCCGGCGTTACCGCGAGGCGACCTGCAAGGGCGGCGACTTCATGGCCCTGACTACGATCAAGATGCTGCCTCGCAGCCGGGCGATCCTGATCCCCAAATAACGGCCATCGTCGCCATAGTCGCCTTTCGCTCCGCGAAAGTAGCGGATAGTCGCCTTTCGCTCCGCGAAAGTAGCGGATAATCGCCTTTCGCTCCGCGAGAGTCGCGGATAGTTGCCTTTCGCTCCGCGAAATTAGCACGAAAAAAAAGCAACTCCACAAGCACCCCTTACGGCTCCAGCGGCTCCAGGGCCGGCTCAGGTTCCAGCCGCAACAGATCGCCCCCGGCCTCCGCTTCCCGCGGGCCGGCTTCGTCCGCGTCGCCCAGCACCCGGATGTTCCGCCAGTGGCCGCTGCGGTAGCGCAGGTAGAACATGCTGCAACCGGCCAGGAACGTGCAGACCAGCGCGGCCCAGGCCGCTTGAGGCGACAGCCCCAGCACGTGCAGAACGACGTACACGATCGGCACCAGCGCCCAATGCAGGGCCACCGAGATGCACATGGCCCACAGCGTGTCGCCCGCTCCCCGCAACGCTCCCACCAGCACGGCCACGACCGATTCGATCAAGACGTACATCGCCGCCAGGCGGATCATGAACACGGCCAGCGGCACGGCCTGGTCATAGACGGGCGAGGGTTCGCTGGGGGCGAACACCGAGACCAGCGCGTGCGGAAAGCAGGCGAACAGCACCAGGATCACGGCCGAGTACATCCAGCCGATCTTGAGACCCGACATGGCGGAGCGGTGGGCCGTGTCGGGACTACCCGCGCCCATGTACCGCCCGAACAGGCTGGTCACTCCCACCTGCAAGCCCACCAGCGGCAGAAACGAGACCATGTCCCAGTTGAACATGATGGTGGTCGCCGTGGCGGTCGCCAGGCCGTGGGTGTGAAACGTGAAGATCATCAGGCTGAAGGCCAGCACGTTCAGCGTCATTTCGACGCCCGCCGGATAGCCGAAGCGCAACAGGCGCAGGAATGCCGGGCGGTCGAAGCGCAGCGAGTGCCGCACGGCGAACTCCTCGCGGATCTCCCGGCTCAGGTAGGCCACCACCAGAACCAGCAATCCGGCCGTGCCGCCCAGGACCGTGCCGATCGCGGCACCCCGGATCCCCAGGGCGGGCAACCCCAGCTTGCCGTAGATCAGAAGGTAATTCATCACCACATTGACCAGCATGGCGGACAGCGACGCCAGCAGCACGACGCGCGTGCGGCCGATCCCGGAGAAGAACGAACTGAAACAGTTCCGCAGCAGCCCGACGCCAGCCGCCGCCGCCACGATGTCGAAATAGGCGATCTGCGGCACGAGTTGTTCCGGGGGGATCTCGACCCAGCGGAAGATTTCGTGCACCAGCGGGCGGGCGAAATAGATCAGCGGCCAGGCTAGCAAGGCGATCAGGATCGCCTGGGTCGCGGCCACCGAGCAGCGGTGAGGCCGGCCGGCTCCCAGGTTCTGAGCGACCAGGGCCGTGGTGTAGCCGGTCAGGCCAAAGAAAAACGTCATCAGCATGAAGCAGGTCAGGCCGCCGGCCAGCGCGGCGTTCATCTGTTCGGGAGCCAGCCGCGACAGAAACAGGCGATCGGTGAAGGTCATGACCGTTTCGCAGGCGTGCGACGCCACCATCGGCAGCGCGATCACCAGCAATTCGCGGATCCCGCCCGCCCCCTCGCTCAGCGATGGCCCCTCCGTGTCTCGTTCGGCGTGCATGCGTCGATTTCCTTCTGCAATCCTTCCCCGGACACGGCAAACCGTCCGGGGGTTCGCCGGAATCGGCCGATCGCTCAATCCGCTCCCGTCATTGTCACCTGGAGTGCGATGGGCCACAATCGCCCGGCCTCCCTTGGTGCGGCGGGCTCGGGCTGGTTAAAATCAGCCGCTTCCCGGCCCCGCCACTCTTTCACTTATCTGAGATCCACTCTACGGAATTCACACTCCCATGGCGAAAACCGACTCCCACGCTGTAGCCGACCGCCGCTACGCCGCACGCCGCCGCCAGGTACTGCGGGCCGCCCGCAAATCGCAGCCCGTGGACGCCCTGCTGATCAGCGACCCGATTGACATCCGCTACCTGTGCGGAGTGAACGAGGGCAGCCAGTCGCTGCTGCTGAGCGACGACTGGGCGGTGATCATCACCAACAAGATGTTCCAGGATCGGCTGGCCGAGGAATGCCATGGGGCGGAGATGATCGTCGTGGAACGGGGCGACGGCATCGCCGCTCCGCCCGACGACGTGGAACTGGGCCGGCAGTTCAAGCAGCGGCGACTCAAGAAAGTGGGCTTCGAGGACAACCTGGTTTCCCTGTCGCGCTATCGCAGCCTGGCGTCCTGCGTGGGCGAGAAGAAGCTGGTGCCCCTGCCTGGCCTGGTCGTGGGTGTGCGGGCGATCAAGGATGCCGAGGAGATCGCGCTGACGCGCAAGGCCGTCCAACTGGCGGAAGCGGCCTTCAAGCAGTTGACGGGCCGCGGCGCCGACTATTTCGTGGGCCGCACCGAACTGCAGTTGGCCGCGGAGCTCGAATACATCATGCGGATGGGCGGCGCCGATCGCCAGGCCTTTCCCACGAACGGTATCATCGTGGCCGCCGGGCCCAACAGCGCCGCCTGCCACCACTTTCCCACCAGCCGCGAGGTCCGCCGCGGCGACGCCGTGCTGTTCGACTGGGGCGCCGAGCTGTCCGGATACCGCAGCGACATCACGCGGGTCGTGTTCGTGGGCCAGGTGCCGGAAATCTATCAACAGATCTATCCTGTCGTGGAGGACGCACTGAAACAAGCCACGGCGGCGGTCCGGCCGGGAGTCAAGAACCATAAGCTGGACAAGATCGCCCGCGGCATCCTGGAGGCGGCCGGACACGAACTGCGGCACGGCCTGGGACACGGCATCGGCCTGCAGATTCACGAGCAGCCGCGGCTCACGGCCGGTCCCGCACGCCCCTTGAAACGCGAGATGATTATCACGATCGAACCGGGGATCTACATTCACGGGCAGGGCGGAGTGCGGCTGGAGGACGACATCCTGGTGACGGCCGAGGGCCACGAGAATCTCTGCTCGCTGCCGACGGCAATCGACCAGATGACCCTGCGATAACCCTAGTCGCCTTTCGCTCCGCGAAAGTAGCGCTGGCCCCACACTTCCACCTTTGATCGATAGTCGCCACGCTGCGTCCGCTACTTTCGCGGAGCGAAAGGCGACTCTGCTCCGCGAAAGTAGCGTGCAGCCAGCACCATTTCCACCCGCCAGGCCTTGATCAGGAGCAACCCGATGAGAACTGCGGACAGCGGCCCTTGGATGCAGTGTTTCCTGCTGTTCGCGGGCTTGTTGCTGACCGGCGGCACTGCCTGCGCGGAAGACTGGCCGCACTGGCGCGGACCGCGGCGTGACGGCACGGTTCGGGAGGATTCCGGTTACGATCGCCTGGCGGCGGCGGGCGCGGGGGCCAACTGGCCGGCCGAGAAACCGGCCTGGCAGCGCAACGTGGGACAAGGCTCGTCTTCGCCGCTGGTCGTTGACGGCCAACTGTTTGCCTTGGGCTGGCGCGAGCAGCGCGAAGTCGTGCAGTGCCTGGGCGCGGCGACGGGCGAGTTGCAATGGGACGTTTCGTACTCGGCGCCGCTTTATGGCCGCCACGCCACGGGGGACCAGGGACTTTATTCGGGTCCGTCATCGACGCCCGAATACGATCCGCGGACCGGCTATCTGCATACGCTGGGCAGCGACGGTACGCTGGCCTGCTGGGATACGCGGCGCCGCGGAGAAGCTGTCTGGCAGTTGAACCTTTACGATCAATTCGCCGCGCCGCAACGGCCCAAGGTGGGCCGCAGCGGCTTGAGGGATTATGGCTACACGTCGTCGCCGCTGGTACACGACGAGTGGCTGCTGGTGGAGGTGGGCGCGCCGAGCGGAAACCTGATGGCGTTCGACAAGCGGACGGGTCGGGCGGTCTGGAGCAGCGAGTCGAAATCGCCGGCCGGTCACAATGGCGGCCCCGTGCCGCTGCGGGTGGAGGGAGTTCCCTGCGCTGCGGTCCACAACTTCGACGGCCTGCTGGTCGTGCGGCTGGACGGCGCGCGAGCGGGCCAGACCGTGGCCACGTACCCCTGGAACACGGAGTTCGCCAACAACATCGCCACGCTGGCCGTGGATGGCCAGCGCGTGATCATGACCTCGGCTTACAACCACTATAAAATTGCCTGCCTGGAAATCACGCTCGCCGGCGCCCGTCTGGTCTGGCAGCAGCCACTGGCCTCGAAGGTCTGTACGCCGGTCGTCCATCGGGGGCATCTGTACTGGGCCTGGCAGAAGGTAATCTGCCTGGACCTGGACACCGGCGAGCTGCGTTGGCAAGGAGGCCGCGTGGGCGACCAGGGATCGTGCGTGGTAACATCCGACGACCGCCTGATTGTCTGGACCAACCGCGGCGATCTGTTGTTGGCGGAAACGGCCGTCCGCTCGTCGCGTGAGTACCGCCAGTTGGCTGCCCGCACGAACCTGTTTCGACACGACGCCTGGCCGCATGTCGTGCTGTCGGGTCAGCGACTGTATTGTAAGGACCGCGAGGGCAACCTGGCCTGCTTCGACTTGCGAGCGCCAAACGCTTCGCCGTAGCGCGCATCGCCGTAGCGCGGCGATGCGCCACACGGTGGCCGGCCCGGCGGCGGACGACGCCGGCGGGATGGCGGGCTGGACCAGCGGCAGGTGCGGAGAAACAGCGGCAGCGGTAAAGCGGCGGTAGAACATCGAGGCGACCATTGCGGGAGGTGTGCGATGCGGGGTACCTGGCCAGCGTGCGGTCTGGCGAAGTGGAGTGCGTGGTTGGCGCGAGCCGCCGCGCTGGTGTGCCTGGCCGCGCTGGGCGGCGCGCAAGGGGTGGCGGCGGAAGTAACGGACGGGGTGGAGGACCAGGCCGCGGACGAAGCGCTGCGGCAGCGGTGCTTGCGGATTCTGCGCGAGGGGCTGCGAAGCGAGGAGTTCTGGCCCGCGATGCACGCGGCCGAAGCCTTGACGCTGGCTGGACTGGAAGGCGAAGTCCGCTCGGCGCTCGAACCGCGACTGGCCGGCGAGACGGACGACCAGCGGCGGTGCGGGCTGGCGCGCGAGCTGGTGCGGGCTGGCGACAGATCCCATGTGGACCAGATGTTGAAGATCCTGGAGTCCGCGAATCCGCATGGGCACGTGCACGCCGCGGAGAGCCTGTACAAGGTGTTTGAAATCGGCGACGGCCAGGCCTTGCGGGCCGCCATGCAGCAGACGGAAAACGTGCCGTTGCGGTTGATGGCCGCCGGCGCCTTGGGGCGTTCGGGCAGTCCGGCGGCGATGCGGCCGCTGCGCGAAGCTTTGCGCAGTGACCAGGCGGACACCATGCGGATTTCCGCCTGGCTGCTGGGAATCATCGGCGACAAGTCGGACGTGATTGCGTTGCGGGCCAATGTGGAACGGGCCGAGGATCCGCTGGTCCGGGCGTACCAGCAGCACGCGCTAGCGGTCCTGGGCGACGCCCAGGGGCAGCAGGCCTTGCTGCGGAACCTGGAGTCGCCCGACGCGGCGATCCGCACCTACGCCGCGAACTTCGCCGGCGACGCGCGGCTGACGGAGGCCCGCCAGCCGCTGATCCGCTTGTTGGACGACACCAACCTGGACGTCCGTTTGCGGGCCGCCCAGTCGCTGATCATGCTCGCCCAGCCCGCTCCACCCGATCCGCGCGAAGACATCTCCCGGCTGGTGTACGAGGCCGACCAGCAACATCCGAGGTATACCGAGGGGAGCGTGATCGCGCTGCGCGACGGCAGCCTGTTATTTGCCATCACCCAGTTTACCGGCAGCGGCAGCGACTTCGCCCAGGCTCGGATCGTGGCCCGCGAGTCGCGAGATCAAGGGCGTTCGTGGGGTCCGCCGCGCGTGTTGCAGGAAAACACGGGCCAGATGAACGTGATGAGCGTTACGCTGCGGAGGCTGCGGCCGCCCGGCACGATCGGCATGTTCTATCTGCGAAAGAACGCCTATGACGACCTGCAGTGCTACGTCCGCCTGTCGCATGACGAGTGCGCGACGTTTGGCGAGCCGATCCGGGTGACGGTCGAACCGGGCTACCACGTGGTGAACAACGATCGGGTGACCCAGTTGCGCGATGGCAGGCTGGTCGTCCCCGTCGCCGCGACGCCGGACGTGCGGCAGGTGAACCACTTTGTTTCGTTCTGTTACCTGTCCGACGACGGCGGCGCCACGTGGCGCAAGGGTCAAGGCCAGGTCGACCTGCCCAAGCGGGGCGCGATGGAGCCGGAAGTGATCGAGCTGGTCGATGGCCGGCTGATGATGATTATGCGGAACCAGTTGGGGACGATCTCGCGGAGCTACTCCCGCGACCGGGGCGATACCTGGAGCGAACCGGACGACCTGGGCCTGCCCGCTCCCGAAGCGCCGGCCACGTTGCGGCGAATCCCGGCCACGGGCGATCTGCTGCTGATCTGGAACGACACCTACACGCCCGGCGCGGGCCACGGCGGCCGCCGCACGCCGCTGACGGCCGCCATCTCCAGCGATGAAGGGCGGAGCTGGCGACGGGCCGGCAAACTGGAATCGGATCCGCAGCGAACCTATGCCTACACCAGCGTGACCTTTCATCATGGCCGGGCGGTGTTGAGCTACTGGGAAAGCCCGCCCAACTCGCCGCAGCTTTCCACCCGCTTTCGTTCGCTGCCGGTTTCCTGGTTCTACGAGGCGCCGTGAGCACGACCGATTTCGCTACCATGCCCCAACAGGGAGGTGCTTCCAACCCATGTCCACCAGCCAGCCCGTGCAACTGCGGACCGCCTGCAACCGTGACTGCCCGGATGCGTGCAGTCTGCTGGCCACGGTCCAGGACGGCCGCGTGGTCCGCTTGCAGGGCGACCCTCGGCATCCGGTCACTCAGGGCTTCCTGTGCCATCGCACCAGCCGCTTTCTGGAACGGCAATACTCGGACGAGCGGATTACTGAACCGCTGTGGCGCGAAGGCGACAGCTTTCGCCCGATCTCCTGGGACCAGGCTCTCGGACAGATCGCCGCGAAGATGCTCCAGTTCCGCTCGGAGTCGGGACCGACTTCGATCCTGTACTATCGCAGCGGCGGCTCGCTGGGGCTGATGAAGCATGTGACGGATCATTTTTTCGAACGTTTCGGTCCCGTGACGCTGAAGTCGGGCGACATCTGCACGGGCGCGGGCGATGCGGCCCAGATGGCCGACTTTGGCGAGGAGGAAAGCCACGATCTGTTCGACGTCTGGAGCAGCCGTTCGATCGTGCTCTGGGGCAAGAACCTCTACGCCAGCAGCGTGCATCTGATCCCCGTAGTGAAGGAAGCGCGGCGCCGCGGAGCGCGGCTGATCCTGATCGACCCGGTGTGGCACCGCACGGCCGAGCTGTGCGACCGCTATCTGCAGCCGCGGCCTGGCGGCGACGCGGCGCTGGCCTTGGGCGTGGCTCGCGTGCTGTTCGAGCGGCAACTCGTGGACCCGGAAGCGCCGCGATACTGCGACCACCTGGAAGCGTTCCGTGGGCTCGCCACCAGTCGTTCGCTGGACGAATGGGCAGCGGAGGCAGACGTCGCGGTCTGTGACCTGGAAGCGCTGGCCGAGTTGTACGCCGAGCGCCCGGTATCCACGTTGATCGGCTGGGGCCTGCAGCGGCGAACTCGCGGCTCGGCCACGATTCGCGTGATCGATGCGCTGGCGGCGATCTCCGGCAACCTGGGGCTGCCTGGCGGCGGCGTATCGTATTACTTCAAGCGGCGGGGAGCGTTCGATCTGAGCTTCACGGCGGGGCTGGACGCCGCGCCGCGGGCGATCCCGGAACCGATGCTCGGACGCGGTATGTTGGCCGCCGCGGACCCGCCGATCCGCATGGTCTGGGTAACCGCGGGCAATCCCGTGGCCATGCTGCCCGAATCGCGGACGGTGGCCGAAGCACTGCGGACGCGGGAACTGACCGTGGTCGTGGATTCTTTTTTGACCGACACGGCCCGCTGCGCTCACCTGGTGCTGCCCACCACCACGCTGCTCGAAGACGACGACCTGCTGGGCGCTTACGGGCACCACTGGCTGGCCGAGGTGCGGCCGGTCGCGGCACCGCCGCCAGGCGTGAAGACGGACTACGAAATCGCGCAACTGCTGGCCCAGCGCGTCGGGCTGGCGGAACACTTCTCGGCGCCGGCTGAGGAGTGGAAACGCCGGATGCTGAGGGGCGTGGCCGACCGCGGCGCGGCGCTGGAAGATCTGCGCTCCGGACCGGTGCGCAATCCGCAAGCGCCGCGCATCCTGTTCGCCGATCGCCAGTTCGCCACGCCGACGGGTCGAGTGAACCTGATCCACCAGTTGCCGGCGGAGGCGACGCCCGTGATGGTGCCTGAGCCTGGCCAGCCGCCGCGGATGCTGCTGATGCCCCTGTCCACCGAGAAGGCACAAGGTTCGCAATGGGTCTCCGGCGCGGATCAGGGCCTGCTGGAGGCCACCGTGCATCCGGATTCGGCACCGGGTTTTGGCGACGGGCAGGCGGCGGTTGTCGAATCGGAACTGGGCCGCCTGCGCGTGCGGTTGCGGTTCGACACGCGGCAGAGACGCGACGTGCTGCTGGTGCCCAAGGGGGGCTGGCTGCGGCAGGGCCGCTGCGCGAACGCCCTGATTCCCGCTCGCGTGACCGATGCCGGCGGCTGTGCCGTGTACTACGATACGCCGGTCCGCCTGCTGCCGGATCAGGAAGCCGTCTGATACCCGCGTCGGATACCTGCGTCTGATACCCGGGCGCGCGAAACTACCCCACCGTTCTCTTGTCTGGGAGCAGCCAATGCGCGGTGCGATCCGAGCGATGCGGTTGGACGACTATCCGCGGGTTCGCGAGCTGTGGGAGGCGGCCGCCGGCGTGGGGCTGGATGAGTCGGACGATCTGGCGGGAATCACGCTTTATCTGGAGCGCAACCCGCAACTGAGCCTGGTGGCCGAGGATGGCGGCCAGATCGTGGGGGCCGTGTTGTGCGGTCACGATGGGCGCCGCGGCTATCTGTCGCACCTGGCCGTGGCCGAAGGTTATCGGCGAGCGGGCCTGGGACGGCAACTGGTCGAACGCTGCTTGAACCAGCTTTTCCTGGCCGGGCTGCGCAAGTGCAACGTGCGGATCTTTGGCCACAATCACGGCGGGCTGGAATTCTGGCGAGCGATGGGCTGGAAGGAGCGCGACGACCTGCAGGTGCTGACCATCTATGCCGACCCGGCCGCCCGCCGCCAGGATCCGCGCGCGAACTACTGGTCCGAACCAGCGGACACGGCGCGCCAGGCTTCCAGCGTGCCCTTGTACCAGGTAGACGCCTTCACCAGTCGGCCGTTCTCCGGCAACCCGGCCGCGGTCTGCCTGCTGGACCACCCGGCCGATGACGCCTGGATGCAGGCGGTCGCGGCGGAGATGAACCTGTCGGAAACGGCGTTCGTGCTGCGGTCCGCCAGCGGGTCATCGGGAGAACCGCATGGTCTGCGCTGGTTCACGCCGCGCGTGGAGGTTGACCTGTGCGGCCATGCGACCTTGGCGGCCGCGCACGTGCTGTGGCAACAGGGTTGGGCCGGCCGGGAAGACACGCTGCGGTTCCACAGTCGCAGCGGTGAGTTGCGGGCCGAGCGCCGGGGCGAGTGGATCGAGCTGGATTTTCCGGCGCTGAGCGTGCGGGAGGCTCCCGCACCGCCAGGTTTGCTGGCGGCGCTTGGCGTCGATCCGCTGTTTGTCGGCCGCTGCGGCCTCTCGCCAGACCAGGACCGGGGCGACTACCTGGTGCATGTCCAGTCGCCCGCCGAAGTCGCGCGGCTCGCGCCCGATTTCACTGCTTTGGCCCGGATTGCCATGCGCGGGGCGATCGTGACCAGCCAGTCGGACAGCGACGGCTGCGACTTTGTATCGCGATTCTTCGCCCCCGCCTGTGGAGTGAATGAGGACCCAGTGACCGGCTCGGCTCACTGCGGCCTGGGCCCGTACTGGCGGCAGCGTCTGGGCCGCGACGAACTGACCGGCCGGCAGTTGTCCGAGCGGGGTGGCGAGGTTCGGGTGCGCGTGGCGGGCGAGCGGGTTTTGCTTGGCGGCCAGGCGGTAACGGTGTTCTCTGGCCGGCTCTCTGGCACGCCGCGAACGTTCAGAACATGAAACAGATGTTCGCCTGTCTGAACATGGCGTGTTTCAACCCTCATACACTTTCCCGCCGGACGTTTCAGCTTGCGAACTTACCGGCGCGTTCATAAAGCTTTACCAGCGTTCAGTTTTGCGGATTTTGCGTAAGATCCTGAAACGTCCGGTTCAACAAGTGGTACGGATTATGCTGAGGGTAGGTTTCGAAAGCAAAACGTGTCCAGCGGATTGAACGGGTGACCTTCCGCCGGGCAAACCAGGCGGCCGCCCGCGGGGTGGCCCAACCCTCGTACCAGGCGTCGAAGGAGAGTGTGGTGAAACGAATACTGGAGCGATTGTGGCGGGAAGACGAAGGCACGTTGTCGTTCGAATGGGTGACGTTGACCACGTTGCTGACGATCGGTGCCGTGGGCGGACTGGCCAGCGTGCGCGATGCGGTGGTGGACGAAATGGCCGACATGACCGAAGCGATCGTGTCGCTGGACCAGTCGTATGTGGTGGAGCCGCCGTGCCTGGTCTCGGTGCACAGTTCCAACGGCTCGACCGCTCGGGTGCGCGAGTTTCGCTTGACCGGGCCGGGCGTCGGCGTGCAGGTCCGCCCGCCTCGGCTGCAGGGCAGTGGCAGCGGGGCGGCCGGCACACTGTTCCGCGACACGCGTCCCGAGGTGGATCGCCAGCCACTGGGAACCCCGACGAACCCGCCGGCGGCCGACCCGTTGCAGGGAGAACTGTAGTTCACCAAACGTAGAATGGGCTTCCAGCCCGTTTCAGGAACGGGGACAGTCGTTCCACCAACGATCGCAACCGGCTTCCAGCCCGTGACGGTCCTCAGAAATTACCATCCAGCCTGATCGATCGGGTGACTCCATTTTCTCGATTGGGTTGTGGAGGAGAAATCCTCCGCGTCGAAGAGCTTCGCCACTCAGCCAGGTGGCGAGGCTCTTTTTTTGTTTCTTGTCCAAACCGCGGAGCGCCTTGCCAAGGCGGCTGAACGGGCCGTGTTTCAAGGTTGCGACGAGTTTTCGGCCGGCGGCGTTCGGGGCGGATCGGCGGGAAGAATCGTAAGACGGAATGGCCAGACGAGTTACGTTCGTGTTCGGGTTGTAGCGGTTGTAATTTTTATGCGGCTGGTACGGGTTGTGCGGATAGTGCCGCCCGGAAAGCCGGGATGCCTGAGTTTTGCTTTCGACGAGGGCCGGCTTGGTCGCTCCAGTGTGTGGGGCTGGCCGCACAGTGTTTTCGATGCTTGGTACTTGTCTAAGGAGTCACCCGTGAAGAGTACCCTGAAGCGCATTTGGAAAGAGGACGACGGCGTGCTGTCGTTCGAATGGGTGTTGCTCGTCACCCTGTTGACGATCGGCATCGTGAGTGGTCTGGCTGGCGCTCGCGACGCGATCATTGACGAGTTGGGCGACGTGGCTCAAGCGATGTTGGCGTTGGATCAGTCGTATACGATCGACTTCCCGCTGGAAGTGATCGTGCACGCTCCCACGGCCAGCAGCGCCAGCGACTCGGAATTCATCGACGCCTGGTTCTATGTGGACTGCGATCGCACCGCGGCTCCGCAAGGCCAAGGCCCCGTGGACGACTTCGATTCCTAATCGTCAGCTCCCGTGCTGACGGGGGCTGGAACCCAGCCCCAAACGCGTGCACCACGTAAGCGTGACTCCGCCCGGTATGGACCTCCGTACCAGGCATCACGGAAAGCGCGGCTCCGCGGCAGGGCGCCCACTCTGCCGCGGAGTTTTTACAAATCATCTGGTCTTGGACTTGGGGCCGGTGCCCGGCGTCTCTTGATTCCGCACCCGTGTCTCGCTGCTGCCGAGGCACCGGTCCTTTTTCTCGCTGCCGTCCAGCCAGACTGCTCTTGCCAGCCGGGCTAGAGCACTTCCGCCACAAAGCACCGCTGGTCGCGATAGATGATCCGCACCGGCGGCGAGTCGGAGCGTTCGGCCAGTTGGACGACGCGAGCCAACTGGCGGTGCCGCTGGCGATCGACGACGACGAACTTCAGTCGATGTTGCTGGACCAGGTCGAGCCACTGCGGGTCGCCGGCCGCGAGCCGCTGGTAGTCGTTCCAGGTGTCGTCGCCGAGCAGATGGACGTGCGAGTAGACCAGCGGCTGGATCCGCCCCTCGGTCTTCCAGATCAGGTAATCGGCCCAATCCATCGGAGCGACCAGCCGTCCCTCGGCCTGCCGACGCACCAGTTCGTCGGCTACGTACCAGGGAGTTCCTTGCCCGGTCACGCGGGCTTCGCCGCGCGGCGCATTAAACAGCAACGCCCGGCTGGGCGGCGCCGCCAGCAGCGCGGCGAACACAATGGCCAGCGCCAGCAACGTGCGCATCGAGGCTTCGCGCGGCGAACTCGCTCGCCCCGCCGCCGGGCTTCCAACCCACCGCTGCCAGGCCGCATACGCGCACGGCGCCATGGCCCACGGCCAGACCAGCGCCCACCAGGTGAGCATCCGCATCGCGGACAGCGTCAACAGGCCGAACACGACCAGCACCAGAACGTCGGTCAACCGCGGCCGACGAGGGCTGGCCCAACACACGAGCGCAGTGACCGCCAGGCTGCCGAAGAACAGCCCGCCCGACATGCTCCACAACGTCAGCTCGCGCCATTCGGAGATGGCCGACAGCGGCGCGTGCCGGCCGAACGAGGCGACTTCCAGCAGCAGCCAGGGTCCCAGCGGGTTGAGGCACGAGGCGGCAACGGCCAGCAGCAGGGCAAGCCACGCGGACTGGACCGACGCGTCCCGCAGCACGGACGGCAGAACCTCCCGAAGCGCGGGCAGCGGCGCCGCGCCGGCACCGGCCGGCTTCCGGCGAACGAACCAGGCGGTTACGGTCCGGCCCGCGGCTTCCAGGCCCAGCAGCAGCAGGCCGACGGCAAACGACCCGTGCAGGTTCGCCCAGACGGCGAATACCGCGGCCAGCAGCCAGGGCCACCAGCGGTTCCGGTCGGCCGATCCCAAGGCAACCAGCACCAGGGGCACGCCAACCATCCCGCACAACTGGGGCCGAATCGTTCCCACCACGGGCGCGGCCAGCAAAATGGCCGCGACGCCCCCCGCCACTCCGCACAGCAGCGGCAGACCACGCCGCTGAATGGCCCACATCAACAATCCGGTGGACAACGTGGCCAGCATCGCATGCACCAGGACCAGGCCCTCGGCGCCCAGTCGCTGATAGACCAGGTATCCAGCGACTTGCGACAGCCAGGGGACGTTGGTGGCCGGTCCCGGCAGCGGCTCCGCGGCAAACGGATCCTGGTCGGGCAGCCCGCCATGAGTGACGATCCAGCGGCCGAAATTCAAATGACCCCAGAGGTCGGTATGATTCAAGCGATGGATGCTGATCAACACGAACACCAGGCTCAGCGCCACGACGGCCGCCAACAGGCTGTAGCTGGTCCGCGGAACGTAGGGGCTGGTCAGGTTGTCTCGAGTCAGGCAGACCGGCAGCGGCTTTCCGCCATCGGCGTCCGCAAGTTCGGGTGACTTGTCAACCAGCGTGTCTTGCGCCATGGCTCAGGGGTCCAATTGCGTGACGGGGGATCGAATGAGAGGAGGACGATCAGGGGGCCGGATGAGCGGCTTGCCAGGCCTCCAGCGGTTGTTTCCCGCGCCAGAAACTGAGCGCTCGCGCCCCGTGCGAAAAAGGACCGTACCGCTCGTTCAACTCGGCGCTGTCGACTTCGAGCAGCGTGCGAGCCAGCCACTGTCCGGCCCGCACCAGCGTTTCGCGCGGCGGCTGTACTTCGTCAGGCGCCAGGGCCAGCCATTCCAGATGGTGGCCGGTGACCAGCAGCCGGTCGCCCAGGTTGTGGTCGCGGTCTTGCTGAGCGGCCTGGCCTTCAGGCCAGCGGCGAGTCCAGAAGCCGGCGGGGGTTTGCGCCTGCACCAGCAGTCCGCTGACCCGTTGCATGTGGTCGAGCAGCTTCTGCCGCGTGGCCGGCCGCAGCACGCCGCCCGCCAGTTCGTCCGCCCGATACAGGACGACGACCGCTTCCATCCGGTGCAGCCCGTTGCAGGGTCCCAGTTCCAGGGGCGGTCCGAGCAGTTGATCGACCAGCGCATCGACTTCGATCACCTGCCCGTACTTGTTCCGCCAGGAAGTCAGCGGGAAGGCGTAGCGGGCGTAGCTGATGATCGTCCATTCAAACTCGTGGCGCTCCAGGTGGAAATCCTCGAGCGACTGGCGAAGCAGGTCGCCGACGACGCCCTGCCCGCCGCGGGTCACCAGAGGCGTGTCCAACGCCACCCCGGATTCGCCCAAGGTGGCCAGCAGGTCGTCTGGATGAAAGCTGCCCGACCTGGCGTATTGGGCCAGGTCGTCATAGCTGCGGGCCACGATCCCCCGCTCGGTCGGCAGGAACAAGGGGGGCGTTTGCGGACCGGCGAATTGCTGGAAGACGTCGTCGCGGAGAAAGTAGTCCAGCATCTGCTGGCCGGAGGGGATCGCCGGGTCCGGGAACCGCGCCTGGCCGCTCCACAGCCGCAGCGCGTGAATCCAGTTGTTCGTGTTGACCGGGCCCTGCTCCGTGGGAGCCGTCAGCAGCCGCGGCTGCACGCGATCCAGGATCTCGGCCAGTTGCTGGTCGGTGACCATCCGCGGTTCATCGAATCGCGGTTCGATGTTCCACGGCTCGGACCGCGGCAGCTCCAGCGGCCGAGGCGTTTCGACCACAAACGCCAGGCGGCAGATCGTCAGTCCGGCCAGCAGAATCAATCCCGGCAAGGTCCAGCGGCTGAGTCGGGCGAGCATGAGGCAGTGGTTCTCCGGGCGAGGCGACGCGAGCGACAGGGAAGGCTCCAGCCGCCAGGACGTGGGGGACCGCTTACAGCAGCCCGTGCTTCTTCATTTTGTTGTACAGCGTTACGCGGCTGATCCCCAGCTCGGCCGCCGTCTGCTTGCGGCGATGATTGTTCCGCCGCAGGGCATCCTCGATGATCCGCCGTTCCAGCATGTCGACGCGGGCTTCCAGCGACGACGAAGGTCCGCTGGCATGCGACTCGCTGAACACCGGTTCGACGTTGTACTTGGTGCTGGTCGGCAAGGTGGCCGCGTGGCCGTTCATGCCACTTCCCGGCGGCCGGTGGCCGTAGCCGTGAGGCGGCCCCTGGTTCATGAAGGCGCCCATCGAAGGCATCGTTCGCAAGGGACGGCCCTGCGTCGCGGAGCGAATCGAACTGGGCAGATCATTCAGGGCCAGGACGCCCCTCTGGCAATATAGCACCGCGCGGCGGACGACGTTTTCCATCTCGCGGATATTCCCCGGCCACTGGTACTTGCGGAGCGCGTCGAGGAAGTCGGTTTCGATGGCCCGCAGGCGGATGCCGTGCGTGCGGCTGTGCTCCAAGGCGAACTTTCGCGCCAGGTATTCGATGTCCCAGGGCCGAGCCCGCAGCGGCGGCACGTGAAAACTCAGAATATTCAGACGATAGTACAGATCCGTGCGAAACGTTCCATTCCGCACCAGGTCTTCCAGATCGTAATTCGACGCCACGATCAGCCGAGCCTGGCTGTGCTGCGTGTCGTTGCTGCCCACCGGCTCGTACTCGCCCGTTTCGATCACCCGCAGCAACTTGGCCTGCTGGTCCGGCGGCAGCACGTCGATCTCGTCCAGCAACAGCGTGCCCCGGCCCGCCGCCGCGAACTTTCCCTCGCGGTCCTGGTCCGCGCCAGTGAACGCGCCCTTCACGTTGCCGAACAACTCGCTTTCGATCAGATCCGGCGGCAACGCGCCGCAGGCCACCGTGCAGAACCGCTCCTCGCAGCGATCGCTCAACTCGTGGATCAACCGGGCCAGAAACGTCTTGCCACAACCCGTCTCGCCAATCAGCAGGACCGTCACGTTGTGCCGCGCCGCCACCTTGATCTCGTCCATCATCTCGAACATGTCGGGAGTGAACGTGACCAGCGATCGCGTGCGGCCGTGCAGCTCCTTGTGCGGCATGCCCGTCCAGAACCCCTCCAGTTCCCGCTCCAGATCGGCCGGATGGGAAAGCAGCGTCTTGAGCTGCTGGTAGTCCAGGGGCAAGTCCAGGAAGTCGTCGATCGCCCGGCTGGCCAGGCTCTGCAGCCGGGGCGGACAATCGGACCCGACCAGCCCGTACAGCGCCGCCCCGCGATTCATCTCCCGCAGCTCCGCCAGAAAGCGGTTGGCCGAGTATCCGTTGAGCGTGTCGGGGCCCAAGTGAACCAGCACCGCCTCCGGCTCGACCGATGTGATCCGCTTCCGCAGGGCGTCCAGCGAATCGCAGCCCACCACGCGATGCTCGCCATGCAGTTGCCGACCGATTTCGTCCAGCAGGGCTTCGTTACGACTCAGTACCAGCAGGTCGTCACTCATCCGGGTCACCGTTCAGTAAGTGAGAGTCTCGCTGCCACGGGAATGCTTCACCTTCCGCACCACACGGCAAGCAAATTATCCACACACCCCATAGCACCTAAACTAATCAGACTTCCTAAATTAACAAGCGTTCACGCTGGTTAGCCTGGGAAAATTCCCTTGCTGTGGTGCCGGGTCGAGGTGTTGTGAAAGCTTGACAGTTGCGCCGACTGTAGCGGTTTTAGCGGTCAAGACGGTGAAACGGTTGGGACTTGATCGGCGGATTGATCGGGGCCGATTCAGTTAGCAGCGGCGCGAGGCGATCCGCTTTCGGGCGCGGGCGGCCGTCGAGCGACCTGACAACCGCGCGGTATCCGTTCTGGGAGGCAAGGGTTCGATGCAGATCGTGTTATTCACATTGCTGGCGCTCACGGGCGCCGATGCCAGCCACGCCTCGGCCAACCACGCACACTCCGCGACCGTGTCGTCCGCTGGTGCCTGCGCGGCCGCCGATTGCCAGGGTTGCGGGACGGGGCTGTCGCACGCCGAACGCCGGGCGGTGAAGCGGGCCGAGCATGCGGCGGAGCACGAGCGGCAGCACATGATGCCGCAAACCTGTTATGCGCCGCGACACGGGTGCTACTACAGCGGCGATCGCCACATGCACCGTTATCCGGCTTTCCACGGGACGTTCTATCGCCGGCCCTACAACTACCGCAACGTGTTCGATTACCCGTGGCACGCCGAGCTGCACGAGCCGACTTCGCTGTTTTCGTACGGAGTCGAGACGGCCGCGGCGGCCACTCCGGTAGTCGACGCGCAACGGATGGATCCGCCAGCGCCGCCGGTGGACGCCGGTTCGAAGCGCGGCACGCGGGTCTATGTCGGCGACGACCTTTCCACCACCAGCCGCACGCCGGTTTCCCGCCACAGCCGTTAAGTAAACCGGGGCGGGCGGTCAGCGGTCAGTGGAGTGCGGCGGTCGGGCAGTCGTTCCGCGGGGCGGCCCTGGAGTGCCGTTTGCGGCAAACCGCCGGCCGGCGCGGCAAGTCCTTGCTTGACAAGCCCGGCCAGCTTCGGACAATGCCCCTCTGGTCGTGCGGTTGGCCGCGCCGGTCATGCGGGTGGCGGCTCGCCAGCTTCCGGGCGTGGAGCGGATTGTGCGCGGGAATGGAAGGCAGGTCCGAGGCGGCAGCATTTTCGGGGGGCGGCGACGTTAGGGAGCGACAGTCGGCGACCCAGGTCGTGGTTCGGAGGTCCCCCCCGCATTTTGCTTTTCCGGTCCGGTGCCGATGACGCCTTGCCTGATCGCCTTGGGGTCGAACCAGGGAGACCGCTTGCGGATCTTGCGGCAAGCGGTGGCCGGCTTGCGCGGTCATCCGCAGGTCGAGCAGTTGTGCTGCAGCCGGCCTGTTTGTTCGCGGCCGATCGGCGGTCCGCCCGGGCAGGGCGAGTTTCTCAATGCGGCCGCCCGGTTCTTGACGTCACTGTCGCCGGGCGAATTGCATCAACTGCTGCGGCGGCTGGAATTGGACGCGGGCCGGCAGTCGTCGCAGCGCTGGGCTGCTCGCCCCCTGGATCTGGACCTGCTGTTGTATGGTTCGCTGCGGCTGGACGAACCCGAATTGCAGGTGCCGCACCCGCGGATGGCCTTTCGCCGGTTCGTGCTGGAACCGGCCGCTGAAGTGGCCGCCGACATGCTCCACCCCACGACCGGCTGGACGATTGGTCGCTTGCTCGACCACTTGAACCAGCCCTTTCCCTACACGGCCCTGGGCGGCGCTGGTTGCGGTCCTCGCGTCCAACTGGCCGGGCAGCTTGCGGCGGGGACGGGGTTGCGCTGGATTCACGCCGACGAGGACGACGATCAGTTGGCCGAGGCCTGCCGCCAGGTGGCTGGTCCGGCTGCGGGCGTGGCGTTAGAATTCCTCGCTCGGCGAGCGGACTTGCTGCGAAGCGCCGCTTGGGCCCACGATGGCCGGGCGGCGATCAGCGATTTCAGCTTTGACCTGACCCTGGCGATTGGACGCCTCAACCTGCCGGCCGCGGCTCAGGCGGATTGGCAGCGGGTGTGGAGCGGCTTGCGGACTCAGGTTGTGCCCGCTCGGCTATTGGTCTGCTGGCATGGACCGGACGCTGGCCCGGTTGATGTGCCGCTGGAAGCGGAAATCCAGCAGGTGTTGCGCCAGTGGTCCGAGGGACCGGTGCTGATGTTGGGCCGAGCCGCCCACGAGGTCGCGGCCCAGGAGATCCAGGCGGCGATTCAGGCCATGGAGTCGCTCGTCGTGCCGCTGACCGAAGGGCTGGTTTGAAGATCGCGGGAGCGAAATGAACTCCGAAGTGTCCGGGCGTCCGCGGGTGATCGACAATGTGGCGGCGTTGCGGGCCTGGCTGGGCGCGTGCCGCGGCAGCGGGCGATCGCTGGGGCTGGTTCCCACCATGGGTGCGTTGCACGAGGGGCATCTGAGCCTGGTGCGGGCATCGCGGGCCCGCTGTGACGCCACGGCGGTCACGATCTTCGTCAACCCCACGCAGTTCGGCCCGCACGAGGACTTGACGCGGTATCCGCGAACGTTGGAGGCCGACCTGGATGCTCTGGCGGAAGTGCGGGCCGACGTGGTGTTCACGCCGCCGGTGGAGCTGATGTACCCCGCGGGTTTTTCGACGTACGTCGAGCCGCCCGAGGTGGCTCGGCCCTGGGAGGGCGTCTGCCGGCCGACTCACTTCCGCGGCGTGGCCACGGTCGTGCTCAAGCTGTTCCAACTGCTGCCGGCCGACGTCGCTTTTTTCGGCCAGAAGGATTTTCAGCAGTGCCTGGTGGTCCGGCGGATGGTTCGCGACCTGAACGTGCCGATCGAAATCCAGGTTTGCCCCATCGTCCGCGAACCGGACGGGCTGGCCATGAGTTCCCGGAATCGCTATCTTTCCCCGGCCGAACGGCAGCAGGCGCTGGCCTTGTCACGCGGTCTGCGCGTCGCCGGGGAATTGGTCGAGCGGGACCAGCGGGAAGCGGCCGAGATCCTGGCCCGGGTTCGCGGCGAGCTGCGGGCGGCGGGGATCGAGCGGATCGACTACGTGGCGCTGGCCAATCCCGATACGCTCGCCGAAGTCGAACGGGTGGCGCCGTCCGCCGTGCTGCTGCTGGCCGCTTACGTGGGCTCGACGCGGCTGATCGACAACTGTCTGCTGGGCGAATGTCTGCTGGGCGACGGCAGTCCACTGGACGAACCACGGGAGTAACTCTTGCGGCAGGTCCTGTTTTACATACCGGCCGAGCTGGCTGGGCTGCCCGTGTTCGGCATGGGCTGGTTGCTGATCCTGTGGCTTGCCGGCTGGACGATTTACACCGTGGTGCTGGCCTGCCTGCGACGCGACTGGCAGCGCGAGCTGCTGGGGCACCTGCTGCTGATCGGGCTGGGAGCCGGTGTCTGCTTCCTGCTGAACTGGATGCTGGAGACGACGCCCGCGGGCGAGCCGCTGGGTCTGCCGATCCGGGGCTACGGCGTGATGCTGCTGCTGGCCACGGTGGCCGGGGTCGGTTTGTCGGTCTACGCGGCCAGCCGCGAGGGGATCGAGCCGGATGTGATCTTGTCGCTGGCCTTCTGGATGTTCCTGGCGGGCATCGCCGGCGCCAGGTTGTTCTTCGTCATCCAGTATTGGAAGACATTCCAGCGTGAGACGCCTCTGGCCGCGCTGCTGGAAATGCTCAAGTTCACCGAAGGCGGACTGGTGGTCTACGGATCGGTGATCGGAGGGTTGCTGGCGGCCGTGGTCTACCTGCGGCGGCAGAAGCTGCCCGTGCTGAAAGTGGGCGATCTGATTGCGCCCGGAATGTTGCTGGGGCTGGCGCTGGGCCGGCTCGGTTGTCTGCTGAACGGCTGCTGCTGGGGCGGCGCTTGCGAGAATCCCTACCTGGCCTTGCATTTTCCGCCAGCCAGTCCACCCTATCTCGATCAGCTCGATCAAGGACAACTGCTGGGGCTGAGCCTGGTGGCGCAGGCTGGTGAAGAGGACGAGGCGGGCGAGCCGCAGGACGCTGAGGACCGGCAGTCGCGCAGCGCTCGCGGTCCGTGGCTGGTGGCAGCCGTCGAGCCTGGCAGTCCGGCGGCTCGGCGGGGGCTGCAGCCCGGACAACTCGTGCTGCGGCTGAGCATCCGGCCGGCGGACGAATGGCGGGAAGCGATCCGTACGAACAACACGACCGTCCCGCTGGTGTCTCTGGAAGCGGATGACACGCCGCGGGTTGAATGGAACTGGAGCGAGCTGCCGGGGAGCAGCGGGGGCGTTCATCCGACGCAGCTCTACAGCTCGCTGAATGCCGCCCTGCTGGCCTGGTTTCTGTGGTGCTACTATCCCTTTCGCCGCCGCGACGGCGAAGTGTTCGCGCTGATGCTGTCGTTGTATCCCATCGCCCGGATCCTGCTGGAGTGGATCCGTGTTGACGAACCCGGCCAGTGGGGTACGTCGCTGACGATCTCGCAGTGGGTCAGCCTGGGTCTGCTGGCCCTGGCCGCCGCGTTGTGGCTGATCCTGTTCCGCCGTCCGGTCCTGTCCGAGTCGCTTGGTTCGGGCGGGGGTCGTCCGGTAAACTCAACTTGAGGGGGAATATCCCGCTACTTTCGCGGAGCGAAAGGCGACTATGGCGCTGCTTTCGCGGAATGGTCCCCCTGGGGGGGCATGGAACTGGGGAACTTTTGAGGAATTCCTGGCGTCCTACGTGCTGGAGCGGATGTGAACGACGACGCACGGCAGATTGAGGCAGCCTGCGAGGGGGACGCGCGAGCGTTCGAACTGTTGGTGCGCAAGTACCAGGGCCGGCTGTTCAATACCATGTTGCACGTCACCGGCAGCCACGAGGAGGCCGAGGACGTGGTACAGGACGCCTTTATCCAGGCCTTTGTCAAGCTGGACACGTTCCGCCGCGAGAGCGCGTTTTACACCTGGCTGTACCGGATTGGCTTTAACGTGGCGATCAGCCGCAAGCGGCGGCATCGGTTTGAGGATTCGGTGGAGCGCAACCGCGAGTTGAAGGGCGAGGAGCCGGTCGATGACGGCGAGCCGCCGGGCGAACGGTTGTTGCGCGAGGAGCGGATTGGCCAGGTGCATGCGGCGCTGGAAGCGCTGGGAGAGGATCACCGGGCAATCCTGGTCTTGCGTGAAATGGAGGGTTGCGATTACGAGACGATAGCCGACATCCTGCAGTTGCCGGTGGGCACGGTTCGCAGCCGTCTGCACCGGGCGCGCCTGCAGTTGCGGGAGCAACTGGAGGACCTGTTGCAGGAACATCCGGCGGACGGCTGACAGGCTGGTGGCACGTCACCATCAGAAGTCACGATACCAACAGACACCCAACCGGAAACAACCCCTCGCGACGCCCCGCCTGAAAACCACGTACACCGGCTGCGTGCCGGCTTAGTTTCCATGAACGAACGCATGTCGGATGAACTGTTGAGTGCCTGGCTGGACGACGAGTTGTCGCCGTCGGAGCGGGCGGAAGTCGAACGGATGCTGGAGCAGCATGCCGAGCTGCGGCAACTGTTGGACGAACTGCGCGCGTTGCGTGCTCGGCTGCAATCGCTGCCCGTGCGCGAACCGGACGAGCGGTTGACGGCTCGGATCATGCAAGGCGCGGCCGCCGTGGCGCGGGATCGAGCGCAAGCCCGGCGGGAGTCCGCGGACGGCCGCGCCGTCGCGGGCTTTGTGGGTTCGAACGGTGCCTCGCCAGTGGAGGGAGTTGGGGACGGAACCGGTTCACTCGAAGGCCCGGCGCCGCTGGCCCTTTCCAGCCGCTTTCCCTGGCGGCGCGCGCTGGGGATCGGCGGAGCGTTGGCGGCGAGCTTGTTGTTGGTGCTGGTGCTCTGGAACCGCGGCGATCGCGAGTTGGCTCGCCACGATCGACACTTCGATGCGGCGCCGCAAAGTGGCAGCCAGAGTCTGGCCGAATCGGACCGACTACCGGCTGAAACGTTCCTGGAGCGCGAAGCCTGGCGCGAAGCGCTGCCGGATTCGCCCAAGGGCGGCGCGGGAGCGCCCTTGCCGGCGACGGCGGACCCGTACGCGCGGAATCGCTCGGCGGCCAGCGCCGACAGCCGCGCGCTGGACGAGAAGAAGAAGTTCGCGGCGAACGACGCGGCGGCCGTGGAATTGCAGGCCGCGCCGGGTCCACCGGCTCCGGTGGGGCCTGGCGAGTCGCGGGGGATGCGGCGCAGCCAGGCTGTCGAAGGCGCTCGGCAGATCGATGGAGCCAACCTGGCCTCTCGAATGCCGCCCGGCGCGGCGGGACGGCCCGCTTTCGATGGTCCGCCGCGGCAGCGTCTGTCGGGCGAACGGGAGGAGCTGGCGGAGCTGGCGCAACCGGCCCCAACGCCGCCACGGATCGCGATGAGCAGGGGAACGTCGCGCGGCGCGGCCCCGGCTGCCGCGGGCGTGGCGCCGCTGGCCGAAAGTTTATCGGCGGCCGATCAGCTCTACTTCCAGCTCGATCGCCAGCAGCTCAACGTTGTCTCGCTGCAAGTCGCGCCCGCGACGCTCGAAACCGCCAACCTGCACCGGGTGCTGCAGAACAATCGCATCCAGGTCAGCGGCGAGCGGGAGGAATCGACCAAGCGGGCGGAGCAGTTCAATTACTATGCCCTGCCGGAGCTGGGTTCCAGCACGTCCACGCTGTACTATATCGAGGCGACGCCGGAGCAGGTGCGGGGATTGTTGCGCGAACTGGACCCGTCGGAGGTCGCGCCACTGGTGGCCGGCGCGAAGGCGGGCGCTCCCGATGTAAACAACGGTCCGGACGCGCTGCGGGCGGAGGCGGCTGCCTCGCCAGCGGCAGCTCCCAAGGCGTTGGAGGCAGCCGGTGCCACTCAAACGGCCAGCCCCCGTTTTTTAGAAGATGATGCGGCGCAGTCACCAGCTCAAGCGCCGGGCCGGGCCGTGCGGCTCAACGTCCAGGAACTGGCCAAGGCCGACAAGGAGGGACTTGAGGTGCGGCGCAAGGGTCAGGAACCGGAGAAGGAACTGGAGCGGGGCGAGAATCGGCGTTTGGCCGAGCCCGGCACGTATCGTTTGTTGATGATTCTCAAGTCCCCACCGCAGCCGGCCAGCGAGGTCCCGCGTGACGCCGCCGACAATCCGCCTCCGCGATAACGGCCCGCTGGTCATCCAGGGTCCCGTGACGATTGTGGATGCCGAGGGCAACGCCTTCGAGGTTCCCGGCGATAAGCCGCTGATTGCGCTCTGCCGTTGCGGCCAATCGGGTCGCAAACCATTCTGCGACGGCTCGCACCGGGATTGCGGATTCCGCGCCGAACAGCGCGCCCGCCGCGACCACTAGTCGCCTTTCGCTCCGCATCGTCGCCTGTCGCTCCGCGAAAGTAGCGGGCCTTGCCAGACCGGCAAATTCCGCACCCGCGGTCAGGGACAACTCTTGCCTTAGATCGATTCCAATTTCGATCCGGCCAACCAGGGCGCCTTGGCCCGGCAACCATGGCTCAGCTTCCCGCTACTTTCGTGGAGCGAAAGGCGACTATGCCGACTACGCCGACGATCTCGTCAACAAGTTTTCCCCGCCGGAAATTGGCGGCCGAACGCGCTAAGTTGCTGCAATCCATGGCCCTGCGGCGACCAACGCAAATCGTCCTTTGCATCCGGACCGGGTGTGATACTCTGGGGAGCTTGCTTTCCGGAATTCTGAAACTTCGCGTAACAGGATGTGGACTGATGGATGAGTCGCGTACGCCGGCGGAAGCCGCGCCCAACCAGCCGCTCGAGGAGTTGCACTATCAGGGCGAGTCGGCTCCGTTTGTCGGCCGCTGGAATCGGCTGGTCAGCACGACCAACTGGGAGAAGGGCCGGATCATCTGCGAGTGGCGCGAGGACCTGCAGTCCGCCGAAGCTCCGGCGGCGGAGTATTCGGACGAGGCCTGGAGCCGCCGCGTGGGAGGTGTGACCGGGCAGCATGCGGGCCGGTTGCGGCGAGTTTACCAGCGGTTTGGCCAGGTGTACCAGCAGTTCGCGGGACTGTACTGGAGCCACTTTCAAGCGGCGCTCGAATGGAACGACGCCGAGATGTGGCTGGAGGGTGCCGTCCAGAACGGCTGGTCCGTGTCGCAGATGCGGCGCCAGCGGTGGGACGTGCTGGGCGCCGACGAACAACTCAAGCCGCGCGACGAGGACATTCTGGTCGGAGAGTTGGACGAGGACTTCGAACCGGCGCTGACCAAGGCGCCCGATGCGCCGATCGAGGCGGAGGACTTCGAGCAGTTCGTGACGCGGGAGACCGCCGAGGAGGAAGCGTCGGAAGCGGACGTGGAGGTGGAGGTGGAAGCGCCGGTCGCCCATCGCCTGGAAGAACAGGAGGCGGAAGACGTGGTCCGCCCGTTCGAGGATCTGGCGGAGTTGCCAGCGGACGTGGCCGAGGCGTTCGAGGCGTTCAAGCTGGCCATCCTGCGGCACAAGACGGACGGCTGGAAACAGATTTCGTGCCGCGACTTGCTGTCCGCGCTTGATTCGCTCAAGGAACTCGCTCAAGCCCCCGCATAGTCCGCTGCTTTCGCGGAGCGAAAGGCGACGATGGCTGACGCAATAAAAAAAGTCCTCGATCGACAAGTGCGTCGATCGAGGACTCAGGCTGCGGCGGCGGTGGCCTAGAAGCGGAACTCCAGGCCCGCGTATCCGCCGTGCAGGATCATGGCTCCGGCCGAGTCCACCGATCGCATGTCACCCAGGGCGTCCGGGTGCGTCACGATCTGGTCCGACGGCAGGGCCACACCGGTCACCGCCAGGGCCCGATAACCGAACGTGGCGCTCAGGTTGCGGGTCAACCAGAAGCTGGCACCCACGTTCAATTCGCCCAGGAAGGCGACGTCGTTCTTCGAAACATCCACGTCGACCGGGTTGCCGAACTCCGAGCTGAAGATGTTGTTCACCAAGGCCGGGCCGGCCGCCCCGCCGATGAACTGCCGCTGGCGGATGTGGTTGCCGTAGATGCCCAGCTTGGTGCCCAGATTCAGGCTCAGCCGCTTCGACACCCAGTAGCGACTGCTGCCGCCCACTTGAAAGCCGATCAGGTTGTTTTCCGTATCGATCAGGTAGTTCAGCTCGCTCGGATCGCCGGCGAAATCCGCGTTGTACAGGTCGGACGTGAACAGCAGATCCTCGTCGAACTTGAAGAACCTCGCCCCTGCCAGCCAGCTCCAGTTCCAGCGCGAGCAGGCGTGGCTGTGGAAGCTGAGCAGGTTGACTTCCACGTTATGGATTTCGAAGTCGCGTTGCAGGCGATGCGCGGCGGCCCCATCGACCCAGAAGTTGGCGAACTCGCCGTTATATTGAATGCGGAACCAGTCCAAGGCGCCTTTCAAACCGCCGGGCACGTCGTCGCCATAGACGGTCGCCTCCTCGCCACCGGGGAACAAGCCGAAGTAGGTGACTTCGACCCCGTTGCGGCCGCAGTTGAAGCGGTGCCCGATGGTCGCCTCGAAGCCGCCGTACCAGCTCCAATCGGCCGAACGCGTATCCAGGACGACCAGGGCATCGTCCAACCCGGTGCAGGTCAGCGAGACCCGGTTGCTGTCGTCGCGGGTCATGATCAGTCCGCCAATGTAGCCGTACCAGCCGCCGCCACCGCAGCCACCGCCCAGTTCGCAGCAGCTTTCGCAGCCGCTCCAGTCGGACTGCATCGCCTGCTCGTAGTCGTTTCCGGGAGGAACCGGGGCCACGTCGCCGGAATTGTCGACCATCACCGGGTCCTGGTTCCGGGCTCGGGCCAGATGGTTCTGTCCATGATAGGACGTGGGTGACACCTGGGCGGGCAGCAGAGAGGGCTGGTCTCCGAAGTAGCCGTCTCCCAGCGCGCTGGCACTCAGGCTCAGCAAACCCGCGATGCCGGCCAAAATCTTGACGTAGAACGAACTCATCGCTCAACTCCTTTTCTGAGCAGCTCCATCACGTTCACGGCCTGCGATCCATTTACGCGGGCCGAGGATGGGCAAACCAGGGAGCCAATGGCGGGGCAATCCGTCCCCACGTTGCGATTCCGTTCCACGTCGCTCTGGCACTTGCGACGGCACTACAGGGAATCGTCCAGCGGAGCGGCGGGAGTTGCCCGTTTCGCGGTTTCCCGCGGGAAAATTCCCGCCGTGAAGCGTGGCAGTCCGAAAGTCGGGAGCAGGTTCCGCCAGCGGTCGGCTTTCCTCAGCCGACAGTCCTTGCGCCACGCGAGCCGCCGGCCGGCCCAGATGCTACGGCCCTTACAGGTTTCCGCGAAGGCAGCACATCGTCGCCTTTCGCTCCGCGAATGTAGCGCGCGCCGCCGCCAGACTTGCCACACACAACCATCCCGCACCTGGCGAAACCAGCGTGCAGCTATCCGCCCCTCCCACTCACGGTCCCAGCATCACGGGTTCGCGGCGAGCCCGATCGTACAGGTCGCGCCACCGCGGGCTGCCGTCGTCGGGAACCAGCGTCGTCGTGACGCCCCGCTCGAAGTACGGCATCTTGCCCGCGCGAGCCAGGTCGAGCATGAAGTTCACCTGGCCGTTGTTGGCGATGTACAGCTTGCGGCCATCGGGCCAGGAGGTTTCCATCAGCCGCTGGGGTTCCGGACGCCGCGGCGGCTTGGGCACCTGGTACTTCCGCACGGCATCCCAATCGATTTCGTAACCCAGGCCGGCAGTTGTGGGGACGTCGGCCAGGCCACGTTTGACTTCGATTGGCCGGGTGAGCAGCGTATGCTCGTACAACTGATGGCAGTTCACCGCGGGCCACGTGGCGTGGCTCAGCACGCCGCCGAATTGCAGCGACCAGGCGGCCGTGATCCCGGTGCCGACCAGTTGCAGCCAGAACGGTTTGTCGGCCATCGCCGCGACGTGCCCGGCCTGCATGATCTCGCTGGCGCCGTGGCCGATCACGAAGCCGTCGCAGATCTCGTGCTTCAAGGCCTGCCACGGTTCGGGAATGCCGTAGTGCATGGCGACCAGTCCCCGCACGGCCTGGCAGATGGCCCGGTTCCCCTCGATATCCTCCTGCGGGATCGGCGACTCGTAGATCTCGATTTCCGGGTACGCGTCCAGTTCGCGCAGGATGGGCACGGCCCGCTCGGCGTCCAGCAACGTGTCGTTGAAGTCCATGTCGATCTTGAACTCTTCGGGCACCACCTTGGTTGCCACTTCCACTTGTTCCCAGAGGTCGAACCAGGGACGTCCCTTGGTCTTGTAAGCCAGGTAGCCTTGGCGAAGCGCTTCCTGGCATTCGCTCGCCATGTCCTGGGCGCTGGTATCGATGTTCCACCAAGACAGCGGCGTGCGTTCGTGGACCTGGTGGCCCAGCAGGTGATGGATCGGCACGTCGAGCGCGCGGGCCACGGCATCGAACAGAGCCATCTGCAGGCCGGCCCCCAGGGAGTCGTCCCACATGATGGCCGCCGCATTCTTGCCCATGGCCCGCTGCACGTCCTCGTCCTGCGAGGCACGCCAGGTGTAGTACAACAGCGTCTCGCCGTAGCCTCGCTGCCCGCCCGCCAGGTGCACCGTGAAGATTTCGGCGTAGCGCCAGTGCGGCAGCTCGCGATCCATGTTCCGTTGCGGCACGGCCCGGTAGGGAACGCAAACCGTGACGCGTTCGATGTCCGTAACGCGAAAATTTCCTGGCGGCGTTTGTGCCATGATCAGCTCTCTTGGCGGAAGGGTAACAGACAGACCGGCCGAAGCCAGGCCCAACAGGCCGGCCCGCAGACAATCGCGGCGGTGCAGCGCGGGGCCGCCCCACGCCATTCGCACCGTCTCGGTCAACTCTTGATGTTGTCGTCGCATCGTCAACTCCAGATGCTTGCTTCGGGCCGCCGGCCGCGGCGACCGCTCGGTCCCCAAGCGCGGACACTCAGGGCGCCGATGGATCGTCCCATCGCACGCGGTCGGCACCGGCCAGCGAGCGATAGTGTAACTGGTCGCGGAGCGGCACGCACGTGTTTCACGCCCATCGGCGGTTGGCGTATAATGCGACTTCCCACCGAGACTATGGCTCGCTGTTCGCCGGCGAGCTCCCGCCAGCCTCTGGAGAATACCCGGCATGCGCGTCCGGTTGATCTTGGAGCCAGCGCCCGACAAGCGTCCGCTGGCGCCCCTGAGTTGGTTGCGATGTGTGTGCCTGTGCCTGGCATCGATGGCGATGGCGGCAAGCTGCTTCGCCGCCGTTGCCTGCGCCGCGGATGACGAGCAGCCCGCGCCGCTGAGCTACGAGCGGCACGTGCGCCCGATTCTCAAGACGCATTGTTTCCATTGCCATGGCGAAGGCGACGAGCTGGCCGGCGGTCTGGACCTGCGCTTGCGGCGGACGCTGGTCCAGGGTGGCGATTCCGGGGCGGCCGTGCTGCCCGGTAGCGCCGACCAGAGTCTGCTGCTCGAACGGATGCAGGCCGGCGACATGCCACCGGAAGAGGTCCAGATACGGCCCTCGCCCGCGGAGTTGGCGACGATTCGCCGCTGGATCGAGCAGGGAGCGGTCACGCTCCGTCCGGAGCCGGAGCGGATCGAGGGCGGTTGGTACGTCACGGAGGAAGAACGGCAGTACTGGGCGTTTCAGCCCGTTTGCCGCCCGGTCGCTCCCGCAGTCCAGGCGCTGGACCGCGTGCGGACGCCGATCGATCAGTTCATCTTGTCGCGGCTCGAACAGCAAGGATTGTCGTTCAGCGCCGAGGCCGATCGTCCGACGCTGATTCGCCGCGCGTCGCTGGACTTGCTCGGCTTGTTGCCGTCGCCGGAGGATGTCGAGCGGTTTGTGGCGGACGAGTCGGATGATGCTTACGACCGGTTGCTCGACCGGCTGCTGGCCTCGCCCCATTACGGCCAGCGCTGGGGCCGCCACTGGCTGGACGTCGCCGGCTATGCCGATTCCGAAGGCGCGACCGATGAAGATCCGCCGCGGCCCGATGCCCACAAGTACCGCGATTACGTGATCCGGGCGTTTTATGGCGACAAGCCGTTCGACCAGTTCCTGATGGAGCAGTTGGCGGGCGACGAACTGGTGCCGCGGCCCTGGAACAATCTCCGGCCGGAGGACATCGAGAAGCTGGTGGCGACCGGTTTCCTGCGGATGGCGCCCGACGGCACGGCGGCGGCTGGCGCCGATCCGGCGCTGGCCAGGAACCAGGTGCTGGCCGACACGCTGCAGATCGTCAGTTCGGCCGTGCTGGGCCTGACCGTGGGTTGTGCCCAGTGTCACAATCATCGCTACGATCCGATTTCCCAGGCCGATTACTTCCGGCTGCGGGCGATTCTGGAGCCGGCCCTGGACTGCCGTAACTGGAAGGCGCCGCCGGCTCGCCGCATCTCGTTGTACACCGACGCCGACCGCCAGCGAGCGGCCGAGATCGAACAGCAGGCCAAGGAGATCGATACCGAGCGGGCCAAGAAGCAACAGGAGTATATCGAGCGGACGTTCGAGAAGGAGCTGGCCAAGCTGCCGGAAGAGTTGCGGGAGCCGGTGCGGGCAGCTCGCAATGCGCCGCCCAAGGAGCGTACGGCCGAGCAGACCCAGTTGCTCAAGGAACATCCCAGCGTCAACGTCACGGCCGGCTCACTGTACCTGTACGACCGCCAGGCTGCCGACGAACTGAAGCAGTACGCGGACCGGGCGGCCGAGGTCCGAGCGGGCAAGCCGGTTGAGGAGTTCGTCCGGGCGCTGACCGAGCCGGTTGGCCAGACGCCGCCCGACACGTTCATCTTCTACCGCGGCGATCACCAGCAGCCTCGACAGCGCGTCGCGCCGGCCGAGCTGGACGTGCTGCGCATCGATCCGCTCAGCGAACTGCCCGAGAACGACGACGAATTGCCCACCACTGGCCGGCGGCTGGCGTACGCCCGGTGGCTGACCAGCGGCCGGCATCCGCTGACGGCGCGGGTGCTGGTGAACCGCGTCTGGGGACATCACTTCGGGCGCGGGATCGTCGAGACGCCCGGTGATTTCGGCGTCCTGGGCGTTCCGCCCACGCATCCCGAACTGCTGGACTGGTTGGCCGACGAACTGGTGCGCGGCGGCTGGAGCCTGAAGCGTCTGCACCGCACGATCATGCTTTCGTCGGTCTATCGCCAGGCTTCGCGGCGCACGCCGGAGCTGGACGCGGTGGACACGGACAACCGGCTGTACGGGCGGATGCCGGTCCGCCGGTTGGAAGCCGAAGTCATCCGCGACTTGATGCTGCAGGTCGCCGGGCAGTTGCAGACCAGGCTGGGCGGTCCGCCGGTCCCCGTGATGGCGGACCGCGTGGGCCAGTTCGTCCTGGGCATCGAGAACCTGAATGCGGGCCGGCCGGGCGAGGTGATTCCGCTGGGCGCCGACGAGTTTCGCCGCAGCGTGTACGTGCAGGTTCGTCGCAGCCGGCCACTGAGTGAACTGGAGGCGTTTGACGCTCCCGCGATGGAGCCCAACTGTGCTCAGAGGACCACGTCCACCGTGGCTCCCCAGTCGCTGCTGCTGATGAATGGCGAGCGGGTGATCGAGCTGTCGGCCCAGTTCGCGCGGCGCGTGGCGGCCGAAGCGGGGTCCGAACCGGAAGCTCGCCTGCGCCGCGCCTGGCAACTGGCCTGCGGCACGCCGCCGGACGCGCAGGTCGTGGAGCGCGGCCTGCGGTTCCTGGCCGCTCAGACCGAGTACTTCCAGCAGTTGCCCGCCGCGGGAGATTCCCAGGAAGCGCAGGCTGGGACACTCGCTCCCGATCTGGAAGCCTTGGCCGCCTTTTGTCACGCGCTGCTGAGTTCGAATCAGTTCCTGTACGTCGATTAGCCGTACGGCGACGGTCAGAAAGCAATTTACGTGCATGAGCGAGGGACCGTAGAACCATGAATAGCGACATCCGCCGTGCCACACGCCGCCACTTTCTCGCCGCGCAGGCCCTGGGCATGGGTGGCCTGGCGATGAGCTGGCTATTGCGCGAGCAGTCGTTGCGGGCGGCGCCGACTCGACCCGAACTGCAGCCGCGCCGGTATGACCTGGAGGCCAAGACTCCGGTTCATCCGCCCCGCGCCACGGCCATGATCTCGCTCTGGATGCAAGGCGGCCCCAGCCATCTGGACTTGTTCGATCCCAAGCCGGAACTGGACAAGCTGGACGGGCAGAAGTTTCCCGGCGAGGTGAAGTACGACAACGCGGCACAGGCCAGCGCCAAGGTAATGGCCAGCCCCTGGAAGTTCCAGCCGCGGGGCGAGTGCGGCATGGAGCTGTCCGAACTGCTGCCGCATCTTGGACGAGTGGCCGACGAGATCTGTCTGATCCGTTCGATGCGCACGGGCGTGAACAACCATGGGCAGTCGATCCGCGCCTTGAATTCGGGCCTCGTGATCCCCGGACAGCCGGCGCTGGGCAGTTGGCTGGTTTACGGCCTGGGTTCCGAGAGCCGCGACCTGCCCGCCTACGTGGCGCTGATCGATCCCGGTCAGTTGCCCGTGCTGGGCGTCGAGAACTGGCAGAACGGCTACTTGCCCTCGCTGTACCAGGGGACCGTGGTTCGACCGCGAGAGCCGCGGATCATGAATCTCGCGCCGCCGGCCCGCTTTCAAGGACCCGCGCAGCGGGAGTACCTGGCGCTGCTGCAGGAGTTGAACCAGCGCCATCTGGCGGAGCATCCGGGCGAGCTGGACCTGGAAGCTCGCATCTCCAGCTTCGACCTGGCGGCGCGGATGCAGACGGCGGCCGCCGAGGCGTTGGACCTGTCCGGCGAGACCGCGGAGACTCGTCAACTGTACGGCCTGGACATCCCCGCCACGGCCGACTACGGGACGCGCTGCCTGATCGCGCGGCGGCTGGTGGAGCGCGGCGTGCGGTTCGTGCAGGTGTTCACGCAGAACCAGTTCTGGGACCACCACGGCAACATCCGCTCGGCGCTGCCGGCCGCTTGCCAGAAGGTGGATCAGCCGTCGGCCGCCCTGGTGCTGGACCTCAAGCGCCGCGGACTGCTCGACAGCACGCTGGTCCACTGGGGCGGCGAAATGGGCCGCCTGCCGGTGATTCAAAACGACGCCGGGCCGGCCAAAGTGGGCCGGGATCACAACACCTACGGCTTCAGCACGTGGCTGGCCGGTGGCGGCGTCCGAGCGGGTTATGTGCACGGAGCGACGGACGAATTCGGCCATGAGGCGGTACGGGACGTGGTGAACCACTACGACTACCACGCCACGCTGCTGCACCTGTTCGGCCTGGACCGCGAGGGGCTGGCCTACGAACAGAACGGCCGGCAACGCCGTCTGATCGAAGGGGAGCAGGGCGAGGTTGTGCGAGGGATTCTGGCCTGAGACAATGGGGGACGTAGTTTCCCGCTCGCTAGACGACGAATTCTCCTGGATGTTCCCATGAATCAGCCTCCTTCGGACATGACCACGCAACCCTTCAATCGACGCACCTTGCTCGCTGCGACCGCCGGCGCCGCAGTGGCCGCCGCCGCCACCGGCCACGGCTACGGCGCCAGCGCGAAGGCCGACGACAAGCCGGCCGCTCAGCGCGTGGTCCAGAACGGCCGCATCCACCAGTCGATCGTCCAGTGGTGTTTCAATCCTTACTGGGATGTGGAACAAACGATCAAGATTGCCGCCCAGTTGGGTTGCGGCAGCGTCGAACTGATCGCTCCCCAGTATTTTCCACTGCTCAAGCAACACGGTCTGGTGTGCGCGATCGCGTCGGTCGATATGAGTCCGGATCCGCCGTTCGCCAAGGGCTTCAACAACCCCAAGTATCGGGAGAAGGTCCTGCAAGCCACCCGCGCCTCGATCGATGCGGCCGCCGAGTTTGGCTGGAAGAACGTGATCAGCTTCACGGGCATGCGCGAGGAGATCCCGGACGACGTGGGAGCGGACAACTGCGTCGAGGGCTTCAAGCAGATCGTGGGCTACGCCGAGAAGAAAGGCGTGACGCTGTGCCTGGAGATGCTCAACAGCCGCGACGACTCGCACCCCATGAAAGGGCATCCGGGCTACCAGGGCGACCACACGGAGTACTGCATCGACATCATCAAGCGCGTCGGCTCGCCGCACCTCAAGCTGCTGTTCGACGTCTACCACGTGCAGATCATGGACGGCGACGTGATCCGCCGCATCCGCCAGCACAAGGACTACATCGGACACGTGCACACGGCCGGAAATCCCGGCCGCGGCGAACTGGACGACGCGCAGGAAATCAACTACAAGCCGATCATGGAAGCCCTGGTGGAAGTGGGATACAAGGGCTTCGTGGGCCAGGAGTTCATCCCCACGCGCGATCCGCTGGCTGGCCTGAAGCAGGCCGTCGCGCTGTGCGACGTGTAGCGCACCGAGTCGCCTTTCGCTCGGCGAAAGTAGTGCCCGATAGTCGCCTTTCGCTCCGCGAAAGTAGCGCCCGTTAGTCGCCTTTCGCTCCGCGAAAGTAGCGCTGACGCTGGGATCAGTTGTCCCCAGGGAGGCCTCACCTGGCGCCCGCTACTTTCGCGGAGCGAAAGGCGACTCTGTGCGGAGCGAAAGGCGACTCTGTGCGGAGCGAAAGGCGGCTATCGGCCGCCGGATTCCAGATAGGCCAGCAGGTCCATGATCTCGTCGCGGTCGAGCGTGTTCAGCAGGCCGGCGGGCATTGGCGACACGGGCGACTCGGAGTGCCGTTCGATGTCACCTTTCAAAATCGTCGTCACTTGCTGGGGGCGCAGCAGGTCGGTGATTAGCTGCAACGATGGCGAACGAAAATCGCCGCCGGACAGGACGCGACCGACGATCACTCGCCCGTCCACCGTTTCGATTCGCGAGCTGCGATAGTTTTCGGCCACCACCAGCGATGGCAGCACCAGCGATTGCAGCAGATCGCGGCGACTGAAGCGGCTGCCGACCGAGGTCAGGTCGGGTCCGTTCGCCTGCCCCTGATCGCCCAGGCGATGGCAGCGGCTGCAGAGCGCGACGCGAAACAGCTCGCGGCCTCGCGCCAGGTTCCGCGGCCCACGGTCCTTCATCACCAGCTCGGCCAGGTCGTCCATGGTCCATTCCCGCACTAGCCCTCGTTGCGGAAGCGCCTCCAGCGGATCGTCGGCAGTCGCGGGCGAATCGATCCAGGGTGCAAGCTGGCCGCGCTCCTGATCGTTGAGCGTCGCCAGTGCTTCTTCGCGGATCGTGCGCACGAATCCAGGCATGCCCTCGCCGCCCAGATAACCCTCCGCCTCGCGCAGCGCCTGCCAGTACGACTGCCGCCGCGCCAGAGTCCAGCCGGCGCGCACGTGGCGCAGCACAAACAGGTAGTGCATCCGTTCAGACTGTTCGGTGGCGGCCTCGAGCAGTTGCACGGTCGCTGGCAGCGCTTCGGCCGGCCGCAAACGCGCCAGCAGCATCGCCAGTTGCCGGTTGACTTCCGGCGAGCGATCGGGATATCCCGCCAGCAGCCGGTCAGCCAGGCGCTCACGTACATTCGTGAATGAATCAGATTCGGGCGAGTCTTCCGTGCCCAGGCACAAGGAACAAGCGTGCAGAGCCGCCTGCTTCTGTCTGGCGGTGAAGCGGTCCAGCGGCAATTCGAGCATTCGCTGGAGCACGGCGATCCGGATCTCCTGCTGGCCGCAGCGGGCCAGCGCCAGCAGGCTGGTCACCGCGGCCCAGGGTCGTTGTTCCGCCAGTGCCCGGTCCCTCCAGAGCGCCAGCGGCACGTGTTCCAGGGCGATCCTGGCGGCGTAACGCAGCGCAGGGTCGGCCTGCTCCAGTTGCTCCCAGATCAGTTCCAGCTCGGCGGCGTCCGCGCGTGCCTCATCCGCTGGCGGCCGGTGCAGCTCTTCCAGGCGATGCCGCATCGCACGCGCGTCGCGAGCTTGTGCGCGGCGGCGCGCCTGCTGTTCGGTCGGCCGCTCGGCGGCGATTTGCGGCCCGCGATAGCGCACGCGATACACGGCCGACTGCGTTGCCCGGCCACCCGTGACGAAGTACATCGCTCCGTCGGGCCCGAACGCCAGGTCGGTCACATTCAGCGGACGCCCGCGCAGGAACGTCTCGGAGTGTCCCACATAGCTGGCACCCCGCGGTTCCAATCGCACCGCCAGGATGCGGCCGTACGCCCAGTCCAGGATGAACAGCGACTGGCGATACGGCGGCGGGAAACGGCTGTGCGTGCCAAACTGCACCGCGGTCGGCGAGCCCTTGCCGATATCCAAAGTCGGCGGCGCGTTGTCGGGATGGTCTGGAAAGTACGGGGGCCACTGTCCCGTGACGCCTCGCCAGCCGAAGTCGGCGCCGCTGACCAGGTGGTTCACGCGCGTGGGGCGATACCAGGGCGAACCCATATCGAACTCGGCGTCCGCGTCGTACGTGAACATCTCGCCGTCGGGATGGAAGTCGATCCCGAACGGATTCCGCAGGCCAGCGGCGACGATCTCCGGCCGGCCCCCGTCGGCGTCCAGCCGCAGCACGAAACCCTCCCGCGTCTGGGCGCCCTGGCGGTGCTCGCGCAGCGGCGACGTGCGGTCGGCAATGCCGCGCGGCAGGTCCACCGAGTCGCCGAAGATGCAGTACAGCCTCTGGTCGGGGCCCAGCACCAGGTCGTTGCGACCGTGGCCCACGCCGCCCGTCGTGGCCAGAAGTTGCCGCACATCCTCGAAACGCCCGTCGTCGTCCTGGTCCCGCAACCGGTAGAGTGCCTTCGAATTGTTCGCGCTGGCGTACAAGCTGCCGTGAGCGAACAGCAGCCCGCGGCATTCCTCCAACGACCTGTCGATTGCCTCGATGCTCGCCGGCCGAGAGCCATCGTCAGCGGGCAACGTCAATCGCAGCAGTCCGCGGTCCTCGCGGGCCAGGACCAGCCGGCCTTGGGGATCGAAAGCCATGCTGACCCAGGAGCCTTCGTCGGGTCCCGCGGACCGCAGCAGTTCAATTTCAAAACCCGGCTGCACCAGAAAGCTCGAAGGATCGGTGCCCGGCGTGCCGCTTGCGGCCCGCTTCCACTGCGTATAGTCGTCGAACGGGCTGATGGCCGCTCCCGGCGACAGACTGCCCCAGGGATCCGCCGCCACCGCGCCCAGCGAGCGGGCCGCAGACCAACTCCGGTCGGTCTCGCCGGCCATCAACCAATCGGCCGCGGCGTCGCGAGCGGTATGCCAATCAGCATTCGAAACGATGGCAGTTGATTGCCCATCGTCCGCTCGCAGCTCCAAGTGGACGAACAACGCCGCCGGTCCACACGGGTCCTGGCAGCGGATGGCCAGTACATTCGAGCCTTCGTTCAGCCGCTGCGTGACGTCCAGGTCGAGCCGTCCGTCGAACGGTTCAAGCTGAGCGACCAGCGTGCCGTTCAAGTACACGTCCGCGCGGCAGAAGTCGGCGGCGGCCAGCAGGCGAGCGGCGGCGGGTCGGGCCGCCAAGGGAAACGAACGACGAAAGTATACCGGCAGCCGCGGCTGGGAATCCTCCGCCGCCCAGATCCACTCGGCCGGTGTGCGGGCCTCTTCAGCCGCCACGGATCCGGCCCCCAGCAACGTGGCCAGGCACACCAGGGCGCCGTGCAAGCACAGTGTGGCGATGCGACCCGGCAAGACGCCGGAAAACAAACGTAACCGCGGCATGCGTGTGCCCTTGGAAGCGGGTCTCAAGTGGCCGGGCCAAGAGACCGAGCGAACTCGAACAGTGAAAGCCTGTCCGCCGATTGTACCACATAGTCGCCTTTCGCTCCGCGAAAGTAGCGCTGATGCCGGAGTCAGGTGTCCCCTTGGAGGCATCACGTATCGTCCGCTACTTTCGCGGAGCGAAAGGCGACTATGCGGCGTCCGCTACTTTCGCGGAGCGAAAGGCGACTATGTGGCGCCCAACCGAGGCACTGACGCTTCCCAAGCTACCGCTTGGGCGGCTGAGCTTCGCGGACCACCGCGCCATGCTCGTCGCTCAAGATCAGCAGTGAGAACTTCTGCACAAACTCCAGCTCGTTCGTGTTCAGCGAACTGTAGTCGAACCGGCCGCGCAAATCGGTGTAGCCGTCCCGGTAGAACTGCACGCTGCCGTCCTGCATCTGGGCGTAGGCCTTCACATAGACCTTGGCCAGCGGCCGGCCGGGATTGCTGCTGGTCACCTGCAACTGGCCGTAGTTCTCGACCAGTTGCACGGCCATCGAATTCGAGTAGTACGCTCGATTCCGGATCAGGCCGCCCCCTTGGATCTCGACCAACACGTTTTTGTTGTGCAATTCCTCCGGCAACGGGAACGTCAACGATTCGCCCTCCGCGGGCAGCTTCACTTCCTGGGTGGCGTTGGGCCGGATGAAGGAAAACTGTCCGGCGAACTGCTGGACGAACGGGTTGCGGCTGAAAAGCAGCTCGATGTCCATCAGGTAGTAGTTCACCCGCACCTGGTCCAGATTCTTGTAGCTGATCCGCACGGCCCCGGCTTCCACTTCGAAGTCAAACGCCGGCTGGCTGGCGGCCAACTGCGTCTGCCGCTGCGTGCGATCGTCGGGGTCGACCAGTTCGAGTCCCTTCCCCTGGATCTCGTCCAACTGCCCGCGCACATTGGCGAACGCGTTCCGCCAGCGGTCCACCGGATGCTGCTCGTAGCGGGCCACGATCCCGGCGGCCACTTCGGGCTGCGCGTTGAAGAAATCCAGGTAGGCCGTGAAGTAATCGTACTGCATCCGCGTGGCGAGCTGATCCGGATTGACGCGGGCGAAGAAATGCATCGCCTCCTCGATCCGATCCTGCAGCAGCAGGTAGTAGGTCACCGACATCAGCTCCTCGTCATCCAACGCTCGGCGGCAACTCAGGATCGCCAACAGCCGGTGATACTGTTCGAACAGCCGGTCGTTCAAGATCTGCCGCCGGCGGCCCAGTTGATGGGCCCGGGCGTTGACCAGCGGGCTGTATTCCATCTGTTCGTAGGCCTTGCGTTCCACCGGGTCGATGGTCAGCAGGGGGCTGTCGAGCCAACTGCCGCACTGCTGCACGAAGGCATCCTGGTGCCGCAGGTACTCCCGGATCTGGGGCACCGCGTTGTGCTTGATGCCGTACGACCAGAGCACGTCGCTGTAGACATGCTGCCGGGCCAGCAGTTCGGTCAAACTGGCGAAGTATTCCGCATCCTGCATGCGGAAGGCGATCATCGCCAGGTCGATCCGGTAGGGGTTGTTGACCTTCAGATAATTGATCACGTCCTCGCCGGTCCCGTTCTGCGAGACGTACTCCCACGACTCGCGGTCGATCCGGCTCAGCTCCTCGACCACCTTCAGCACCACGGGCGCGGCATGAGCCAACAACTGCTCGTTCTTGGACACGTGCACCGGATAATGCGGGAACTCGCCGTCCTGCGGGAAGTAGAAATGGTATTCCAGCGTCTGCGTGTTGAACGGCTGCAGGTCGACGTGGACGCTGTTGGTGGCCCGACCGTTCAGCACGGGCAGGGCACCCACGGGGATTTGCAGCAGCAGATCCAGTTTCTGCCGCGCCGACGTGGGATTGGTCACCACAATCTGGCAGCCGTACACCGTGTGGACCAGGAATTCGTCCGTCACGTACTTGTCGACCCGTTCGTTGTTGACGAACCGATAGCGGTCGTTGTGCCGGAAGAAATTCTGGCTGACCAGAATCGGCGTCTGCTCGGCCACGTCGTCGGCCGGCTTGATCTCCTCGTGGAAGACGACCAGCGGGCTGCCGGCCGTGAGAGTCATTCGTTGCTTTTCAAACTCCGACTTATGCTCGCCGGCCTGGAACGGCAGGTCGAGCAGCGCCAGGGCGAACATCATCTCGGTGAAGTTGCGCGACGACTCCGCCAGGTTCACCGAGAAGAACGGCTGCCGCGGGTCGTGCTGGGCGTAGTCCAGCCAGAAGGCGTTCACCTGTACCAGGTCGGCGTTCTGCTGGTCGATGGGCAGTTTGTAGTAGTTGTTTTCGACCCACTCCTCGGTCTTGTCCAGCTTGCGATACAGTTGCTCGACGTTCGAGCGGCGTTCGGCGTCCTTCTTGAAGTAGGCCTTGTCGCGCGCGCCGTTGGCCATTTCCAGCTCCTTCTCTCCGGCCTGGCGGGCTCGAGCTCCAGCCATTCCCGGCTTGGGGGGCGCGGCGGCCAGGGCATCGGCCTCCCTGGTCATCGCCTGCAACCGCTCCGCGCTTTCCGCCTTGCCCTTGGCGTCTCGCTTGAGTTCCGCGAGCGGCCGGCCAGCTTCCATCGACAACTTGCGCTGTTCCAGCAAGGATTCGGCCAGCGCCGCGTTCCTGGCGTCCTGCAGGCCAAATTGATCCGACGTGTCCAGGGCTCGACCTTGCAGGGCCGTGTTGAACAGCAGGTTGAAGCGGTCCAGGTCCGGCGGGATCATGTCGAACAGGTGCCGCACCTGGCGCGACGTGTAATCGGTCTCGCCGGCGACGCGCTGAGCCAGCAGAATCCGTTCGACCGTGTTCAGTTGCTGATGGTTCCACGGCCGCAGGTACTCCTGCAAGTCCTCGCCCAGCAGGCAGCGATCCAGGAACGTCTTGTGCAGCTTGTTCGCCAGGTAGGGCGCCACCACCTGCTGGAAGAACTCCGGATCCCGCTTGTAGAGGAAGAAATTCAGTTCGTGGCAGGCGTACTTCGAATACAGCGTCTGCTTTTCGGCCGCGTCCATCTGCGGCCAGTTGAGCAGGAAGCCGAATTCGGCCAGGTGTGCGTCGCCGCTGAGCGTCATATACAAGCCGTATACGCGGGCCAGTGAGTCGTAGACCTCGAACCGCGACGTGGTGATGTCGCGCAGCGTCAGCGGCTGACCGCCGCCCACCACGCTGATCTGCTTCTGCTGCGTGAAGTGCTGTTGCGGATCGAGACCGACCAGCAACCGCAGATCCTGGAACTCCGTGGCTTGTTCCGCCACCGAAACGGTGCGATAGACGGTCGATCGCGGATCGACCGCCACCACATGCAGGTGCTGATGATCGCCCAGCGCGGCCTTGTCGACCGTGACGCGGCCGTTTTCATCGGGGATCAGATTCAGCAGCACGGCCGACGTCCCGGCCAGAAAGTCCAGATTCGAGAAGTTGCCGGCTTGCGCCGCGCCACCCCCGCCGCGGTCGGCGCCCGCGGCGGCCTCCGCCGGCGGCGACTGAGGCTGGGCGAAGTAGGCGTCGCCCTCGAGCGCTTCCTGCCGAGTGCTCTCGGTCTTGCGGATCGCCCAGGGGTTCAGCAGCAGGCCGGGCCGGGTGAGCATGTTGCCCGGAAAGCGGGTGGCGTATCGCCGATCGATGATGTAGCGGAATTCGTCGCCGATGTTGCGGCCTTCGACAAACAGCGACTCGAACCGCGGCGACCACTGCAACCGCGGCTCGGCGTCGCCGACGCGACTCAGCAGTTCGAACACCGAATACTCCGGCTGAAACCGCGTGGCCAGCACGTGCACCCGGGCAAACTGGCCCGCGTTGCGCAGTTGCACCACGACCTGGTCTTCCTGGCTGCCGAGCGACACGATCTGCAACGGCGCGCCGCCGCGATCCTCCAACTGGCGATAGGCGCCCAGCACGTAGCCCTCGCGCCGCTCGCCCGCCGTCAGCCGGACGCGGATCCGCTGGCCGCCGCGCTTCAGCAACAGATCGTAGTCCCCCGGCGGCAAACCGCCCAGTTCCAGCAAACCATTCTGGATCGCCATCGCCTCGAACCGGTCAGCCACAAACGTGTTGCCGCGCAGCTCCAGCAGCGACAACTCGGCGCGTTCGGGCTGCGGCTGGTTGCGCATGAACGGCAACTGCACCGCTTCGCCGGCCACGCCGTGCAGCGTCTGCGGGTAAACACAGCGATCCTCGTTGCGCCCCAGCGGCCAGGCGTGCGAGACGCCTTCGGCCGTGGTCGCCGTGACCAGGGCCACGTCCGCCAGCGGGCCCAGCAGGATGCGTCCCGCCTGGTCCGACTGCAACGATACATTCACCGCCTCGGTGAAATCCCGGTGCTTGAAGCTGAAGTTCACCGGCCGGTCGCGGCGCACCTCGCCCGTCTTGCCCAGCACCTCCACCACGTACTGGCCGTCAATCCAGGCCAGGTGCAGGTCGTCAATCTTGTCGGTCCGATCGATTTCGTTCAAGCTGAACGTCTCGGCCACGCCCAGGTCCTGCTGCTGTGCTTGGCTGAGGTTCTTTACCTTGGCCCGCAACTGGAACGTAATCTGGGCCAGCCGCGGCGGAACCTGGAATTCGTAGAACGAATCGCGGTTCTCGAACAGCTCGAACTTGTCCACTTCCTTCGTGGTGCTGACGCCGTCCAGATCCACCGACGTCAGCGTCAGCCTCACGTCTTCCAGCACCGACAATGTGATCGGAGTGCCGTTCAGCAGCAGGCTGGGACGAACCACAACCTGCGCCTTGGCTCGCTGCAACAGCGATTCCCGGTCGACGTAGATGCCGGCCCGCAGTTGGTACGATTCCGGTTCGTGTTGGAACCAGCCCAGCGACGAGAAGCCGCCGTGCGACAGGACCACCGGTTGCCGCCCCGGCTCGTTGCTGTACGGCACCAGGATCGTCCCGTCCTGGTCGGCCGTGTATTCGCGGCCCGCCAGCCACAGTCGCGCGTCCGGCAGCTTGCGGTTGGCGTCATCCAGGACCGTGAACTCCTGACCGGCCGTCGTGGTTCGCACCAGGTGCCGCAACTTGCCCTTGCGGATCACGGCCCGGCTGCTCTGGCCGTTGCCGATAAAGTCGATCACATACACGCCCGGCTTGTTCAAGGCCGGGAAATCGTAATGCCGCCGCACGCGGCGCAGCGGCGGGTCTTCCAGCGTCACGGTCTGCTCCTGGTTGGCGACCAGCCCGTCCAGGTTGATGTCCGTGTTGACCTCGCGCAGCTCCTGGCGGTAGTAGTTCTGAGCGTTCACCTCGTAGACCTTGATGATCAGCGAGCGGACGTTCTTGACGTACACGTCCAGGCTGACCGGATCATCCGCGCCGAAGATCGGCCGGTTGGTCGGCGCGAAGTCCAGGTCCACGCGATCCTTCAGCGCCTGGTACTGGGCGGGCGGCAGCAGCGAAAACCAACGTTCGGCATCGCCCAGCCCGTTGACGATCTTCGCCTCGGCGAAGTTATGCTTCAAAAATGTGTCGTTGATGTACGGCAGATAGGGATCGTACGTGGTCTCGGTCAGGAAGAAATGATGCAGGTACGCCCGCACCAGCGGTTCGTCGTTGCCCACGGCCGGAAACTGGGTCTGGGCGTTGAAGTCCTGATTCAAGTCCGCCGGAAAACGGCGATTCTCTTCCTTCTGCATGAACTGGGGATTGATGTAGCCGACGTTCCGCGGCAACTGGATGTAAGCCATGAACCGCGGCTTGTCGTGGAGCCCCTGCGAGCGGTCGAAGGCCAGCCGACGGTACAGCACGTGGGCTTTCAGCGAGTTGTGCACGGGACCCAGCCGGCTGACAAACGCCCACAACCGCTCCAGGTAGTCGAGTTGTTGCTGCGGATCGTTCCGCCAGTCGGCGTCGTCGCTGGGTCGCAGCTTGGACAGGTACGTGTTAACGAAGTTCGCCTCGTTCAGCAGTTCCGGCTTCAGCTTCAGGCACTCTTCCAGTTGCGGCGGCAGCAGTTGTCCGTGAATGGCGGCCGAGCCGAAGCCGCGGCTGAACTGCGTGTTCAGGTCGTCCACCACCAGCTTGGGCAGGTTGTCGTAATCGGGACGCTGCAACCGCTCCACCAGGTGCCGGCGACGTTCCGCGTTCAGCTCGGTCGCCACCAGCCAGTCCAGGGCGGAATCCTCGAAACCGTTCAGGTTCTTGTGCCGGGCCAGCGCGTCGGCCGTCAGCCGCTGCCGGGTCAGCCGCCCCAGGTCCAGAGCCGTCGGCAGATTGGGCTTCTGACCGATCGCCACCCGTTGATGATTGAACTGCAAGCCCAGTTGCTGCCGGATATGCTCCAACGTCGCTTGCGGCTGCCTGGCGTACGTCAGCAGCGCCTGCCGGTTTTGAATCTCCTTGACCCGCGGCGTGTAGTTGTAACGCTGGATCCAGGCCGTCAGCAGCTCGCCGACCTTTTCGAACTGCTCGGTGTTCTGATAATGCAGGCTGTAGTAGTAATAGTAGTCCTCCGTCCCCGGAATCAGTTGTTCCAGCGACCGGGCCCGGTCCTCGGCCAACGCAAAATCCTCGACGAAACCGATTTCGCGAGCCTGTGCCGAGGCCGCCAGGCTGCCCAGCAGCACCGCGGCAAGCGTGACCAGACGTTTCATGGGGAGGATCCTTCTGCTGGCTGGGAAAAAGCTGAAGCGCCGCGGGAAGCCACAATGTACCCGGGCGCCTTTACCAATCTAGGGTATGCGCAAGGCACTCGCGAGCATTCGACGACTCGCCCGCCCGCAAAGTTCCCCGGACCGGAAAAAATAATCCGGCCGACCCGAAACGGGTGGCCACATGTCGCCGCGGGGGTGAACCGGCTTACGGACCAGACTTGACCGTGATCAAGGGACGGGACGAATTGATCAGCAGCCAGACCAACCCGGACACGACGTAGATGCCCGCAATGGTCAGAAACAACCAGTTCCAACCCGCCCGCTCGATGATCCAACCCAGGATCGGCCCCGCGGCAAACCCGCCCAGCGAACCGGCCATGTTGACCGTGCCGAAAACGCTGCCCGCCGCCGGGCCGCCGATGTCGGTGACGGTCCCCCAAACGGTTGGCTGGGACCAGTCGGTAAAGAACTTGGCGGCCGCGATCACCACCATCATCATCCGCCCGTCCTCGAAACCCAGGCTGTAAACCACCAGGCCGGCCGAGACCAGCTTGCCGCTTACGCCCACCAATCGCCGAGCCCACTTCGGGCCGCCAACATACCGCATCAGCCGGTCGTTCAAGACACCGGCCACCATGCCACCCAACGCGCCCCCAATCAGCGGCAGGCTGGCGAACACGCCCATCGCCTCCTTGCTGAGCCCCTTGGCCTCCTCCAGGAAAATCGGGATCCAGTTCACAAACAACATGTCCGCAAAGGCGCTCGTGAAGATATGCAGCAGCAGAAATCCGTAACTGACCCAGGCCAGCGTGTCGCGCGAGTAGACGATCGGTGCCTTGGTTCCGGCCGCCGGAGTCTGTTCGCCAATCAGATCCCGCTCGGCCTGATTCGCCCAGGGATGCTCGGCCGGCGAATTGCGAAACAGCAAGCAAAACGCCACCGCGAACAGCAGCCCCACGCCGGCCAGCAGCAACAGGGCCACTCGCCAGGACAGGCCGCACCAGCCAAGTAGCAAGGTGCTGATCACCAGCGGCGCGCAGGCTCCACCCAAACGGCCGGCAAACGACGCCACGAAACCCTGCACCGTGGTCCGCACGGAATACGGAAACCAGCTCTTCGTCACCTTGCCCAGGTTGGGATAGGCCCCCGCCTGAGCCACGCCAAACAGGATCCGAATCCCGACCAGCGACCAGAATCCTCGCCCCAGGACCATGGCGCCCACCAGCAGGGACCAGCCCGCGATGATCACGGTCAGCACCAGGGCCGGTCCCAGCAGGTCTCCGGCCAATCCGCCCGGCACCTGGAACGTGGCGTACGAAAAGGCGAATGCCGAATCCAGCCAACCCAACTGATCCTTGGTGAACTCGAATTCGTCCTGCACATCCTTCTTGATGACGCCCCACGAGTAGCGGTGCAGGTACAACAGCCAACTGGTCGCACAGGCCAGCGCGAACACCAGCCAGCGGACGCGAGTTGGTTGGGCCGGATCTGGCTGCTGAGTCACTCGACCACGTCTCCCGGTGCCAAGGTTCGCCGCGCGCCGAGCGGCCTGGTGGGTGGCGGTCATTCTAGGGTCGCGGCGCGGCGGCTGCCAGCATCGGGCGGATTTGACCTGCCAGCCCGCTTGAAGCAAACTGCCAGAATGCCGCTGGCGGGCCAACCGCCCCGAACAGTCCGCGCGATGCCTACGAGGAGACGCCGATGAAAAGCCTGGCCGCTACCGCCGCTGTCGCTCTGCTGCTGACCGCACTTGCCGCTTCCTGGCCGCTCCGGGCTCAAGACGCGCAACGAGATGCATCCGACCCCAAACCGGCCGCGCCCCAGCTCGACGCCGGTAAGTTCGGCGCCTTCCGGCTCCGTGCGATCGGCCCCGCGCTGATGAGCGGGCGCGTGGCGGACATGGCGATCGATCCGGTCAAGACCAACGTCTGGTACGTGGCCGCCGGTTCGGGCAATCTCTGGAAGACGGTCAACGCCGGCACGACCTGGACGCCGATCTTCGATCACCACGGCTCGTACTCGATCGGCTGCGTCACGATCGACCCGAACAACCGCCACGTGGTGTGGGTCGGGACGGGCGAGGATGTCGGCGGCCGGCACGTGGGCTATGGCGACGGCGTGTATCGCAGCCTGGACGGCGGCAAGAGCTTCCAGAACCTGGGCTTGAAGGCGACCGAGCATATCGCTCGGATCCTGGTCGATCCCCGCAACTCGGACGTCGTCTACGTAGCCGCACAGGGTCCGCTCTGGTCGCCCGGCGGCGAGCGAGGATTGTACAAAACGACCGATGGCGGCAAATCCTGGCGGCAGGTGCTGGCCAAGGGGCCGTACACGGGCGTGACCGACGTGGTGTTCGATCCGCGCAATCCCGACGTGCTGTACGCCGCCACACACCAGCGGCAGCGCACCGTCTGGGCGCTGCTGAACGGCGGTCCCGAAACGGGGATCCACAAATCGACGGACGCTGGCGAGACCTGGCGGCAACTTGGCGGCGGTCTGCCCGGCGGCGACAAAGGCAAGATCGGTCTGGCCGTGTCACCTCAACAACCCGACGTCGTGTACGCGACCGTCGAATTGCCCATGCGCACGGGCGGCTTCTATCGCTCGTCCGATGCGGGTGAAAGCTGGAGCAAGATGAGCGACTACGCCAGCGGCGGCACGGGGCCGCACTACTACCAGGAGATCTTCTGCGACCCGCACCGCTTCGACGTCGTGTACCACATGAATGTCCGCCTGGGGCGCACCGAGGATGGCGGCCGCACCTGGTCGGTAGTGGAAAGCGATGCCAAGCACGTCGACAACCACGCCATCGCCTTCCATCCCACCGATCCGGACTTCCTGCTGGTGGGTTGTGACGGCGGAGTTTACAAGTCCTACGACTACGGCCGGTCGTTCGCCTTCGTGGCCAACTTGCCGCTGACCCAGTTCTACAAGCTGAGTCTGGACAACGACTGGCCGTTCTACCACGTGGTCGGCGGGACGCAGGACAACAACACTCAGTACGGACCCACGCGCACCGACGATGACAGCGGCATCCGCAACGCCGACTGGCGGATCACGATCGGCGGCGACGGGCATGACTGCGCCATCGACCCGGAAGATCCCAACATCATTTACTGCGAATCGCAGCAGGGCTATCTCCGCCGCTTCGACCGGCGGACCGGCGAGTCGGTGGATATCCGGCCTCAGCCCGCTGCGGGCGAGGAGGAATTGCGCTTCAACTGGGATTCGCCGATCCTGATCAGCCCGCACGACCACAAGCGGCTGTACTTCGGCTCGAAGAAACTGCACCGCAGCGACGACCGCGGCGACTCGTGGACCACCATCAGCCCCGACCTGTCCAGGGCACTGGATCGATTCAAGCTGAAAATCATGGACCGCGTGTGGAGCATCGACGCGATCTTCGATCTGTTCGCCATGTCGCAGTACGGCAACATCACGTCGATCTCCGAGTCGCCGCTGGTGGAAGGGCTGATCTACGCGGGCACCGATGACGGCCTGATTCAGGTGACGGAGGATGGCGGCCGGACCTGGCGAAAGATCGAGCGGATCTTCGACGTGCCGGAATTCGCCTTCGTCAACGACATCAAGGCCGATCTGCACGATCCCGACACGGTGTATGCCGCGCTGTCGCACGACAAGGCGGGCGACTTCAAGCCGTACCTGGTCAAGAGCACCGACCAGGGGCGAACCTGGAGCTCGATAGCAGGCGACCTGCCCGACCGCCATCTGGTGTGGCGGATCGTGCAGGATCACGTCAATCCGCAACTGTTCTTCGCGGGAACCGAGTTCGGCCTGTTCTTCACGCTCAACGGCGGCCAGAACTGGCTGAAACTGACCGGTGGGATGCCGACCATCCCGGTCCGCGACCTGGAAATCCAGCAGCGTGAGAACGACCTGGTCGCCGCCACTTTCGGCCGCGGCTTCTATGTGCTCGACGACTACTCGCCGCTGCGAGGCATTACCGCCCAGTTGCTGGCCGACCACGAACTGCTGCTGCTGCCTGTTCGCCCGGCGCTGCAATATGTCCCGCAGGATCGCATTGGAGGCGGCCAGGGCAGCCAGGGCGACAGCTACTACACGGCCGCCAATCCGCCGTTCGGGGCCGTGATCACGTACCACCTGCGCGACGCCCTGCAGACTCGCCAGGCCCGGCGAGAAGCCGACGAGGCCAAAGTGCGAGCGGCGGGAGGGGACAACCCGTATCCCGGATGGGACGCGCTGAAGCAGGAGGAGCGCGAGCCGGAGCCGGGCATCGTGCTGACCATCCGCGACGCGCAAGGGAACGAAGTCCGCCGGTTGTCAGGTCCGTCGTCGGCCGGCTTTCACCGAGTGGCCTGGGACCTGTGCTTCGCCCGCTTCGATGCGGTCGGCGGCAGCGGACCGCTGGTCCCGCCCGGCAAGTACACGGTAAGCGCTTCGAAACGCGTGGATGACCAGTTTACCGCGCTGGGCAAGCCACAAACGATCGAAGTCCTGGCCTGGGAACGATCGAGCCTGACACCGCGGAATCGACTGGCCACGCTCAAGTTCCAGCAGCAGGCAGGCGGCTTGCTGAAATCGGTCAACGCCGCGCTTGGCAAACTCAGCGAGGCCCTGGAACAGCTCGGCCAGATCCAGGACGCCATCCGGCAGTCGGTCGCCGCCGACCCTGGCTGGCTGGGAGAAGCCCGCGAACTGGAGCTGCAACTACTCGATCTGAAAGACAAGCTGCAAGGCGATTCCACTCGTGCCCGACGCAGCCAGACGGCCGTGCCGCCCATCGCCGGCCGCGCCCGAAACGCCTATTACGGCACGCTGGGCAACACCTACGGCCCGACCGACACCCAGCGGCAGGAGTTCGAGATCGCCAGCCGCGAGTATGCCGAAATCGCTCCGCAACTCAAATCACTGCTCGAAGTCAAGCTGCCCGCGCTCGGAAAGCAACTGGACGACGCCGGCGTCCCCTGGACCGCCGGCCGCCGCTTGCCGCGATAGCTGCCGTTGTCGCCTTTGTCGCCTTTCACTCCGCCTTTGTCGCCTTTCGCTCCGCGAAAGCAGCGTGCGTGAGGACCAGCTTTCCACTGGAAACAGATCTACCGAGCTGCCCGCTACTTTCGCGGAGCGAAAGGCGACTATCACGCTACTTTCGCGGAGCGAAAGGCGACTATCACGCTACTCTCGCGGAGCGAAAGGCGACTATCACGCTACTTTCGCGGAGCGAAAGGCGACTATCACGCCTCGCGCACTTCCAGCTCCGCCGAGCCGCCGCGGCCGCGGCGGGCCGGATTGTAATACTCGTACGCCTCCGCCGCTGGCACCGACACCTTCACAGGCATCGTGGCTCGCAGACGGTAACGCAGTTCGAGCGACGCGCCGGCGTCCAACCGCCGCAAGTACACGATCACTTGCCGCGGCGTGATCTGGTAACGGGCAATCCGCTCCGCACCCACCAGCTCGTCGAACTCCTCAGCCTCCGCGCGGAAACCTGGCGGCACGGGCAGATCCAGCATCACCATCGGGGCCGCTTCGGCCAAGTTGTTCGTCACGACGGCCGTCGCCGTCAGCCGTTCGTCCACCGCCAGTCGCTGGCGGTCGTATTGCAAGCTGATCGATAGCGGCGCTTGCTCGGCGGGCACTTCCGGCACGTCCCGATAATAGCGAAACGCGACGTGATAGCCGCTGCCGCTGCCCGTCGCGTCGCGGAGCAGCAACGGGTGGCTGCCCGGCGCGAGTGCTGGCAACTCCACGCGCTGCACCACTCCCAACTGGTCCGGCGTGACCTCGATCGAGCGGACAGTCTGGCCGTCCAGCAGCACTTCGTAGCTGCGCGAGTCGCCAGGCAACTGCGAGCCGCTGCCTTGCAGCAGCGCCTTGAGCGCCAGGACCGTGGCCTGCGTGGAATGCCAGGTGCCGGCGGCATCCTGGTGAGCGACCAGCCAGTGGAGCGCGCCGCGAACCAGGTCGGCGTAGCGGTTCACTTGCAGCAAGGCCAGCGTCGCCATGGCGGTCGCTTCGACATCGCCGGCCGGCCCCGAACCGAAGAACATCGTGCGTCCGCCCTCGCCCTGGCTCCACCAGATCTGATTCTGCTGCTCGTCGACCTGCTTCAACTGATCCAGTCGAGCGACATAGGCGTCCAGGCTGGGATGCCGCGGATCCATTGCGGCCAGCGCGCTGAGCAACAAGGCCACCAGATAGGGATCGTTGATCGAGCGGGGATCGCGGGCCAGCAGGAAGTCAAGCGTGCGCTGGTCGTCGGGACCGGCGGGTCCGGCGGAGAATACCGACCAGGCCACGTACGCCGTGGTACCTAGCGCCGCGTCTTCATCGCTGGTCCGGCCCGCGGCAAAGCGATCGCTGCCGGACCACGAACCGTCGGCGGCGCGCTGGTCGAGCAACCAGCGGCGAGTGCGCTGGACAACATCGGGATCCACATCGTGTACTTGAGCCATGTCATGGAACTCCAGCAATCCATACGCCGTCAGCGCCTCGTCGGCCGGCGGTCGGCCGTACCAGTCGAAGCCGCCTCCCGGCACCTCGAAACTCAACAGCCGCTGGTAGCCGACATGAATGTACTGCCGAGCCCTGGCTTCAATCTCCGGCGCCGCCAGGCCCGTCGATCGGAGATACTGCAAGGCGAGCACGTTGGGATAGGTGGTGGAAGAAGTCTGTTCGAAACATCCGTGCGGCATGCGAAGAATCGCATCCAGCCCCTCGACCACCTGGCTGAAGCTGGACGAATGCAGCGTGACCACGGCCGTCGCGCTGCCCGGCACCACGTCGTCGGGCACGTCGAGCTGCAGTTCCAGCGGCTGGCTCAAGCGGCCGCTATGAACCTGCTCGGTCCGCTGTCCATTCGGCACGACTTCCACTTCACGGCGGACCGCATCCGCCACTTCGCCGCCGCGGGCCGAGACCTCCAGGCGATGCCGTCCAACTTGCAACGCCCGCAGGGGAAAACGCACACTGCGGACTTCGCCCGGCTGGAGCCGTAGCGTGCGTTTGCTTGTCACCGCCGCTTGCTCGTCCTCTTGCGCGGCGCCAGCGGCGGCTCCTTCCTCGCCCGCCGTTGGCAGCAGTTCGAACCAGTCGTCCCGCACCAGTTCGATCTCCACTTCCTGCGGCTCGTCCAGATAGTTGTACACCACGACCGGCACCGCGACTTCGTCGTGGCGCGTCAAGGCGACTGGCAGATCCAGGTCGACGAAGAAGGGCTGAAACACACGGATTGGAAACCGGGCGCCACCCAGTTGGCCTTGCGCCGAAACGGCACTGGTCGTCAGCCGCCAGGTCGTGATCGAATCGGCCAGGTCGAACTCCAGCTCGGCCAGGCCCGCGTCGTTGGTGATCAACTCCGGACGCCAAAGCAGCGTTTCCGGGAAATTCTCGCGGAGCTTGGGAGCCGCGGCACCGCTACCGCCCAACATCACGGCGCCCTCGGACATTTCGAAAGCCGGCGCCGCGGCTCCGTCCGTCGGCGCCATCATGCCGACCATGGGCGAGAGCAGCAACAGCGGGACCACCAGGAAGATCGTCAGACCACATCCGACAGCGGACAGGACGGCGCACAGCACCGGCTTGAAGTAGGCCAGCGCCGCGAGCAATAACAAGATCAGCACTCCAGCCGCCACCGTCCACGCCGAACTCATCCACTCCAGCCGCTGCCTGCGCAACTGGGCCACGCGGCTGGCCTTTTCTGGAAAGCTGTTGGCCCACAGCGTATGCGGCTGAGACAGCTCGTCTTCGTATTCCGCGCGAGCGGCCGCCGGACGCCAGTAAGTATTGCCGGGACCTCCAGCCAGCGTCCGCCCCTCGGCCAGACGCACCGGCACCACGCTCGTGCCGCGTGCCGCGTGCCCGGTGCGGGCAAAGAGGGCCCGCTCCAAACGCCGCTGCTGTTCGGGCGGCACGTCCAGGTCGTCAAACGGCGACCAGTTGTAAACCGTAGCAAAGCTTTGCAGCAACCGGTCTTCCAGCAGGAAAAACGACCGCTCCTGGCCCGGCTGCTGGTCGAGCACCGAGAAGACCGCTTCGTCCACGGCCGCCAGGCTGATCGCGCCCGGTACCGGAGTGCCTGCGGCGTCAGTAAGTTTCAGTTGCAGGCGGGCGTGCTGGCCCGGCCGATACGTGTCGGAGTCCAGTTGCGCGGTGATTTGCAAGTCGCTGGCGCGCCGAGCGAACACCAGCCGCGACTTGCGCACCGCCACCCCGTCGCGTCCAAAACGGAAGGCCACCAACTGCAATGCTCCGAACAGCTCCGCCGGCAGATCCACCGCCACTTCGCCTCGCCCGTCCGTCACTTCGATCAGGCGGCTGAGCACGGTCTGGCCGTCGCGCAGCACGTCGACAAACACAGGTTCCACGCCGCCGCCGCGAACGGTCAGGTGCATCGTTTCACCGCTGCGGTAGACGGCCCGATCCGTGAGGAACAGAAAGTCGTCGGCCGCGCGGCTGGCCGCCAGCAGAACCTGCCGCCGCACGCTCTGGCCCTGCGAATCACGAGCCTCCAGGTCGAGCGTCACCTGGTCGTGCTGCGGAGTGATCTCGAACGCGGCGATCCCCAGCGAATCCGTCCGTAGTTCGTCGTCGATCCCGGCCACGCGCACGTCCACCTCGGCCGGCCGGCCGTCGGGATACAGGGCCTGGACAAACACCTCATTGGGAATTCCCACCACCAGCGTCCCCGCGGCGGGAACCACGCCCAGCACCAGCGGCTCGCTGGCGACCCGCGCCGTCACCTGCACGACCTCCGTTTGCCCGGCCGTGTCGGTCACCTCGACCAGCAGCGGCGCGCGAGCCACACCGGACTCCTGGGGCAAGCCGGCCAGCACGCCTGGCATGGGAACCGCCAACGTGCAGCGGCCGTCGTTGTCCGTGTTGCCCCGCACGGGCTCGGCCAGCAGAGGCTGACGCACTTCGTCCAATACCTGCACCTGTACCTCGCCGCCGGCCACCGGCTGACCGAAAAAGTAATCCGACGACACGCCGACCTGAATCGTCTCACCCGGCAGGTAGAACGGCTTGTCGAGCTGGGCCTGCAACTTGAACTTGGGCAGCACGTACTTTTCGACCTTTACCGTCCGCTCGCTCGTCGTCTGGCCGATCCGGCAAACCACCTGATACGGCCCCTCCAGAATCTCGTTCCCCAGCAGGCAATCCGTGTGACTGATGCCGAACCGGCTGCTGGACTGCTGCCGACGAACAATGACGTTGCCTCGCGGATCGAGCACCTCGAACTGCACAGGCTGCTCGTCGATCGGAAGCAAGTCGGGCTGCCGCAGCGCGAGCGCCCGGATGTGGATCGTCTGGCCCGGCTGATAGACCGGCTTGTCGGTGGTCAGCATCAGCTTCCAGTCACGCCGCAAGCGGATCGAGCGTTGGAGCTGTTCCTGCGTGCCGTTGGGAGCCGCGATCAGCCGCAGTTGGTAGTTGCCTTCCTCCCAGTCGGGCAAGTTCAGCTCGGCAACCTCCGACCCGTCGTCGCCGGTCTGGATGCTGGCCAGGCGGAGCGAACTGCCGTTGCGACTGTCGAGCAGTTCAATGGTGACCGGCGCGCCGGCGACTGGCTGCCCGCTGTGTCGATCAAATACGCCCACTCGCAGTTGCGCCTGAGTGCCGGCCCGCAGCGATTCCTGCCCCAGGATTCTCAGGTCGTACGGCGTGGGACGCAGATTCCAATACCAGGCGTGCAGGCTGCCCAGGATCAGCAACGTGGCCGCCGTGGCCAGCGCCGTCCCGCGCGACCACCACCACCAGACCTGCTCGCGGCGGTGAACTCGCCGAGCGACCCGGTCGACGGTCTTGTCCACCAACTGCTGGGCAGCCTCCACCGGCGGCAGCGCCCGCATCGCGGCCAGCCGCTGGCGAGCCGCTTCGAGCGCCGCGGCACACGCGGCACATGCCTGGCAGTGAGCCGACACCCGCTCGGCCTCCGCCTCGGACAGCAAGTCGTGAACGTAGTCGTCCACCAGATCCACAACGTGCGGCTGGGGTTGGTCGTGCATGGTTATGATCGCTCGTTCATTTCAAGTTCTGGTGCCATAGTCGCCTTTCGCTCCGCGAAAGTAGCGTTTGTCGCCTTTCGCTCCGCGAAAGTAGCGTGCGCCGAGTTTGTCCCTGCAATTAAAGCGTGATACAGCCCCTGGCGCTACTTTCGCGGAGCGAAAGGCGACTATGTTTTCCAATCGGCTTCCAGCCAGCCGCGCAGAGCAGCCAGGCCGTGATGCATGTGGCTGCGGACCGTGGCGTCGGTGCAGCCCAGCACCTCGGCGATCTCGCCATACGACATGCCGTTCCAGATCCGCAGCACCACCACGCTCCGCTGGCGAGCCGGCAGACGCTCGACCGCGGCCGACACTTGCCGAGCGGTCTCGGTGGCCATCGCCGCCTCGACTGGCGAGCGCCCCGCTGAAGGTGCGTCGAATTGCTCCCCGCCTGCGAGCGAAACGGTGGCCAGCCGACGCCGCCGGTAGTCCGTCCGGCAATGATTGGCCGCGATCGCAAACAGCCAGGAGCGGAAACTGCGCGGGAACCGATACTGCTTCCGCTTCGTCCAGACCCGCAGAAACACTTCCTGGAACAGCTCCTCGCTGCGATGCTCGTCACCCACCATCCGCCGAATGAACGTCAGTAGCGGACTGGCGTAACGCCGCACCAGCGGTGCCAGGTACTGCCGGTTCCCCAGCGCGACCTGGGCCATTAGCCATTCGTCCGCGTCGTGACTGACTTCCATCGGGGCTCCCCAGCGGTTCTCTTATCTGTACGCGCGGACCCGGAAATGTGTGGAAGGAAATGTGAGCTATCAGTGTAGCCGTTCGCGAACGATCCGCCGGGCAAGCCGGCGTCAGTTATCTGTCTTCACGGATCGTAACCGTTCACGGCGTTTCGTCACGCAGATAGGCGACAAGAATTCAATCGATCACTTCTGGCCCCCTCCCCGGCTTCCGGGGAGGGTTGGGGAGGGGCCTGCGGGACTATGGATCAATGCAATTCGCTCAATTCGCACATGGCCACTCGCGCGACGCGGATTTCGGACGAGCCGAACATCAATTGAGGATCTGGATTCTTGAGTGCGACAGGTGTTAGGTGATTCCATCGGGTGTCAGCTGCGCCAAAACAGGGTGCACAAGAGCCCCTCCCCAGCCCTCCCCGGAAGCCGGGGAGGGAGCCAAAGGGATATCGAGGGGGAGCGCTCGCCGAAGCGGAGGCCGTCCAAGTTTCCCTCGGTCATGACGCCCAATCCGCTCGGCAAGACAACCTAAAAGCTGCACAATCGCCTTCCGGGGAGGGGACCAGAAGAATCGGATTGTTTCCTCATCGCCGATCTGAAACTCGGACTCCCGTGAACGATTACCACCGATCGTTTGTCAATTTGCAATTTGCAATTTGCAATCTCCAACACGCAAGAGTCACTTTCCAGCACTGGCTCTCCATCCGGCCTTCCCCAGAGTGAGCAGCCTCCAGCCCGGCATCGTGTTTCCCAGTCGCTTGGGAAGGCTACAGCTCCGTCCCACAGGCAGAGGAATCACAAGCTGCTTTTACAGCGGTGCGGGCAGATCGCGCCGGCAGAAGATGACCGCGGCAGCCACCAGGGCCAGAGTGCCCAGGACCAGCAGGATCAAGTCGTAGCCCAAGGGCCCCAGGTCCTGGAACCGCGACTGCGAATCGACGATCCACACGCTCCAGACTTCGTCCGGTCGGTTCACCGCCGTACTTACGAAGGCTTCCGGCTCGTACGCCGTAAAGATCGTCAGCCTCAGCAGCCAGGCCATGCTGTCCGAGGCGATACCGGCGATTTTCATGGTCAACTGCAGGACATAGAAACCCACGACCAGCCCGATCGTCCGCCAGCGATAACGGTCCCAGGACGACATCAGCGTGCTGAGCCCCGCCAGAAAGTATCCCAGGCAAAACAGATTGAACGCGGCGGGCACAAACACCCGCACGTCGACCTTGTCGCGCAGCCGCACCTCGACGGTTCCTCGTTCGGCCAGCGGGTTCGGCACCTTGAGTCCCAGGCCAGGCACCTGCCACGTGGGCGGCGGACCCAACTCCTTGACGGTCGTCGTCTGGATGCCCGTCGCCGTTCCCAGCCAGGCGAAAACACACAGCAGGCCCACACCGGCGATCGTCACGGACACCTGCGAAGCGAGCACCTGCAAGCGGCTGACGGGCTGAGCGAGCAGCATTTCCATCGTGCCTCGACCCAGCTCGCCGCTGACCACGTCCGAACCCCGCGAGATGGCCCATACCGAAACGCACAGGATCACGACCGGCTCGTCGTACGTCAGCGCCACTCGGCCGGCGAATGTGAACAACTGCTCAAACGGCACGGGCGAGAACCGTTCAAAGTCCCGGAACTGCTCCAGTACCGCCTGGAAGCGGGCCATCTCGAACTGCCCCACGACCCAGCAACGGAGCCAGCAGAACAGGTACAGTCCAAGCGAACAGGCCAGCAGCAACAGCCGCGACTCGCTCAGGCATTTCTTCAGCAGCGACCGATTCATGGCGATCCCGTCAACAAGCCCCGCGAGTCGGCGTTCGGCCCGGACGCCGGCGCGTGATGGTAGTGGTCGTAGATCGAACGCAGTCCCACCGGTTCGATCCTCACATCGACCAACGGCAGCGTCGCCAGCCAACCAAGCAGCGGCGACAACTCGCTGGGCGTCTCCAACGTCACGGCGCCATCATCCCGAGCGACGATCGTCAACTGGCCGCGCAACGATTCCGGGATCGGCGGCAGCTCGCCAGGCAGTTGCAGGCGGATCCGATGCCGCTGCCGCAGTTCGGCCATCGGCTGCGTGTGAACCAGTTGCCCGGCCCGCAGAATCACCACCCGGTCGCACACCTCTTCGACCTCGGACAACACATGCGACGAGAACATCACGGTCCGGCCCCTCTCGCGGGCCTCCAGCACCAGCCGAGCCACGATGCCGCGCACCGTGGGGTCCAGGTTCGCCGTCGGCTCGTCCAGAATCACCAGCGGAGTGTCAGCGGCCAGCGTCGCCGCCAGCGCCAGCTTCTGCCGCATGCCGGTCGACATGAACGCCACCCGCCGCGACAGATCCAGCTCCAGCCGCTCGGCCAACTGGCGCGACCGGGCCAGGCTGCCGCCGGCGCGAATCCCGGCGAAAAACGCCAACGCGTCCCGCCCCCGCATCTGGCGGAACAGGCGGGCGTCCCCGGGCAGGTACGCCACCCGCCCCCGCACCGCCACCGACTGGCGATGGCAGTCCAGCCCCTCGACCGTCGCTCGGCCCGCCGTCGGCCGCAGGAATCCCAGCAACAATCGCAGCAGCGTGGTCTTGCCGGCTCCGTTGGGACCGAGCAGGCCGAAAATCTCGCCCCGGGCCACGCCCAGCGTGCAGTCGCTGAGCGCCGTCACCTGCCGGTATCGCTTGGTCAACCCGTGAGTCTCGACCAGCATAGTCAGGCGACGCGACGAGGAAGGAAACGGCGGCAGGCTGGCAGACCTGACATTTGCGGGAAACTACAATCCCGGAATATACATCTGACGCCACAAGGACGCCACCAGGAGACCACCATCATGGACATCCGCAACCTGAATGAAGTACCGGCATTCACCACCAAGGACGGGTCGGAAATCCGCGAACTGCTCGCCCACCGCAACTCGTGCATCCGGGCTCAAAGCCTGGCCGAAGCCCGCCTCCCGCCCGGTTGCTCCACCACGCCTCACTACCATCCCCTGACCGAAGAGATCTACTACCTCTTAACCGGCCACGGCCGGATGCGGATCGCCGACGACCAGCGGGATGTGGGGCCCGGCGACGCGATCGCCATCCCGCCGGGACTGGTCCATCAAATCACCAACACCGGCCCGGAGACGATGGTCTTTCTCTGCTGCTGCGCGCCGCCCTACGAGCACGACGATACGGTCCTGGTGCCAGACGATTCGGCTTGAACGACCAAGTCCAGACCGCAATTAAAACCGCTGCAATCCGCAGTTCCCGCCCGCCCTTGGCTGCCAGTGTTCGGGTTGCGCGGGTCGGGAGGGTCGTGCGTCCTGGCCAGAAAAATCTCACGCGACTCAAAGCCCCTATCCTACCGATCTTTCCCGTATTGCGAGATGCAACAGGGCTGGGTTAGCCATCGCCGCGGGACAGGCACTCCTGCCCGCCGCAAGAGCCCCGGCCTGGCCGCGAAAAACGACTTTCGCCGCAACTCGTTCACGCCTCACGGGAAAGCCGCCGCGATGAACCCCAAGTCACCCCGCTGCGTTCGAGTCCAATTGGTCATCGTCGTGCTGTTGTTTGTGGCGACGGTCCTGGCGCCGCGAGCCTGGCGCTGTTCCACGGTGCCGGCAGTGGACCTGCCCGCTCGCTTGCCCGTGGCGGCACGGCATCTCAATCTGCGAGTCCACGTGCCAGCGACGGCGCCACTGGCGGCGGGCCCATTGGCGGCGGGCCCATTAATGTTTGAACGGCCCACTGGAGTCGCTTTCCGGGAAGTCCTGCCCGAACCGCGGGCAGAGATCCGGCGGACATCCGGGCTGCCGGGCGCCGCCGTCTGGGATGACCGATCGCTCGACGCCATGTCCGTTCCGCAAGACGAAGCGACACGGGCCGCCATGCCCAAGCTGGCCGAGCGGCGCGATTCGGACGCCACGGCAGTGGCGGCTGCCGAGCGGCATCGGGTGCGGCTCGGTCGAACGCCACTTCACCGGCCGCTGTCGGATGTCGTCGAACCGGCGGTTGGCGGAGCGGCGCTGGTGAGCTTGACCAGCGAGACCAGTACGCCCGCGTCGCCGGCCGGAGTCTGGCCGGTGCCAACAGCTTTGCTCTCCCAGCTTGAACAGCTCGATGCCTGCCTCGACTGGCGCGAGCGGACCACGGCGGCCTTGCACGACCTGGCGGGTTGTGCGGCACTGCATGGTGAGGAGGCTGGACTGCACCTGGCAACCCTGGAAGGTTTGCGCGGCGAGTGCGAACTGCTGGCCAGCCGGCAGAGCGACGAGCGGTTGCAGCGGCAGTTGAATCAACTCGGTTACGCCTTGCAGCGGCGCCTGGCGATCTGGCGGGCGATCGAGCGGTTGGGGGGGCGCGAGTCGCTGCTGGCGCCGATCGGGGGCGCAGGCGAGGCGCTGCGGCGCAGCCTGGAGAACGTGGAACGGCCCTTGGCGTTGTTGAGTGAGCGCGAGGGTTGGGAAGGGTTCCTGATGATTGACCAACTGCGGTCGTCGACCGTGGAGGACGGATCGAATGCCCGGCTGGCGATGGAAGTGCTGGAGCGGATCGAAGTTTCGCCGCTGACACCGCAGCAGCGCGAGTGGCTGCAACAGCCGGAGCTGGTTGACTTTGCCTACCAGTTGCGGAGCAGTGCGGCGCCGGCGGTGGACTTCTCCCGGCTACTGGTACAACTTGAACGTCTCGAGGCGGGCCACGATGGATACGCCGCCGCCGTGGTCGCTCGCCATCGACAACTGTTCCAATCCGCGGAAGACCCGCGGCTGGTCGAAATCGGTAACCTGCTGGAAACACACTACCGCAACGCCAACGCTCGGTTCGAGGCTTCGGCGGCCCTGCTGCAGCGGTTTCTGCCCGAGGAGATGAAGCAGGAAGAGCGGATCGCGGAGACGGTGGTGGGGGCGCGCGTGTTTGGTCGCGGCCGGACGCTGACTCGCCTCAAGCTGACTCTGGTGCCGCATGCCGAACGCTGGCAGGTGGGCATTTCGGCCAACGGAGAAGTGGATACCAGCACGCGGTCCACGGTTTGGCCGGCCACGTTCTACAATCGCGGCCGCTCGCGGTACTCGATTCGCAAGCCGGTGGTCGTGGACAGCCAAGGCATTCGGGCGATGCCGGCCCGAGGCACCGCCAACACCCGCTCGCGGTTGTCGGGACTGGAAACCGACTTCGACGCCATCCCGTTGCTGGGCCTGATCGTGCAGGCGACGGCCCAGCGAAAATACGAGGAACAGTTACCGCGGGCCAACCGCGAGGTGCGGTCGCAGGTGGCGGAAACGGCGGCCGAACGGCTGGACGAGGAAGTGGAGCGGCGGTTGGGCGAGGCCGACCAGCGTTTCCGCGCGCGGCTGTTGGCGCCGCTGCAGGATCTGGGTCTCGAACCAACGCCGGTCGAAATGCAGACCACCGGACAGCGGCTGGTCGGACGATTCCGCCTGGCGGCCAACGAGCAAACGGCCAGCTACACGGCGCGTCCCAAGTCCCCGCCAGACAGCCTGCTGGCTCTGCAACTGCACGAGTCGGCCGTCAACAATGCGCTCGACCGGCTGAACCTGCAGGGACGGCGGTTTGACCTGGCCGGCCTGTACCGCGAATTGGCCGACGCGGCCGGCGTGCCGGACGCGGAGATTCCCCTGGAGCTGCAAGACGAAGAGGCGGTGATCGAGTTTGCCGATCACGATCCGGTGGATGTCCGGTTCTCCGATGAGCGGCTGGCGATCACCTTGCGGCTGGCCCAGCTGCAGGCCCGCGACCAGGCACCGTGGCGGGGGATCGTCGTGCGTGCCTTCTACGCGCCGGTCAGCGACGGACCACGGCAAGTGGCGCTGGAACGCGACGGCTACATCCAACTGAGCGGGGCCCGGCTGCGGCTGCGCGATCAGATCGTCCTGCGGGGGATCTTCAGCAAGCTCTTCCCGCGGCATCCCGACTTCAACGACCAGATCCAGCGGTGGATGGACCAGCCGCAAGTCGCCGATGCCCAGGTGACTCAGTTCGTCGCCCGCGACGGCTGGCTGGGACTGGCCTTATCACCCGTCCAGTCACGGACGGCCCGCAAGGACACAACTCAGCAAGGAAGCCAGCAATGAACCGGCAGGAAGCAGGGCGAGCGGTCCAGGCCACGATCCGCCTGGTCTCCTCAGTCCAGCGGCAGCAGCGTACTGGAGGCAACCACGTCGGCGGTCCGCGGACGCAGCGGATTGTCGCCGTAGCGGACCACGTGCCCGTCGTAGTTCACGCCCAACACCAGATACGATTTGCCGGGCACGAGCCTGGTCAATTGGCCGTCAAGCGGCAGAAACAACATCTGCTCGGTACCGGCCAGGCGCATCAGGGCCGCCCGCTCGCCATCCTCTCCATCCACGACGCGCTCCACCGTGCCGAAGAAGAACAGCCCCGCCAGCGGCCGTCCCACGTTGCGGGCGGCGAAATCGTTGACGATCGTGAACTGTGCCGGCTCGGTCCAGGTTTCCTGCCGCAGCGCCCGCACCACCTGATCGGCGGCGGCGATCAATTCGCCCAGCCGCTGATTGTCGATCCCCTCACCCACCGAAAACGTGCCGGGCAGGTGAGCGACGGTCACGGCCCAGGCCAACTGCTGGAGCGTCTCGTAATCTTCGGCGCTGCCCGGTTGCCAGCGCATCTGGCGGGCCCGGCCCGCCAGTTGCTCGACGCGGCTGGCCGTCAATCGCCGCAGCATCTCGGCGACGCGGGCTTCCTGCCGGGCGAACTTGTCCAGCGGCCGCAGTTGCTCCAGCCCGCGCTCCCGCAGATCGTGCAGATGCCGCACGTGCAGCGCGTAACCAAAGCCGGTCTGCTGATCCACCCAGGTGTTGATGCCGAGCACTTCGCCGCGTTCGTTCAGCAGTGGCCCGCCGCTGTTGCCGGCTGAAATCCGGGCCGTGTGCTGGATCCACGTTTGATCCAACGCGCCGTGCATCAGTTGCTGGAGGAACTGCTGGGAGTGACGCGGCAGCTCCAGGGAAGGCAGCACCCGGCTGACCCGGCCGTCGAACAGCGAGAAATTGATCCCTTGCGGATGGCCAATCGCCACCACGCTGGCCAGCCGCCCCGGATCCTCGTCGCCGGCCAGCGGCAGCGCGGGCAACGGGCGGGTCACGTCCCGCAACTTGACAATCGCCAGATCCGTTTCAGGTGCCAGGGCCACGTAGCCCGCGATGTCGAACGCCGTGCCGTCCTGGAACCGCGCCCGGGCCTGCGTGTGTTCGGCAACCACGTGATAGCTGGTCGCCACCAGTCCCGACGAGTCGATGACGAATCCGCTGCCCAGGCTGTCCAGATCGCTGGGCCCGTCGGCTTCGATCCGCACGATCGCTTGCTCGATACGCGGCAGGCTCTCCCGCAGCGAAACGGCCGCGGGTGAAGCCGTCTCGCTGCCCAAGACACCGCCGCTTCCACCGCCCCCTGTGCCGTTCGGCTCCGCCGCTGGCTGCGCGTCGCCGGCCGGAGAACCGGGCACCGCCTGAATGACCAACGGTCCTTGCCGGGCCGCGGCCCGCGGTGCGCCGCGCCCCG
>JAGFJK010000060.1 GCA_024102795.1 Pirellulaceae bacterium
CCGCACGCGGCCCGGCCCCCGCAAGTCGCCCGCGGCCGAGTCGCCCGCGGCCGAGTCGCCCGCGGCCAGGTAAAGCGGCAGCAGCGATTCGCTGCCGCGGTTGTCGGATCGAATCACACCGTCCAGCGCCAAGTGGTCGCAGATCCAGAAGTAGGTGCAGGGCCGGTGGGGCAGCATCTGGCGGCGCGCGATCAGGGCCGGCCCGGAGGCGTCCAGCCAGGGTTGCACGACCGGCTGGCGGGGCCAGTCGATCATCCAGGGGACCCAGAAGACGTAGCGATAGTCGAACGGGCGATACAGGCAGGGCTGAATCCAGACTTCCCAGTCGTCGAGCGAAGCCAGGTGACGGCGAGCGGCGGCGAGCTGCCAACCGCGGGTATCGCCCGGAGGATAGCGCCAGGAACGCCGGCGGCGAAAATACAGCCGCCGGATCTCGTCATCCGGCACCGCCAGGTCGCCAAGCTGGCTCAAGCGGTCCACCAGCTCCTGCCGCTCGAAGGCCACGACCAGACCGTCGCGGGCCGTGACCGGAGCCGTGGTGTGGACCGGAAACGCCTCGGTCAGCAGCGGGCCGGAGTCGTACAACCGGTGCTTGCTGGTCGCGCGAGGGACCAGCAGGAAATGCGGTTCGGCGGGCGATAGCTCCCGCGCTGGTCCGAGCTCGCTCGAACCGCTGGCCAGCGTCTGAAGTTTCTCCTCGCGAGTCCCCCACAGCTCCCGGTACGCCCGCTGGGCAGTGGTCGGCGCGGGCGGCCGAGCCAGGACGATGGTCGCCACGCCGGAGTCAATGCCGAACACGTTCTGATCCCGCTGGCCATCCGGCGCCAGCTCCCGCTTTTTCCGGTTGCCGTGCAGGTCGAGAACCTCGATGCCGCAAAAGTCCTCCCACAACCGTTCCCGGAGTCCCCGGAACGTGGCGTTGTCCAGGAAGCCATGATTGGCAACCAGAGCCACCACGCCGCAGCCACAGCGTTCGATCTGCCAGTGGGCGTACCGCAGGAACTTGACGTAGTCGTCGTGCAGCCAGTGTTTGCGTTCTCCCAACGGCCGGCCGCCGGACAGGTAGTAGCTGGCCCGCGGGCACTGGCCGTCGTGCCCGCGCAGCAGATCGGCGATCCACCGCCCGGAGTTCGACGAGAGGCTGGCGAATGGCGGGTTGCCCAGCACGAGGGGAAACGGCTGTTCGAACCTCAACTGCCACGCCATTCGGACCGCCCTCCGCGCCGGTGGTGGCAGCTCTTGCAACTCCTCCCGCGGTGCCGGAGGGCCGGCCAGCGTGCTGCCCAGAGCCAGCCGCAAAGGTTGCGCCCGGCGGAAGTCGAATCCCGTTTCGGCCAGCTTGCCGGCAATCCGGAGATGCGCCACGACCAGTGCCGGCAGCATCAACTCCAGCCCGCACAACCTGGGCAGCAGATGCCGGGGAACGTAGTCATTCCAGCGGCGGCCAATCTGCCGCTCATCGGCGCCCTCGTCCCGCCAGGCGGCCACCAGCGAACCGTGGATCCGATCGATCACTTCCACCAGAAACTGGCCGTCGCCAGCGGCTGGGTCCAGCAGCATGGCAAACGGGGTCTGGGGCGGGATGCCGTCCGGCAGCGCCACGCCGGTCAGCCTGTGAATCCGCGCCCAGTCCGCGTCGTCCGCCAGGCCTTGAGCAAGTCCGATTTGGTCGCGCAGCGTTGCGTCCAGCCGCTGGACGAGATGCCGGGCCAGCTCGGCCGGCGTGTAGTAGACACCGTGCTTTCGCCGGCGGCTGCCGTCGGTCCGGGCCAGCAACCGCTCGTAGGGACGCCGCTGGCTGCCGGCCGGCTGAACCAAACCATCTCCCGCGTCACCTTCCACCTCGGCGAGGATTGCCTCAACCTGGCCGGCCAGCAACGAGCGGCTTCCGCCCAGCAAGGCCGTTGCCGGCCGCCGTCGCTCGGCGATCGCCTGGCAGATCCTCACGAGGTTGGTGCACGGCGGTCCGACCAGCCGGCACAGGCAAGCGGCTGCGGCCGCCGGCAACGGATGCTGGCGCAGCTCGCGGACGCCCACGTGCACGGTTTCCCGCCACATGTCGAGCAGTTCGCCGGCACCGACCTCGCGCGGATCCTGCACGGTCAAGCGCAGAACCCGCTGCCAGGTATTCAGGTCCCAGGTCGACCCCATCCGCGATCCTCGGCCTTGCGGCGGATCGCGCCGGCCTCGCGAATCGCTGGGGTCGCGGAAAACGGACCGGGGCGTCCACGGCAGAAAATTTTGGAAAATCCGTCAAAAAGTTTTCCACACGGTGACAAGGTGTGGTCATACCCGTTTGCTAGGCTGCCGGGAAGAACGGGTGTGCTTTCACGGATTTTGTCAGGGCAGGAGCGGGTCTCATGGCCGAGCAATCAGCAAGAGCGGCGGCGAAGTTCGCATTGGGAATGACCTTGATCACCCCGGGCGCTCAACGGACACTCACTCAGCAGGACGTGCTGCTGGCTTTGCGCCGACATCAGCAGGGGGATTGGGGTGACGTGGACGCGCATGATCGGCGGGAGAATGAACTGGCGCTGGGAGCGAGCTTGAGGTTGATGTCGGTGTACGTGTCATCGGCGGGCGAGAAGTTCTGGGTCATCACGGAGGCCGACCGCTCGGCGACGACGATCCTCCTGCCGGAGGAGTATTAGGTCGACCCGGCCATGAAGCCGAAGCGTGAGCGAGGGAGACCTGGCGAGAGGCGTTTCGCAAAAGTAGCCCGAAGCGTAAGCGGGGGGAAACTGGCGACAAGGACTCAATCGATCACTGCTGGCTCTCTCCCCGCTTCGAGATCGTGCAGCTTATAAGTTGCTTTGCCGAGGGAACTTGGCGTGGCAACCGAGGGAAACTTAGACAGCCTGTGCTCCCGCGAGCGCTCCCCCTGGAAATCATTCTGGCCCCCTCCCCGGCTTCCGGGGAGGGCTGGGGAGGGGCCTGCGGATCTAGAGCAGTCAACCATGGACCATTGTGGACCATTGACCTCTGGGGTCGATTTGGCAACACCAGGTACGCCTCCCTGGCCCGCCCGACCTGGGCGAACTCATAGGCCCTCGCCACGCGCTGCGCCAGCCAGACCACCGATCATCGGCGCCCACGGATCCTCGCCCCGCCAGTCATGTGCCAGCATTCTTCCCATCCTGCCAAATCGACCCCAGAGGTCAATGGTTTGAAACTCAAACTCCCGTGAACGGTTACAGGCAGGTCGCCTTTCGCTGGGCGCCGGTAAGGAGTATCGTTGAGCAGTAGGTGCGCGGCCGTTGGGGCCATCAACTCCTGCCTGTGTGTCCACATGAAACCAACTCAGACCGAAACTTCGGAACAACCGCTTTCGTCACAGACTCCGCCCGCGGGCCACGACGCGGAACTGGCCGGGGAACAGGCGGAGCCGGCCACGGCGATCGACTGCCCTCCGGAATCCGTGGAGTTGGGGCCGCCGCCGGCCAGCTCCGGGCAGGAGCCGCCGTTTGAGATTCGCCTGGCGGCCCGAGTGCATCGCTTGCCGGCCTACATGTTCGGTCGCATCAACCACTTGCTGTATCAGAAGCGGCGAGCGGGAGCGGACGTGATTGACCTGGGCATGGGGAACCCGTCGGACCCGCCCGCGGAGAGGGTGATCGAGAAACTGGCTCAAGCGGCCCACGATCCGACAAATCACGGGTACAGCAAGTCGAACGGCATCTTGAACTTGCGGCGCGAAGTCGCCAGCAAGTACTTGACCCGGTACGGCGTGCGGTTGGATCCCGAAGCCGAGGTGATCGTCTGTCTGGGGTCGAAGGAGGGGTTCAGCCACATGTGCCTGGCCCTGATGGGTCCGGGCGACACGGCGATCATTCCGGCCCCCTACTTTCCCGTGCACATGTACGCCGTGGCCTTGGCAGCGGGCAACGTGATTGCCCTGGAAGTGGCCGACAGCGAGAAATTCCTCTCCAACATCGCCTATACCTGCCAGCACCTGTACCCGACGCCGAAACTGCTGATCCTGAACTACCCGCACAATCCATCCACGGTGACGGTGGAGCCGGAATTCTTCCGCGACGTGGTCAAGTTGGCCAAGCGTTACGGTTTCATGGTGATCAGCGACTTTGCTTACGCGGACGTGGCGTTTGACGGCTATCGTCCGCCGAGCTTCCTGGCCGCTCCAGGCGCGATTGACGTGGGCGTGGAGTTCACGACGATGAGCAAGGGATACAACATGGCGGGCTGGCGGGTCGGGTTCTGCTGCGGCAACGCCGAGATGATCCGCGGCCTGGGAGTGATCAAGGGCTACTACGACTACGGGATGTTCCAGGCGATCCAGATTGCCGCCATCGTTGCCTTGCGGCATACCGAGGCGGCGGTCGAGGAGCAATCGGCGCTGTACCAGCGGCGGCGTGATGTGATGGTGGACGGTCTGCGCCGGATCGGCTGGGAAGTGGAGCCGCCCCAGGCGGGCATGTTCCTCTGGGCCAAGATCCCGCAGCCGTGGGCGTCGCGAATGTCCACGATGGACTTTGGCATGATGCTGCTGGAACGCGGCAACGTGGCCGTCAGCCCTGGCAGCGGTTTCGGGCCCGCAGGCGAGGGCTTCGTGCGGATGGCCTTGGTGGAAAACGAGGAGCGGTTGCGGCAGGCGGTGCGGCACATCGGACGCTGCCTGCGCTCGTAGCGTCGCGCTCAAACGGCCAGCGGGGGAAGTCAGCCCTTCAACAGGCGAGCGGGGGGCGTCAGCCCCCTGTTTCTCTTGATCACTGTTACGCCGCACGAAGACAGGCGAGCGGGGGGCGTCAGCCCCCTGTTTCTCTTGATCAACGTTACACCGCACGAAGACAGGCAAGCGGGGGGCGTCAGCCCCCTGTTTCTCTTGATCACTGTTACGCCGCACGAAGACAGGCGAGCGGGGGACGTCAGCCCCCTGTTTCTCTTGATCACCGTTACGCCGCACGAAGACAGGCGAGCGGGGGGCGTCAGCCCCCTGTTTCTCTTGATCAACGTTACACCGCACGAAGCGCAACAGAAACAGCGGGCTGACGCCCGCCGCTCGCCAACGGGTCGCCGCACGAAGACAGGCGAGCGGGGGGCGTCAGCCCCCTGTTTCTCTTGATCACCGTTACGCCGCACGAAGCGCACAGAAACAGCGGGCTGACGCCCGCCGCTCGCCAACGCCGCTCGCCAACGCCGCTCGCCAACGCCGCTCGCTCGCGCCGCCTCGCGGCACACCTACCGAGCTGGCGAGTGCACGGTTATACTCGGCGGCAGTATCCAGCCAAGAAAACGAACGAGGGCTCTTGTTCGCCGCAACAAGAGCCCTCGATTGGCTGTCCGGAGGAAGGGTTGGTTACCGACGACCGGAGACCCACAGCCGTATTTTGGGTATCGGGAGTCGCGGTAGCTCGACTTTAAGCAGGGTCCGCGACACGCGCGTTCCTGGCTCTTCCGCGCTACAAATCCACTCACGATGGTTGTCGCACAAGATGCAGATGCAAGCAAAGCTCGCCCTCGAAGACGGCACGGTGTTCACGGGCCTCGGTATTGGCGCCGAGGGAGAAGTGGACGGCGAAGTTGTCTTTAACACGTCGATGACTGGCTATCAGGAGATCCTGACCGATCCCAGCTATCGCGGCCAGATCGTCACGATGACGTACACCCAGATTGGGAACTACGGCGTAAACGACGAGGACCTGGAAAGTTCGCGGCCGCACCTGGCCGGATTCGTCGTGCGCGAAGTCAGCCGCTTGCACAGCAACTTCCGCGCGGATGGCGGCTTGCAGAACTATCTGGCTCGCCATGGAATCATCGGTCTGGCGGGCATCGACACGCGGGCACTCGTGCGGCGCACCCGCATCCACGGCGCCTTGCGTGGAATTCTCTCGACCGTCGATCTGAACGATGACAGCCTCGTGGCCAAGGCGCAGGCCAGTCCGGGGCTGGTGGGCCGGGACCTGGTCCGCGAAGTGCTGCCCGAGGGGCCTCACGAGTGGTCCGATGGCGTGAGTGAATGGACCGAGCTGCCGGGGAACCGCACGACCAGCGAGCGGTCGCCGCGGTTGCGGGTCGTCGCGCTGGATTTCGGCATGAAGTGGAACATCGCCCGCCACTTGCGCCACCAGGGCTGCGACGTTACCGTCCTGCCGGGCACCGCCAGCAGCGACGAGGTGCTCGCGCGCCAACCCCACGGCGTCTTCCTGTCCAACGGTCCAGGCGACCCGGAACCCGTAACCTACGGCATCCAGACGATCCGGCAACTCCTGGGAAAGGTGCCCATCTTCGGCATCTGCCTGGGGCACCAACTGTTCGGACTGGCGTGCGGCGCCCGCACCTTTAAGCTCAAGTTCGGCCACCGCGGCGCGAATCAGCCGGTGCTGAACCTTGACACGGGGCGCGTCGAGATCACCGCTCAGAACCACGGTTTCGCCGTCGCCGAAGAGTCGCTGCCAGCGGAACTGGAGATCACGCACCGCAACCTGAACGACGACACGATCGCCGGCCTGCGGCACCGTCACGCCCCCGCGTTCAGTGTCCAGTACCACCCGGAGGCTTCCGCCGGCCCCCACGATAGCCACTATCTGTTCCGCCAGTTCCGCCAGTTGATGGACGGTGGGGATAGGGAGTAGGGGGCAGTTGGCAGGGGTCAGTTGGCAGGGGTCAGTTGGCAGGGGTCAGGGGTGGGGAGTTTGCGGCGGCGCCTGAGTGCGGAGGCGGCTCGGCGAGGCTGGCGGCCAGGGCCGCGAAGTGCCCGGTTTCGAGATGCAGGATTACCCAGTCGGCCCAATCGCCCGAACTGGCGCCAGCCGCCTGGGCGAATGGTTCCTGTCCGGCCGACAGACCCGTGTGAGTCGGAGCCGCGTCTGACAGGTGATGGGTGGCTGGCGGGTGGGTGTCGGTCAGGTCGAGCACGGTCAGGCCGAGTCGTTCGGCGTGCCGGCATTCGGCTGGCGAGGCGGCTTGCAAACCGCACAGGCGAAATGGCCGGCGAGCGGAAGGGCGGAGGTTGGTGCACGACCAGACCTGGGGGCGCACGTCGAGCGGCAGGAGGTCGTATAGGGCCCGCCAGACATGATCGACGGGCGAGCTCAGCACGACGGCCAGCGGTTGGGACCGTAGCACTCGGCGCAGCAGCACTCGCAAGGCATGGTATCCGGGTGTGAACCGCAGCCGACTCAGGCTGCTCGCCTGCAGGAGCGAACCGCGCCCCGGCAGTTCGATCGGTTCCAGGGGCCGATCCAGCGGCACGCCATCGCGGCCCGCGGCCAGGCAGGCGTCCAGGATGCGGAACGGGTGATTGGCAAACCTCCGGAACGTGTCCGGCGGCACGATCAGCGAGTGCGTGAACACTCGGCCGCCGCCCCGCCCGCTGTACTCCGCGCCCTGGTACGAGGTCCGAGCCACGCACCAGGCGCCGCTGGGCAACGGGTGGAACTGAACGCTGCGAGTCGCCAGGTCGTCGCCACGCAAGGCATCATGCGCGGGGCCCCAGCCGGAGAGCGCTCGGACATCGTCGGTCCGCACGCCGGGACTGGTCGCCGCCAGTTGGTAACCGTTCCGGCCAGCACCGTGGCACGACGTAAACACCGCCTGTTCGATCCGCTCGGCCATGGCACCCGGCAGAGGTCAAGGGTTCTGGGCCAGATTGTCGATCACCCAGGCGAACGGTTCGATGATCCCGCGGGGTTCGATCCTCAGCGGCAGTTCCCGTTCGACTCCGCCGTCCAGCTCGCACGCGCAGGCGCCCGCCACTCCGGACGCGAAGAACCGGAACTGTTGCAGCCGGGCCTGGCAAAGCTGCCACAGGCCGGGCGTGTGGCGTTGGGCGTAGGTTGTCGGATCCTCGAAGCAGGCGTCGCACTGGTCGGCCTTGGTGAACACGATCGAGACGGGGCGACGACCCCAGCCCCGTTTGTCGGCCCGGCTTAGTTCGGACAGGTGGGTGACCACCTTCATCGTGACGAAGTCCTGGTCTTGTTCCCCTTGCTCCAGGCGAGCGACGTCGACCAGCAGCAGGATCCCGGAGCACTTGCCCAGGAAGGCCCGGATCACGGGGTAGCTCTTGGGGTGATCGATTTCCTCCAGCAAGGCTTCGCCGGCCACGTCCGGCATGATCAGTTCCAGGGGTCGCCGCCGGCTGCCGACCGTGGTCTGGCAGTGGATCCAGTTCCAGCGATCGGGTTCGTTGGGCGTTTTGGTGGGGAACTGGCAGCTCGACAAGGCGGCCATGGTGGTCTGTTGCAGCGAAACGGAGAACGCGCCGCGAGCCATCAGGTTGAGGCGGCCCTGCTGGCGGGAGAGCATGTCGGTCAACATGCCCAGGTAGACCGTCTTGCCCGCGTCGGCCGCGCCCAGCACGCCGACCAGGTGCGGCGGCGCCTTGCGGTTGTTGGCCTGCCGGGCCAGGGCCATCGGCGCGTGGCAGTGGCGGCAAAGTTCGGCGTCAAAATGGTTGCTCTCGCCGCAGATGTAGCAGCCCACGCCGACGGAATACTGCGCCAGGCGATACGACTCCAGCGACACGGAACCCTGATCGGTCGTCATTGAGCGTCTCCCGCGACGAGCCTGTTTTCATCCGTCCACGCATGTTCCCCGACGGCGTCGTCCGGGATGGCCTCCGCCGCCAGGTCGCACAAGCTGATCGCGCAACGGAAGCCGATATTGTGTTTGCGGGCCAGCGGGCTGTCGCCGCTTTGGAAGTGCAGGCTGGCCTGATTCTCGAAGTAGGTGTCGAACGCGCCACCGCGGAGGCTTTTCATCGGCGACTTCAGCGCCAGTCGTTCCTGATCGCCGTCCCAGGCGTTGAAGTTATTGGCGGTCCATTCCCAGACGTTTCCAATCAGGTGGTAGACGCCCCCGACACTGGACCCTTCCGGCAGCTCCCGCACCGAGCACGTGCGGTCGTCACCGGTGCCCCAGAGGTTGGCCTTGTGTCGGTCCATGGTGTCGCCCCAGGGGAATTTTCGTTGTTGCAGGGTCTGCTGCGAGGTGGGGACCGGCCAACTGCCGGCCTTGACCCACTCCGGATCCGTGGGCAAGCGCTTGCCGATCCAGCGGGCATACGCCAGGGCCTCGTACCAGCAGATCCCGACCACGGGATGATCTTCCAGGCCGGCGGAAAAGTTGCCTTGCCGCCAGTAGCGCGGACCAGGGCAGCCGGTGCTGTCGACGAACTCCAGCACGGCCGGCCAGACCGCGGGGTCCCAGAGCGACATTTGCCGGTAGCCGCCGCCGTGGACGAATTCGCGGAACGCCCGGTTCGTTACCGGATAGCGGTCCAGCAGCATGGCCTCCACCTGCACCAGACGCCCCCCTGGCGCCTGCTGCCCCGTCTCGACGGCCACGGACGCGGCGCCTCGCCAGCCGTGCATCCGCACTTCGCCCGCCGGGACCAACGCCGTCTGCTCGTCCAGCGCTCGCCGAGCGGCAGCGATCTGGGCCGGCTGCAGTCCAACCGCCACCTGGGGCCGCAACAGCAGGGCATAGCGCCCCTGCCGCATCATCGTCCGGACCAGCTTGTCGGATTCGCTGCCGCCGTCCAGATCGTCCAGCTCACTCGACGCTGCCTCGGCAACCGCCGCGGCCACCGGCGTCTCGGCCGGTGTCGAGCGCGCGATGTCCTCGCCGCGAGGCCGCCGCGAGGTGACCAGCGACAACTGCATACCGAGCAGACAAGCCAGCACCGCTGCCAGCGCCGATCCCAGAAAGCCGTGCCCCGTTCGCCAGCCAACCAGCAGGCACAGCAGGCAGGTCACGACCAGCAGCAGGATCGGCCGGTAGGTTTGAAACAGCCGCATGACAGGTTTCTCAGCATTCCAAGACATGGCATGGCACCTTAACGCGAGCCTTGACGGCGGTGATTGGCGTCCTGCTGCAAGCGGGCAAACTGAGCCATCACGGAATGCAGGACAGGGTCGGCGGCTGGCCGTTCCGGCGTCCTGGCAGCCGTCGCCGGCGACACGTGAGCGGTGACCGGCGAGCTGGCTGCGGCATGGCCATTCGAACCGTTCCCCGACGGCTCCCGCGGGGGAGCGGCCATCTGCCGGTGGCACCAGGCGACCACGGCCTTCAGGTCCTGACCGGTCAGCGTCCGCAGTTCTTCCAGTTCGCGCTTCTGATCGAGCACCGTTTCGTACAGCTCCGCGGCCCGTCCCCGCACCAGCTCCAACTCGGTTTCCAACGCACTCCGCTCCAATTCCAGCTCCCGCAACCGTTCGTCCTGCACGCGATCGGCGGCCTGCTCGCGCCGGCCGGCCTCCCGTTCGCTCAGGGCCTGTCGCAGGCGGCATTCCAGCTCGCTGCTCGCAGCCTGCAACTGCTCCAGGCGGCCTTCCACCGAGGCCCGCCGAACGCACTCCTCGTTCCACGCTGCCCGCGCGTCGGACAACTCGGCCAGCGTGTTGCTCAACTGCGCCCGCGAATCGGTCAGCTCGGCCCCCTGGGCGGCAAGCCGAGCTTGCGCCACAGCCAACTTGGAGTGCGCCCTGGCCAGTTGCTCGCGCGTCGCATTGAGTTGCTCGTTGGAAGCGACCAGTTGGGCAATCTCGCGGCGAGCGGCCTCGAGCTGCTGACTGATTTCTTGCCAGGCCTCCGCCGGCGGAACGGCCACGACCGGCGCCGCAAGCGTCGCGTCGGCAACCGCCTCCCCTGACTGTTCGATTCGCTGCAACAGGCGGTCGATCGTCTGGCGCTGCCGGGACAGTTCCTGCTCCCGCTCGGCCAACCGCTGCCGCTCGCCCTGCAGCAGTTCCGCCTGCCACAGCAGATCGCCGCGAAACTGCTCCAACTGCTCGAACTGAGCGGCGAGTGTGCCCTGCAGTTGCGCGTAGTCGGACCGCAACCCGCCAACTGTCTCCTGGACAGCCAGCAGTTCGGCCGGCGCGGGCTGAGGCGAATTCTCGTGGGTCACGGCATCCATAGCGCGAGTGCGGGGAGTTCCACCATCGATACAGGAAAGGCACACTTCGTCAGGGGAACTTTAGGTCAGCTTTCCGGGAGGGGCAAAGAAAAGCTCCAGGCGACCCCGGCCAGTTCGGCGGCCGGCCCTGGCCCCGGCAGGCAAGTTGTTCCGGTGGCAACGGTTGTGCTGGCGGGAGGGCCGTGCCGCTGGTGGGCCGGTTGAATACCGGGGAGGTTCAGGTAAGCTGGAGAGGATGTGCCGAGGAGGTTTGAAGGGGTTTTGGCGGGCAGACCGCTGGAGCAACGTTGTTCCCCTGAAGCTTCCAGATTGAAGTTCCCGCTTTGCGCCAAGCCAGCCGAGGAGACCTGCCATGATGCGTCCCGTTCTGATGTCCGCTGTAGCCGTTGCGATTCTTTCGACGTGTCTGGGGGCCGGCCAGGCGCGGGCCGAACGGCTGCGGCAGCCGAGTGCCAGCGATCTGGCACCGCCGCCGGCCGAAGCGGTTCATTCGCTGCCAGTGGTCGTGCAGAGGCCGATCAGCTACAAGCGGCATCTGCTGGGCCCGAAGATCAAATCGTGCCTGCCCCCGGTGGAGATGGTGCTGCAAGTGCAGGACCCGTGCACCTGCTGCCTGGTGGAAGTGCCGGTCTGCGTGCCCGCTTGCTGCACCGACGTGCCGACCATGGACTGCCATCGCGGCTTGCTGGGCCGCCACGTGGTCAGCTACAACTGGTGCTGCGGCTATCACGTGAAAGTGGTCTTTGACCGTCATGGATGCGTGACGGTGCATTATTACGGACGGGCATGAGCAAACGCAGAGGGCCGCGAGCGAAACGGCGGGAACGACCTGGCCGGACCGCTCGGTCGCCCGTCGTGGCAAACGTCGAGTCGCGCGCTTCGGTAGCGTTGACGGTCGGCTGGATGCTGTGTTTGCTGGCCACGCTGCTGGGCGTCGTGTTGCTGCTGCTGGCCCGCGGCCTGGGCGCCTTGTTCGGCGGTTCGGCGGAGGAGCCGGACCTGCTGGCGGTGTTGCCCCAACTCCTGCTTTTGACGTCGCTGGTGACCGGCACGCTATGCCTGCTGCTGACGGTGGCCATCCGCTGGGTCCGCGTGCAGCCGGCGCCTTGGGTCATCTCGGCCGCGGCCGTCGTCGTGGGACTGGTACCGTGGTTGCTGTGGGCCGGCCTGCGGTGGTAGGGCCAACAGTCTTGTTCGGAATGGTGCCGTGATGCTGTAGGGAGAAACAGCGGGCTGACGCCCGCCGCTCGCCAGGGGTGGCGCGACGCCTGCTCAACGGCGCCGGACGGCCGACTCGCGCCGCACGATGGTGCTGGCAGTCGACGACTGCCGGGTTGCCTGCCAGGGCCGGCGGAAGACGCCGCACACGCTGTAGGCAACGATCAGCCAGCCGATGGCGGCAGGCCACAAGAAGAACCACCAACCCAGTCCCAGCAGGATGCCCGCGACCTGGGGCGATGGCGCCAGCCAAGACTGCATCAAGCCCCGCGCCAAGCCCGCCCAGATCAGCCACGCCAGCCCCAGGACAAGGGCCGCCTGAGCCAGGCGACCAATCCAGTCCGCGCGTCGAGGTGGCACGACTTCCAGCCGCAGGCCGTCGACCCCGCTCGGCCAGGTCCCGCTCAATACGGTCGCTTCCGGGGTCACGGCCCGCTGCCAACTGTCCGCCGCCTCCTGCAGCCTCGGCGGTGCCTGCCGCCACTGGTCCCAGAGGGCGGCAGTCTTCAACCTGGCGGCCAATTCCGCCTGGCGAGCGTCCAGTTGCGGCAGCCAGTCGTCAGGCGCCGGTTCGCCGGCTTCGCTGGCCCCATCGCCGGCAGGTTCGGACCCCAGTTGGTTGCGGGCGGCCGCCAGGCGAGCTGCCCATAGCCCGTACCACAAGTCGACCTCCTGCTGCGTGCTGTCCGCCAGGTGCGGCGAAGTGGCTTCGAGCAGACCGGCCAGATGTCGCGTCCGCAAGGCGAGTTGCGTGGCGGCCGTCACCTCGGCCTGGCGCTCCCCCAAGGCGAACGTGCGGTCCGAGTCCACCACCCGCACCGTCCACATCGTGCGTTCGACAGGCAGCCCAACCAGTTGAGGCGCGGGCAATTCCCAGGAGGCAGCCCGATCGGCCAGCGGCAAGCGTCCCTGGAAAACGAGCTCCAGGCGCTGCGGCAAGCGCTCCGTGGCCAGGCTGACCCGCCAGAGCGTGTCATCCGCGGAAGCAGTGGCCGTTTCGGGTGCGACCGCGGTCAACCCGGCCGGCCGATCGCCGACCCGAGCCTGCACGACTTCAAAACCCGCCGGCAAGCGGACCGTCACGGCGGATTTCCCCGCGGGTTGCAAATCGAACGTGGCGACCCCCGCCAGGTCCCCGCCCGAATGCCAGCCGAAACGGATGTCGGCCAGCAAGACTCGCGGCCGGTCCACCGTGGACTCGCCCTGCCGCATGGTCACGCGGGGGCGCGCTCCGACGATGCGGTAGATGGCGTAATCCGAGCTGGGTAACTCCGGCAGGCCGGCAGGCCAGGCCGCCGGTTGCAATCCGCTGGGAACCCACTCGATGGGAGTCTCGTTGAACGCCGTGGGCACGATCAGAAACCGTTCAGCGCGCTCCACGTCCAGCGGCAGAAAGTCGGGCAGCCCGTCCGTTTCGTTCGGATTGCTGACCAGACTGCCTCGGAAGCGGAACGAAAATGTGTCGGCCACGGCACTCCGCGGGAATATCACCAGGTGCCGGCGCGAAGTCCCCGGCAGGGTTTGTACGCTGTGCGGGATCGGCTCGGAAAACTCAAACGGCCCCGACCATTCGGGCGGGACTTCCAATCGCACCAGGTCCAGCAGCCCGCCCCGCACTTCAACCCGGTAGTCCAATTCGGCCCACCATTGCCCGTCCACGCGGTCCAGCCGCGTGACCAGGCGCGCGGTCCGCTGCGGCACGTTCGGCGTCACGGTCAGCACCCCGCCCGGATCGACGATGGGCGGATCGGCGGCCGCGCCAACCAGCGAGGCCACCAAGCGACCACGACCGGATTCGAACGCGGCCTCGGTTTGAGCGGTCTGGTCGGCCAGACCCCGCAACCGCTCGATCTTCGCCTGCGCATTGGGCAGCCGGTAGATGTCGACTCGTTGCGAACGTACCTGGCTGTCCAGCGGGCGGACCAGCGGCAGCTCGAAGCGCTGCCGTCGCCGGACGGGAATCCGCCCTGTGAGCAGCATTCGGACTGCCGGCGGTGAGTCGTCGGAGAATGCCGGGGCGGCGGGCGTCCAGAACACGGTCAGCCGGCGATTGGTTCCTTGGAAGTGGTCCAGCGGCTGGCGTCCCGTGTCCGTTTCCGCCGCCACTTCCAGCAATTCCAGATCGGCCGGTAACTCGAACTGGCTTGCCGCGGCCGCACCCGCCGGGTTCTCGATCGTTGCGGAGTAGTGCAGTTGCAGCGCTTCGCGGCCCACGGTGACGCGCGTCTGTTGATCGACGACCGCCACGGCCGCCGGAAAACGAGTGGAGAAGGTCCATCCCGCGGGAAGGTTGTCCAGTTGCCAGGCCTGATCGGGCGCCAGCGGCGTGCCGGACCAGGCCTGGGCGAACCGCGCGGGTTCCAGGGTCGCGGGCAAGGGAGCGTCCGGGGTGGCCAGCTGCAGGCTCGCGGCGCACGTTACGGCCGCCCAGCGCCGCGTCTTGCGATCGGCCACCGCCTCCAGCTCCGGCAGACTGATCTGGCCAACGCCCGATCCGCCATCCAGCAGGAAACTGGCCCGCAACAGGCATTCCCGGCCGGCCGGCTCGGCCAGCTTCAGCACCACCGTTTGCCGCTTACCGCCTCGCACCGTGGGCCGGCCGGCCAGCGGCGGCTCGACGCGCAACAGTCGCAGCCGGGGATCGGCCAGCAACGTCACTTCGTCGATATTGCCGCCGCGAGCGGTCAGGCGAACCTGGGCCTCGACGACGACGGAGTTGGGTTTGATCTTCAGCCACAGGAGTTCCTCGGCCGAAACGTCCATCGGCGCCAGTTCCGCGCCCTCGCGTCGCCACTCCACGCGCAGCAGGCTGGTCGGTCCCAGCTCCGCGCGGATCGACTGCCGATCCCGATCAACCCAGACGGCACCCAGCGCGGCAGGCACTTCGGCCTGCTGGAAGTCGCCCAGCACCTGCATCGACAAGCGGGAATTCGCCACTTGGGGAACCTGAAGGTCAAGTGCCGGCTGGCCGGCGGTCATGGTGATCAGGCAGCCCAGCGTGAGTTGCAGTTCGTGCGTTCCGGCCCGTGGCACGGCGACCTCAATTGCCTTGCCGTCGGGCAACCATGTCAGTTGCAAGGCGGCTCCGTCCAGCCGGGCCGCTCGCAGTTCGACGTTGCGGCGTCCCAGGTCCAGACGCACGCGCTGGTCGGCTTCGAAAGTTTCCAGGCCATAGGTGGCCGTGATCTCACCCGGGATCGACACGTCCGGCTCGGCGTCCAGGTCGATCGTTCCCACGTACTCGGCCGACCGGATCAGCCAGCCCTTGGGCGTGCCCGTGGCGGTGGCCGAGCGACGGAGCAACGCTTCATAGAACGGCAGCGGCAGATACTCGTGTTCTCCCACGGGCTGACGGTCCTCGTCGACTCGCACCAGGACGCGGTAGATCGTGCCCGTGGGCGTTTTTTCCTCCGTCCGGTTCTCGCGCGGCTGGCCTTGCACGACCGCCCCCGCGAGGCCCAGCACAATCAGGGTCCAGACGACAACCGACCACCGCCGGCCGCCGGATATCAGCTCCCGCGACTTCGTCCGGTCGTCCGCGGCCAGCTCGCGCGACACTCGCGGCCGGCTCAGCATCACCAGCAGGCCAGCCGCCAGGCTGCCCAGGAACACTCCACTGGACAGCGGCACCAGGACGGGCGGCACCAGAAGGGCAATCGCGGCAGACACGCCGATCAGCGGCACGCATGCCAGGGGCCGACCGCGGAACATCGCGCCCAGCAGCCCCGCCACGCCGAGCATGGCGATCCATCCCGCCGCCCGCAGCCAATCGGTCCGGTAAACGGTCACCCGCTGCTCGCCGCTGGTCGTGACCGGAACGTCGAAGTGCGTCCATCCTGCCTGCGTCCGGGATTCTTGCGCCTGAGGCGAAGGACTGGCGGAAACGGCGGCTGCGCTGGGCCGCGGATCGGCCAGCGGGTTGGCGGCGCTGGCCGATTGCCCCGGCATGGCGACCGAAACAACACCCAGCAAGCGCGCCCGCAACCCAGGTTCGACTGCGGAAGTGGCGGGCCACCACTGCCAGCCGGAGCCCAGGGCGGCCAGGCCGGGGGCGGGGGCGAATCCGGAAGGCAACCAGACCGTCCAGCGCCGGTCGAGCACCGGGAAATCCGGCTGGGGAGCGCCGGCATCGAGGTGTTGAAGGGCCCCAAGTCGCGGCACCGCGGTCAGATAGTCCAGTTTCAGTCGCACGAACCGCCGCTCCGCGGGCAGAGTCACGCGCAACTCCCGTCGCTGCTCGTCCCGGCTGACGTGCGGCCAGGCGCTCTCGTCGTCGTCCACCTTCACGGTTTGCAGGCGCAACCCGACCGGCCAGCTCAACCGCACCTCCGAAGGCCCGGACTGCTCCAGATCCAACTCGGCCTCGTGCCGAGCCTGGCCGTGGGTCGACCAGTGAGAAGTCACGGCATACGACCAGGCCCAGACCGTGTGGCCATGGGTGCTGGCCGGCGCCAGAGCGACCCGGACCTGCCCGCCGCGGGACGGCTCGTAACGCAGCCGGGCTCGGGTCGCCGAGTAGGCATTGCCGGGCGTCCGCGCCGTCGGCAAACGGACCATCTGTTGCTGTTCGACCTGCACGGCCCGGCCGTCGGCACTGGAAATCTCCAACTCGCCAGTTTGCGAACCGGCGGCCGGAACCGAAGCCAGCGACAGCTCGGCCGGCCCCTCGAGCGGCGTCGTCCGCCGGCCCCGCAACTCGATGCGTTCGGTCGTCGGTTCCCGCAGTTCCAGGAGCCAGGTTTCGCCGGCACGTTCGCTCTGGTCCGCGTTCAGGCGTCGCGCCGTCAGCCAGTCCGCCTCGCGGCCCTCCACCGACCACTGAACGGGCGACTCGCGGCGCACGGACAGTTCGACCTGCCATTGTTGGACTTCGCCGGACCGCGGCTGGCAAGTCAGTCGATAGGTTTCCTCCAACGCGGCGGCCTGCAGCGTGGCCTGCATCTGGATCGCAACCGAGAAGTCAGGCTCGATCGGCTCCAGACCCACCAGCAGTTCGTCGGCCGCCGGCTGATCCAGGAACACCAGGCCGTTCACCGCGCGGCCGCCGATGCGCCGCGCGTCATCATCGGATACCATGGCCGGATCCAGCCGCTGCAGATCCAGATCGTGGGCCAGCCGCAGGCGGTATCGAGGCGAAGTCTCCAGCGCCACCAGGTGGCTGGCCGTCGTCACACCGGAGAACTGAAACACGCGGAAGTCGGCCGGTCGAATCAGTTGATTGCTGGATTTTCGGCGCCCCGCGCGGACGCTCAATTCCAGGGCGGTCCGGAAAGGCACGGCGCGATTCAGATGAATGACCAGCCGCTGCAGCCGCGCTGGCTCTCGGCCGGCCGGAATCACCTCGTAGGATGCCAGGGCGTCGGCGGGCGTGAGCTGAACCTGCTCCACTTCCCAGGCCAGCGGCAGATCCGTCTCCAGCCGAAACGTCTCGCCATGCAAGGCAACCAATCGGCCATGAAAGACGGCCGTGAGCTGCTCTTCCTCCAGCCGCAGACGAACGCCGCTTTCGATCCGCGCCGCGGGCCGGCGCAGTTCAGCCAGCACTTGCAGGCTGGCACTGGGAAGATAGCAATGAAACTCCCGGCTGCCGCCGGCGCCCGAGGCTGTCAACGAATCGGCCTGCACTTCGCGGCAGCCCTGAGGTACGACCTCGCGCACAACCAGCCCCTCGGCCACGTCCAGCCGTAGCGAGGCTTCCCTCCACCGGACCGACTTGGGACGAACCGTTGGCAACCGCTGTCCGCGACCGGTTGCCAGCGGAGCGATCGCGGCGATCTGAACCAGACTGTCGGCTCCGCGAATCGGCTCGTCAAATTCCACCTCCACATGCTGCCAGCGCCCGTCGGGGTCCGGCGTCGAACGCCAGGCCAATTCATTGCCCAGGTATCGGACCGAAGTGATCTGCAACCCGGCGTCGGCCACCAGCGACATCCGCTCCAGCGACGGCAGGGGGATATCCAAATTCAGGTCCGAATCCAATTCCAGCCCCCACGGCGTCAGCCGGTACCGTGTGGCCTGCCGCAGGTCGACCGCGCGAAGCCCGCTGTCCGGTTGATCCTCTGGCACTACCTGGACCAAGGCCGCGGAATGTCCGCCCAGTTCCAGCAGCCAGCGGCGGTGCCCGGCCGGAGGCGGAGCGGCGACCGCCGGCAAGCTCGCCGACCACTGCTCCGACAGCGTAGCTGGTGGATCCGGTGTCATCACGCCCACGTCGCAGGTCAAACGCAGCGATTGGGGCACGTCCAGCCAGACGCGGCTGCAGGGCGAAGCGGGCAGTTGCAGTTGCAGCCGCCACGCCCCTCCCTCGGATTCAACCCCTCGCAGGGTCCAGGCCAGATCCAATGGCCCCGATTGCGGAACCCAGGCCCAAAGCCGCCGATCGTTAGCCATACCGACCCAGCCGTCGGGTCCGTCGCCGCTGGCATTGTTCCCCGCGGCCTCATCCCGTGAGGCACCTGAGTCCGGGATCGACAGGCTGCCGTTCGCCCAACCGCCGGGTGGCGGATCGGCCAGCGCCAACCCGCATGGGTCCAAGGACAGCAACGCCGGTCCGCTGGCCGCCAGCGCCACGTTCAGCCGTGCCTGGCCGTCGATTAACTGGCCGGACTCCAGCCGAGCATGGTATTCCGCCATCGTCACTCGCGCCGACGCACCCTCGGAATTGGCTGCCGCCGAGCGAATCCGGGCCAGGTGCTGAGCGAATTCGTCGCGCTTCAGCGGCATGTAGCCCCGGGCCAATTCGGCGAACCGATCTTCAGGCACCAGGACCCGCCGATATTGCAGCGTGTCCCTTGCCGGACTCTTCACCACGGCGTCGGAGACCGGCGCCGACTGTCCCAGCGCCAACCGGCTCGGCATCCCCAGCCAGCAGGCCCCAATCCAGCAGGCCCCAATCCAGCAGGCCCACAGGCCCGCCACCAAAATCGCTCGCCAGCGCGCCATCATGAGGGATCCGATTCGGGAGCCGAAAGAGCCAGTTGCGCGGTGGCGGTCGTGGCTCCGGAATCGGGCCGCGACACGGCCGCCTCCAACGTGCGCGATTCGGGCATCGTCGGAGACAACCCGCGCAGCCCCCGCGTGCGGCGGCGATGCCCTCCCAAGGTCCAGTCCAGGAACCGGGCCAACAGAATCATCAGCAACCCCAGTCCAGCCGCCTGACCCAGCATCAGCGCCACCTCGGGCGCCCACAGGCCCAACCCGAACAAGGCGACGGCCAGTAGCCACAGCAACGCCGGATGTCGCAGGCCAGGACGATGAATCAGCGTCAAGCCGACCAGCAACACCAGGCCGGAAACGGCCAGCAGAATCCAGTGCCGGCTGGCCAGCACCACGCGCATCGGTTCCAGTGGTCCAAACGACACAAACAGGTACTGATTCGTGGCCTGAGGCGGCCGCTCCAGTTGCATCCCGCCGAGCATCGTCTCCAGGTCGCGCTGCTGCAACGCCGACTGCCGACCCCAGTAATACCCGCTCCAGGCCCAATCCTGTTCCGGCGAGGCGTTGGCGGGCCCCAGCAACAAGTGCTCGTCGCGCGGGACCACCAGTTGCCAGAACGAACGGTCGACTTCCGCGACGTCGAGCAACCGGGGCGGGGTGATGCTCCACTCCCGGTTCGCTGGCTCCCGCAAGTCAAACCAGTACCACATCTCCACGACGTGCTCCGTGGCGGCAGGGACCCCGTCCAGCGAGATCGTCACGCGCCGCTCCTCGTCCACCAGCACCTCTTCGGCCGCCTTCTGGTCGATGGCCACCCTCAACCGCTGGCTGTCCGCTCCCGGCGGCAACTGGACCTGCAGGTGGCGACCGGCGCTGGCCAGGCGAATGGAAAACCGATCCAGGCGTTCGAAGCGGGTCATCACGGTTTGCAGCCAGGCCAGCGGGACGCGGACCGAATGAATCAGCGGACGCTTCAAACTTTGACCGCGTAACCGCACCGCGTGCGCCTCGGTCGCGGAACTCAGCCGCAGCCGGCCGGCAATCTCCGGCCGCTCCCGCTGGTCTTCTCCCGCCACCCAATCCGACCCGATGCGCTGCAGGCTAAGATGCTCCGGATAGCTCAGTTCCACGTAATGACTCGTCAATCGCGTACCTTGCCGGGGCGACGGCAACAACAACGGGATCAGGATCTCCGAGTCGCGCTGCGCCTGCAGGTCCCAGCCGGCCGCCTGGTAGCGAGCGATCAACGTATGCGTGCCGCTGGCCGGTTCGGGCAGCACCGCCACGATCTCCTGCCCGTCTTGAAATTCTTCAGCCGGCTGGTTCCCTTCAAGGGCTGGCGCCGCCGGGGCTGCGGCGCCTGCCGGGGCTGCGGCACCTGCCGGGGTGGAACCGGGACCGGAAGGGTTCTCGGCCACGGGCGGCGTCTCCGCCCCAGGCTCGGCCCCACCTGCAATCACCCGCTGGAAAGCCAGTGGCTGCCCGTCCCACAAGAGCCTCAACGTGGAGGCGTCGACCGGGGTGCGCGGCCCCCCGGACGCTCCGGTCGGAGCCAGTCGCAGTCGCAGCTCGGCCAGCGGCTCGTAGCGGACGTCAAACGTCAACTGCTGCTCCACCGCGGCCGATTGGTCGGTCACCGCCAGCCAGGCGTCGGAACGAACATTGACCAGGCGCGGCTGCACTCGCAGCACGAGCGCCAGCGACTGGGCCGCGTCGGCGGCCTGTTCGCGAAAGCGGTGCACCCGCGAGTTGGAGGACTGATCCGCGTCGATCACCAGTCCCTGTTCGGACAACCGGGAAAACTCCAGGGCCACATTATCGGCGGCCGTCACCAGCAGCGTCGCCGGCGCCGCGGTGGCTTCCAGGCAGCGAGGCAGCGGGATGACCAACGGCGTGGTCTCGCCTTCCAGTTCGTATTCGCGATGCGCCTCGACGCGCACCGTGAACCCGTCCGCCAGCGACGAGCCGGACGCCGCGACGGGGATCTCCAGCGGATTGACCTGTTCGACGGCAACACCATCCACGGCCGCCCACTGGCCGCGGTCCACGGCATCCACGACCCAGCCGCTGAAGTCGGCCCTGAGACGGGCCGCCGACTCGCCGCTGACCTGGTACTGAAACACAGCTTGCAGCCGGATGCGCCCGCCGCCGACCAGCAGTTCGTAAGCGGGCTGGACACGGATCTGCCGCTGCTGTCGCCTCAGTTGGACCCGCAGCGAACTCGGCTGCCGGAAGTACTCGAACCGGGCCACCACACCTTGCTGGCGCATCGCTTCGGGAATGTCGTCCCGGCGGTGCACGCCTTCGCCAGCCTGCCAGTCCAGCGAGTACTCGCCCTCGACGGTGAAATCAATTTGGCCCCGCTGCCGGACGGCCCCCTGAACGTCCAGCGTGCCGACCTCAATCCAATCGCTGCGAGCCGCCGTATCCGGCGCCGCGTCACGGTCTTCCGGAAGCCGCTCCAGCAACAAACGAACCGTCAGTTCGTTCAAGTTGCCGGCATTCGGGCGGACTTCGACCAACCGGCCCAGCGGACCGGAGGCCGGGGACGTCCTGGAACCAGGCGGCACGCCCGCCGGCGTCTCGTCAATCGGCATCACGCGATATCCGGGCTGCTCCAGCGGAACCAGTTGCATCCGCGCGGGCAGGCGGACCCGGAACGAGTCGATCGGGCCGCCAAAACTGCGGACTCGCAACTGAGCCTCGCAACTGACCTGCCCCAAACCCTCCAGGTTGACCTGCAAAGCGCCGCTGGCATCCAGCCGCAGCGGACTGGCTGCCGGCTTCTCGGGCGCCGGCCGCCAGGACAGCTCGAAATCGCCACCCACACCCTCCAGCACAAGCCGAGTCGCTTCGCCCTCGGTGACCGGCGGCCGCAGAATGTTGGGACTCTGCTGAGTCACCTCGGCCTCGAGGTTGGTTTGCGGGATCAGCAGTTCGAAACGCGAATTGACCGACGGCGCCGACAGTGCCAGACTGGCCCGGTTGCCTTCGACCTTCAGGCGTGTCGCCAAAGTCAGCGTGAAACGGTGGTCGGAACTCTTGTCGGCCCGCAACCAGCCCACATAGCCGTCCCCCGCCGCCTGGTACTCCAGGAAAAACTGCCCTTGCCCAACGTAGCCGGCGGGCCCGCGCAACACCATCTGGTTGAAACGCAGCGGAATCCGAATCCACGTATCCGAGCGCGCCTGGTCAGTGGCCTGCACCTGGAATTCGACTCGCAACTCGGCCTGCTCCCCCTCGACGCGGCCCACCGCCTGCAGGTTCTGCAAGACATAACGCGGCGGATCGGGCGCGATCAGGCCTTTGTGCTGATTGTATAATCGCTGGTACTCTTCCAGACGCAAATCGGGCACCGGCAGCAAATTGCCATCTTCATCCAGCAGATAAAAGATCTCGGGCCCCACCTCCTGCACGCCACCTGACGATTCGCCCTTGCCAGCCGCTGGCGGGCGTTCAGGACTGCTGGGAGGTATTTCCTGAGCGTTCGTCAGAGCAGCCAACGCCGCGATGAGCAAACCGATCGGCAGGCAACACAGGCGCGTGCCCCCCACAGGTCGCTTTCGGCCGATTGCAGATCTCAAGACTGCCGCTCCGATCAGGGGGGTGGCAACCGGCCCGTCGGACCGTGCGGCCAGCATCCAGCACACATCGCATGGCTGCTCTTCAGTTTAGGCCGACTCCGCGTGTCGGGAAAGAGAATCTGACTGGGTACCTCAGGCATTCCCCTAAGATGATCCCGATCTATTGGCCCGATCGTGACGCGCGAAGCAAAACCTCCAGCAGTTCGCCATGTAGCGCGGGGGTGCTGGCCGCGGCAAAATGCGGCTGCCGCCAGTCAAACGGGCCGCCGTCCACCCCGGTGACCATGCCGCCGGCTTCCCGCACCAGCAGCCAACCAGCCGCCACGTCCCAGCTCTTCACACTGGTCGCCCAGTAAGCATCCAGACGTCCGGCGGCCAGATAACACAGGTTGAGTGCCGCGGAACCCATCCGCCGCAGGGCCTGGGCCGAGTGCAACACTTCCACGAACCGGGCGATTTCGGTCGACCCGCGGGGCACGTTGGCCGAGAAACTGGCGGCGACCAGTGCGGCGGCCAGGTGCTGGCAGCGACTGGTCTGAATCGGTACGCCGTTGAGCGCCGCGCCGCGTCCGGCTTCGGCCGAGAAGACTTCGTCCAGGGAGGGATCGTAAACCAGCCCCACTTGTACCTGATCGTTCCGTACCAGGGCGATCGACACCGAGTACTGCGGAAGCTGGTGCGAGTAGTTGGTGGTTCCATCCAACGGATCCACAACCCAGCAATAATCGCCGGGCCGCTCCCGCGGGCCGTCGGTTTCAGGTAGATCCTCCTCGCCCAGGAACTGATGGCCCGGGAAAGCCCCCAGCAGGATGTCGCGGATGACCCGCTGCGCGGCCAGATCGGCCTCGGTGACCAGATCCTTGGGGCCCTTTTCGCGGATTTGAACCCGGCCGGAGAGGTCCCGCAGTACCCTGCCGGCGGCGCGGGCGGCCTGCTCGGCGACCTGCAGAAACTCGCTCATCCCAATCACCACCTTTCCGTGCGGAATGTCTCCTTCGTTCACCGTACAGCATACGCCATCGGCAAACTCATCGTCAGCCGGCGGTCGAATCCCACACGCTCCGCGCGGGTGAACTGCGGTCGAATTGCGACCCGCCATTTTTTTAAGAAAAAGTTGTGGACAGGCGAAGGGATCCTGGTATGATCAACGGTGGCTTGAGGGTGGCACTTGCAAAGTGACGCCAGCAGCCGCCGATATCATTCGCCCTTGTGGCATCTCGGCCTCTTCTCTGTTCCGGCCCCGCCGTGCCGCTTCACAGCGTGCGGCGGGGTTTTTTTGTTGCTATGTGGCAGTTGTCAGACAACCGGGCGCGGTGGACGACCATTCCGCTGTCGTTCCAGATCGATGTGGCGCATCCGGCGAGCGGACTGCAAGTCGCCACCATCCACGAGCTGTCGGTAACCAGCCTGCGCCCGCTGCAACTGGCCACGTTGGGCGAACCGCGGGCGACGCGGCCCGAACTGCTGGAATGCCACGTCCGCGGGCAGGACCTGGTGGCCAACTACCGTGAGTCGGCGGCTGGTCGAGTCAGCCCGGAAGTTTACTGGCGGATGAACCACCCGGCCGACGACCGCTGCCTGGCGGAGCTGGAAGTCATCTTGTCGCTGCAGACGTCGCGACTCGACGGCCACGCCGAGATCCAGTGCCGCACGGAGCTGGGTGCGGGCGAACTTTGGCACCTGGCCGTCGATGCGCATGGGGAGCCGGCCGCGGCACAGCAGCTCAGCCGCCACGCGGCACAGCGGCTCAGCCGCCACGTGGCACTGACGCTGGCCGAGCCGGGAATCCTGTTGTTTCGCCCCGACACACTGGCCTGGTCGTACGCCGAGATGGTGTTTCCCCAGGACGCTGGCCCGGTTTCGCTGGCTCCCTCCAGCGCCGATCCCGGCTGGTCGGTGCTGGATCGGCGGATGCTGGCCGAGCCGATGGAGAAGGGCGTGATCCGCCGGGGACGGCTGCGAGCGATCTGGACAGCGCGGCAGTCGGATCAGGCGGCGGTCCTGGCCGCGTACGGCCGGTTTCTGGCGTCGCCGCCGCCTCTGACCGTCTAGGCAGGCCACGCCGGGCGCCCGGTTCCAGGACGGCCCCGGTTCCAGGACGGCCCCGGTTCCAGGACGGCCGACTCGCGAAAAATTCTCCCGCGGAGCGCGAATAAACGCCGCCGCCAACAGGTATCTCCCCGTATCTGGCGGAAAAAGACGCCTGGCGTCGCGAGCGGTGGCCGCGGCTCCCCCTGACTGCTTTGGGCCACCCTGACTGCTTTGGAAAGGAACTCGTCCGATGCAAACTGGCTGTGAAACTCACGATTCGAAGGCGGCCTACGAAGCTGGTCGTCGAGCGGGCCTGGGGGTGGCGGCGCTGGCCGCGAGCCTGGTGGCGTTCGTAAGTCTGCTGGGTGTTGAGAAGTCGCTGCTGGCCCTGGTGCTGGGGCTGATGGCCTGGCGAGGTGCGATGCGCGGCAGCGCGGCCAGCAAACTGGGTCTCGTCGCCATGCTGATCAGCGCCGCCCACGTGTTGACGGTCGTGATCGTGCTGTTCGTCTTCTGGGACCGGCTGCTGGAATTTGTCCGGACCCTGGAACAACTTTCCTAGGGAGCCCGCGGTGGACGATTCACGACGGCACTTCGAGACGACCGTGGGACCGCTGCTGCCGCGTTCGGCCGCCTTCGCCCACGCGCAACTCGGCAATCGGCAAGATGCCGAGGACGCGATTCAAGATGCCGCGCTGCGGGCCTGCCAGCGGCTGGGCGCGTACGATCCCAGCCGGCCGTTCGCCGGTTGGTGGTTTGCCATTCTACGCAACTGCTGCCATGATATTTTGCGGCGGAGGCAGCGGATGGTCGCCTGCGAGTTGCACGAAGTGGCGCAGTCCGACCGGCCGCCGTTGGACGAGCGGGATGCTTTGGAACAGGCGCTGGCAGGCCTCTCCGCCGCGCATCGCGAGATCCTGCAACTGCGTTACTGTGGCGACTGCTCCTATCGCGACCTGGCCCTGGCACTGGACATCCCTGAAGGCACGGTCATGTCTCGACTGCACGCCGCGCGGCGAGCGCTTGCCGAACGGCTGGCGGCTGCCGAGCGAGATCCCGGAGGTACACGATGACGGCCTACGACCCGGCGGAACTTTCGGCCCTGCTGGACGGCGAACTGGAAGCGACGCGGGCCGCCGAGCTGCGAGCGGCGATGCGGGAAAACGACGCGATGCGGGCGGAATTCGAACGGCTGGCCGGGCTGCACCAGCGGTTGCTCGACGATGCCCGCTCGCGACAGTTCCAGCCGCGGATCGCCCTGGCGGACTCGACGGCCTCGGTCCGCTGGCCGCTGCTGGCGCTGCTGGTCTGCGTGCTGGCCGTGCGGCTGGCCTCCAAGCTGGCGCCGCCGGCAGTGGGAGCGGTCCTGGAAGGCCTGCTGCTGCTGGTTCTGCTAAGCTGGCTGGCGACCCGCTTGTGGCGGGCAACCGATGCGGATTACCTGAAGCTGGTCCAGCAGGCCGTGGCTGGATAGCGGCTTTTCGCGCGAGCGGTCGGCGAGTCTACCATGGAACTTAGCAGCATCTCCTGCGGCAACTGCGGTGCTCCCTTGCGAGTCCCGGCGGAAGCGCGGTTTGTGACCTGCAATCACTGCCAATCGCACCTGGCCGTGAAGCACTCGGACAGTGTGACCTGGACCGAAAAGCTGGGCGAGCTGGACGAGCGCACGGAACGGCTGGAGGACGAACTGTCCGATCTGCGGTACGAAACGGCCTTGCAGCGGCTGGACAGGGATTGGGAGCGGGAACGGGAAACTTACATGATCACCAGCAAGAACGGCCATCGCCACGTGCCGACCGTGGGCGGGGCGATTGTTGCCGGAGTGGTCGCGGGCGGAATGGGCCTGTTCTTCATGATCATGATGGCGGGCAGCCGAGGTGGCGGCGGCGCCATGGGGCTGTTCGGCCTGGTGTTCATCGCGGTGGGGATCGGCATCGCCATCCATTCGTACCAGAAGGCCAAGGACTACCTGGCGGCCGAGAGTCGCTATCGCCGGCGGCGGTCCCAGTTGCGGAGTCAGCGACGTTCCACGTAGCCCGGTGACGGGCCTCTGGCCGGTCAGTCGTGGTGGGTCAGTTTTCGTGTTGGCGGACCCGCGTCCGGTCGTTGGGGGACCGGTTCGAGCCCCCTCTCTCTTCCCAAAACGGCCTCGGCAATTCGCGGCATGAACCGCCAGAAACCACCACTTAGGGTGGAAGTCGGTTGGTAAAGCAGGAGATATGTGGAGAATTTCCTATCGGAGATCCTTTACTGGACAACACAAGGAAGTATTCTAGATTTGCATACGTTGACTGGTCCGCCCATGAGTCTTAGTCAACCCAGGCTTCTCACTTTCACAGCCCGGGTTGACAGCGGGTGGACCGGTGTTAATCTAACGACCTAGCCTTTGCGTTTGTTGCAGCTTCCGTAGTCAGTAAAGTTTACTAACAGGGCAAATTGCGATTACGGGTCATCGACGTGAGGGGCGAAGTCGCGACTCCCTCAGCCGTGCGTGCGGCAGGGAGAGCGAGCCGTTGGGACGGCCAAACTGTTCAGTGTTTTGGGACCTGTGAGGTAACTTGGAGGAATCTGGAATGAATCGAATCGTAGTCCTTGGAATCGCGATCTTCTTCGCGATCGTCGGCATCGCGTTGCTCGGTGGCGAGCAGACCGCGGTGGCCGGTCATGGTTGTCACGGCTGTCACGGTTGCCACGGTTGCGTGGGCTGTGATTGTGGTGGCGGCGCCTGTTCGGGTTGTGTCGGTTGCCACGGTGGCAACGGCTGCTATGGCTGCCACGGCTGCCACGGTCGCCGTCGGCTGTTCAACCGCTGCCACGGCTGCAACGGCTGCCACGGTCGTCGTTGCCACGGCTGCAACGGCTGCTATGGCTGCAACGGTTGTGCGGGCTGCGCCTGCAGTGGTGGTGAAGTGATCGAAAGCGCTCCGGCTGAAGCAGCGCCCGCGGAAGCGGCTCCCGCTACCTCGGCCAGCCTGGAACGCGCTCCGACCGTGTTCCACAAGGTGAGCTTCCGTCGTTAATTTTTCCGGGAAGAAGATCCCCACGATCCTTTCCGGATCCCAACTTGCCCTGTTAGTTGGGACCTTGCCAACAACGAGTTCCCAGGGTCGAGCCTTCCGCGAGGCTCGGCCTTTTTGTTTTTCTTGGATCGGTTTGCGTGATCTGCCCGCCACTGGCGGCGCCCCGGCGACCGGTTGTTCTCGGCTTGCGGGTTGCGTGGTCGAGACGAGCCAGGTTCGATTTTCCAGCCGCATCCGGTCGATGAGCATCTCCGGAAGGAGCTCGCAGCGACCGCACCGGAGGCGCCGTCCCGACCCGGATTCAGAATGCGGTGGTGAGCGACATGCAAGCTGCGAATAGTTCGGTCGGCGGGCCCGGCCAGATCTCGGATCGTATGCGGTCCGTGGTCTCGCTGGTATTGGCCCTGCACATCATCGTCCTGTTCTTCGCGCTCAGCGGCAACTACTTCCGCTCGCCCCTGCAGGCCCGCATCCTGGGCGTCTTGCGGCCCTACGCGCAACTGCTGAACTTCGAACTGGATTTCCTTCCCTACCAGCTCACGCACGCCCAGATTTCGGACGTGGATCACCGGATCGAGCTGTTGCCGACCGGCAGCGATGCGGCCGACGACTCGGCCTGGCTGGTTCTGCCGGACCGGGGATTTCGCGGCGGCGAGCGGTACAAGCGGTACCAGCGGCTGGGGCGGCTACTGGCCTTCCTGGCCGAAGAGAACGCGGGCGCGGGGCCCAGCCTGCTGTCCCGCAGCGTCGTCGAGAACGCCGTGCATCAAGGCGGCGTGCGGCCTTACCAGGTGCGCGTCCGCCGGCATCTGCTGCAATCGCCCGACATCTTCAGTGGCGGGACGCCCGAACAGCGGGACCCCAACGCTCCCACCTACTTCCGCGTGGTCTACGCGGCCAACGCCCTGATCTCCGAGACCGGACAGGTGGAGTTGATCAAGATCGACGAAACGGCTGAAGTGGCCTTACCCGAGTCGCCCCAGCCCTAGCGGGCGGAGAATCCGAATCCATGAACGCGGTGCAGAACTACTTTCAGCGGCTGTCGCACGGCTTCTCTTCCTGGTGGAACCGGTTCTGGTTCGAGCCGAGCGATCCGACGACCGTCTGCGTGCTCCGGATCCTGGCCGGACTGCTGGGGCTGTACTACCTGGTCTCGCACACGGCGGACCTGACCCGCTGGTTCGGTCCCCATGGCCTGCTGCCGGCGGGAGTGGTGCGGCAGCCCGAGCTGCTGGGGCCCACGCTGCTGGATGGCGCTCCGTTGCAGCAAGCCAGCTTCCATATCTCGTACTTGAGCTGGATCTCCGATCCCACGCTGCTGCTGGCCGTGCATTTCCTGGGCATCCTGGTGCTGTTGGCCCTGACCGTGGGCATCTTTTCCCGCCTGGCGAACGTCCTGTCCGTGGTGGTGATTCTCTCGTACGTGCACCGGGCGCCGATGATCACCGGGCAACTGGAACCGTTGCTGACGATGCTGCTGATTTATCTCTGCGTGGCTCCGACCGGCGCCTGCCTGTCGCTGGACCAGTTCCTGGCCGCGCGCCGCTCCGCCACGAAGGCCCCGCGGCCGGCGGAACCTCGCTGGGATGTGACGGTCTGCCAGCGGCTGATCCAGGTGCACCTGGCCGGGTTGTACCTGGTGATGGGGCTGACCAAGCTGGCCGGGGACACCTGGTGGGGCGGCGATGCCGTCTGGTGGCTGATCGCGCATACCGAGTCGCGGCTGGTCGACCTGAGTTTCCTGTATGCCGCTCCGCTGGTGATCAATGCCTGGACGCATCTGATCGTGCTGTTTGAGCTGGCATTCCCACTCTTGATCTGGAACCGGCTGGCCCGTCCGTTGCTCTTGGTCTGGGCTGTCGTCATGTGGCTGTCGCTCAGCCTGATCACCGGCCTGGTGCCCTTCTGCCTGTCGATGTTGCTGGCCAACCTGGCCTTCGTCGAACCGGCCACCATGCGGCGACTGGCCGGACTACCGGCCGCCGACACGAAGCAGCCCCTGGCCGAGCACGTGGGCGCGAGCTGACCGCTGTTGCTCGGCCCCTGGCCCATCCGGGCTCAGGTGCCTGGCGCCGGCGACAGCGGACGAGGTGTTTCCAGACTCTCGTCCGGCGGCAGCAGATCGGGCGGCGATTCCGCTGGACCGTCAGCGGGCGGACTGGGCGGCTCCGACGGCGGTTCTGCTTCCGGCGCGACGATCGGTTCGATCATCATCCCGTTCTCCTCGGCCGCCGTCGCCGCCAGGTACGGGCCGCCGGTGGGGTCGAGGATCGATCCGACTCGCCCCCGATACATATCATCCCGCTGCCAGACACCGCCGTAGGCGGAGTACGCCAGGTCGTCGGGCGCTCCGCACATGGCGCAGCCGGTCGTCGCCAGCAGGCACAGCAGTCCGAGCAGCAGCAGAGATCGCGTCATCGTCCGGGGCACCCCGTGTTGAGCGTGCGTTGCATGTCCTGCCGGACGGCGTGGTTCCGGTTCCCGGCATCTGCTGGAGGAATTCGGCATTTGCAAGCGGGGAGCTTGAGGCAAACTTTGCCGGTTATGCCGACTATTCCGCCACTCAGCGCGGTGCGACCGCCGCTGTTCAACCGGCCCGCCGCCGCAGGCGGGTCGCGCCGCAATGCTGGACAAGCTCGGGGAAATGGGACAGGTGGACGTCGGCTCGCGCATGCCGCGGCGCGTTGAAGGCGATGGTCCTCAAACCGCCAGCGGCCGCCCAATCCAGCTCGCCCGGATCTTGCCCCACCAGGGCGACTCGATCCAGAGGCACGTCCAGGGCGGCCAACGCCCGGTGGTAGTTGGCAGCACGATCCGACCGCCGCGCCGGGGCGACCACGGCCTGGAACCAGCGCTCCAGGTTGCCGTCTCGGAGCGGCTGCAGCGGATCCCGCAGTTCGCCGCAACCGGTGTCCAAAGCCACCATCCGGACTCCGGCCTCATGCAACCTGGCGAGCGTCCCGGAGACGGCGGGAAACGGCCGGGTTTGCTGGTTGAGCCGTTCGCGGCGCAGCCTGCCCGCCGCTTCCACCTCGTCAATCTGACCCCGCGTCATGCCCGCCGACGAGAGGAAACCGCGCAGTGCCTGCCAGTAATCGAACGCGTCCTGCGAGGAATCCTCCAGGCATTCGGTTTCCCATAAGCGAAAGAAGGCGTCGTAAGGCGAGTGCAGGCCCATGTGATGCAACAGCCGCAGCAGCCAGCGACGCCACGCCGTGTCGTCGAACAGCACATTCTGCAAGTGGAACAACAGTCCCTGCACGGGCGGAGAATTCTGCGTGGGAGGCGGAGAATTCTCCCACAGGTGACGGCCCGAAACGGGCGCACTGGGCAGAGCCGGCAAGCCCGCCAGGGGCAGCGAGATCACCACTCGTCTTGTGTCCATGAAGCTGAATCCTTTCAGCGCGACAACCGCCCGGCAGACCGCCGGAAACCATCCCGTGTCCCCCCGGGTCGTCGGAGTAGCCCGTATCTCGCCAGCCCCCGGAAAACCGGCGGGCCGGAAGTCTACCCGCCTGCGGAATCGTCGGTCAAGGCCGGCTTTCGCAGGCGACATTGCCCCATTGACCCCCATTGACCCCGGGCGCACACCGAGGACGTCGATTCTCTCTGGCCAGCAAGTGCCGCATCTGCTACTGTCCGGCCGCTTCCCGCTCGTCGGCCAATCGTCTTTCTCGAAGGAGTTGTTCATGAGCGTTTCGGTTCGGATGTTGGCCAGCCTGCTGGTTCTCGCGCTGCTTTCGACCACCGCCACGGTCCAGGCCAAGCCGCCTTGGGGATCGCTGATCCCGTTCACTCGCGTCGAAGCCGATCCAAACGTGTCGTACGAACTCTCCGAGAATCACGGGCCGTGGATGATCCTGGTTTCGTCCTTCGCCGGTCCGGGGGCCGAGCAGCAGGCCCACAAACTGGTGCTGGAGCTGCGGCGGGAGTTCCGGCTGCCGGCCTACATCCATCGGAAGAGTTATGACTACTCGCAGCCGGTGACGGGCCTGGGTCTGAACCGCTACGGCGAGCCGAAGAAGATGCGTTACCGCCACGCCGGTAAGTTCGACGAGTACGCCGTGCTGGTGGGCGACTTCGATTCGTTCGAGAATCCGCAAGTCGCCAAGACGCTGCAACGCATCAAGTACGCCCACCCCGCGTGCCTGGACTTCAAGCAGAACAAGCAAACCGCTCAGCGACTTGTCCTGCTGCGCGAAATCCATCGGCGGATCACCAACGATGAAGACAAGCGGTCGCAGGGCCCCATGGGCAGCGCGTTCGTGACCCGCAATCCGCTGTTGCCGGAGGAGTACTTCCGCGATGGCAAACTTGACGAACTGGTACTGCAGATGAATCAGGAAGTCGAGTTCAGCTTGCTGGACAATCCGGGCAAGTACACGGTCCGCGTGGCGACGTTTCGCGGACAGGAGACAATGAACCTGGAGGAAATCGAGCGGCTCCAGGACAATTCCGGTGGCAGCACCAAGCTGGCGGAGGCAGCCGACCGCGCTCACCGGGTGGCCATGGGCCTGCGGCGCCGCGGCGTGGAAGCCTACGAGTTTCACGATCGCCATGAAAGCATTGTGACCATCGGCAGCTTCGAGTCGCTGGGACGGACGCTGGACAACGGCTCTCTGGAATTGAACCCCGCGGTCCACAAGGTCATGAAGGACTTCTCCGCCCGGCAGGAAGTGCTTCCCGGCGGCGGCGCGGCGGGCCTGGTACCCGTCAACGTCGACGGTGTGCCGCTGGACGTCCAGCCCTTGCCGATCGAGGTGCCTCGGCAGTCCGTGTCCACGGCGCTGAGGGCTGCTCGCCGCTGACCAGGCGCCACGACAAAAAAAAGGGCAGGCCGAGTAGAAATGAAAGCTCGACCTGCCGGATGCCAACAAGGGCGTGAGGTATGATAGGTGGGAACTTAATGGACCTGGGCAGGGTTTGTCAACCCCATAAATTGGGGACCATCCTGTCGCAGCGCCGCGTTAGATCCCCCTTTCGTACCGTGGAGTGATTCCCATGCGAGTCCGCGCTCAACGGCTTGTCCTGCTGCCGCTGCTGCTGATCCTGGAGAGTTTGGGCCTTGCCGTGGCACCGCTGGGCGCGGCCGATCCCAAGGACTGGTGCCGCCAGCACCTGGAGGAACTGGTCGAAGTCTATCGCGACTACCACGCTCATCCTGAACTGTCGTTTCACGAACAGCAGACCGCACGCCGGCTGGCCGAGCAGTGGCGGGCGGCGGGTGCGGAAGTGACCACGGGTGTCGGCGGACACGGCGTGGTCGGACTGCTTAAGAACGGCGACGGGCCGACGTTGATGCTGAGGACCGACCTGGACGCCTTGCCGGTGCGCGAGGAAACGGGTCTGGCGTTCGCTTCGCAGGTCAAGGTGCCTGGCGAGAACGGCGGCGAAGTGGGCGTGATGCACGCCTGCGGGCACGACGTGCATATCGCCAACCTGGTCGGCGTGGCCCGCTTTCTGGCCGCCCACAAAGATGCCTGGCGAGGCACCGTGATGCTGATCGGCCAGCCGGCCGAAGAGCGGGGAGCGGGCGCCAAGGCGATGCTGGAGGATGGCCTGTTCGAACGGTTTCCCAAGCCCGACTTCGCCGTGGCCCTGCACGTCGACTCCACGCTCGCGGCCGGTCGGGTCGGCTATCGGCCCGGTTACGCCTTGGCCAACGTGGACAGCGTGGACATCACCGTGCACGGCAAGGGTGGCCATGGCGCTCAACCGCATACCACCATCGACCCGATCGTGCAGGCCGCGCAACTGGTGCTGGCACTGCAGACCATCGTCAGCCGCGAAGTGAAGCCGACCGAGCCGGCGGTGGTCACCGTCGGTTCCATCCACGGCGGGACCAAGCACAACATCATCGGCAACGACTGCCACCTGCAAATCACCGTCCGCAGCTACTCCGACGACGTGCGGCAACACCTGCTGGAGGCGATCCGCCGCAAGGCTCTGGCCGTGGCGATGGGCGCCGGCGCGCCGGAGCCGACGATTCGAGTCTCGGAAGGCACCCCGGCGCTGAAGAACGACCAGCAACTGGCGTTGCGCCTCGCCAAGTTGTTCGAGCGCGAGCTGGGAGCGGACAAGGTGGTGGAATCCGATCCGTCGATGGGGGGCGAGGACTTCAGCCGCTACGGACTGGCGGGAGTTCCGATTCTGATGTACCGCCTGGGAGCGGTGGACGCCCGCCGGCTGGATCGCTACCAGCAACTCGGCCAACAGCCGCCCTCCCTCCACTCGTCCAAGTTCTATCCCGACATCGAAGAAACCTTGACGACTGGCATCGTCACCATGTCGGCCGCCGTGCTGGACCTGCTCAAGCCTTAGCGCCACAGTCCACCGCGTTCCAACTGGAGCCACCTTTCGCCGAGTTCGGGTCGACCATGAATGCGCGAGAACGCAAGTCGCTGCTCGAGGCGCTGCAGAGCCGCTTCGAGAAGAACCAGCAGCGGCATCCGGGACACGTCTGGGAACAGGTTCTGGCCCGGCTTGACGGAAGCCCCGCGGCACTGAAGTCGCTCGGCCAGATGGAGGCCTCTGGCGGAGAGCCTGACGTGATTGGTTACGACAAGGACTCCGGCCAGTACGTCTACTGCGACTGTTCCGTCGAGAGCCCGTCCGAGCGACGCAGTCTGTGCTACGACCACCAGGCACTGGACTCCCGCAAGGAGAATCGGCCCGCGGGCAGCGCCGTCGAGGCGGCGGCCGCGATGGGCATTGCGCTGCTGACCGAAACGCAGTACCGGCAGCTGCAGCAACTTGGCGAGTTCGACACGAAGACATCAAGCTGGGTGGCAACGCCCGAGGATGTCCGCTCGCTCGGCGGCGCGCTCTTCTGCGATCGGCGCTACGGCAGGGTATTCGTCTATCACAACGGAGCGCAGTCCTACTACGCAGCGCGGGGTTTCCGGGGCCTGCTGCGCGTGTGATCCCGCCAGCCAATTGGAGAGCGATTGTCCCCAATCGCTCCCCGCCGCGCGTGGCATTCGCCAATTGTGGAGCGATTGTCCCCAATCGCTCCTCGCGCCGCGCGTGGCATTCGCCAATTGTAGAGCGATTGTCCTCAATCGCTCCTCGCGCCGCGCGTGGCGTCCGCCAATTGGAGAGCGATTGTCCCCAATCGCTCCCCGCGCCGCGCGTGGCGTCCGCCAATTGGAGAGCGATTGTCCCCAATCGCTCCCCGCCGCGCGTGGAGTCCGCCAATTGGAGAGCGATTGTCCCCAATCGCTCCCCGCCGCGCGTGGAGTCCGCCAATTGTAGAGCGATTGTCCCCAATCGCTCCCCGCCGCGCGTGGCATTCGCCAATTGTGGAGCGATTGTCCCCAATCGCTCCCCGCCGCGCGTGGCGTCCGCCAATTGGAGAGCGATTGTCCCCAATCGCTCCCCGCCGCGCGTGGCGTCCGCCAATTGTAGAGCGATTGTCCCCAATCGCTCCCCGCCTCGGTTGGAATTCCGGGTTCCGGCGTGGTACTTTGAGACGATCTTCCAGCCAACTGAGCCAGCCACGCGAGCTTCCTTGCTGAGCGGGATTCCATGAACATGAAACTGCCCATACTGCCTGGTATTGCCGCGGCGGCTTTCCTGCTGCTGGTTCCCGCCTGCGTTTGGGGGCAGCCACAACCCGGCGATTACTCGCCGTCCAGGTACGAAGTGGTCGAGGAGCGGGACCGCACCGCGGCCATGCGCGATGGGGCGGAACTGATGCTGGACGTTTTCCGGCCCAAGGATGAAGGCCGTTTTCCGGCGATTCTGCTGCAGACACCATACAACAAGAGCGGTGCAGCGGCACGTGCTCAACGCTTCGCGGCTCGCGGATACGCCGTGGTCAACGTGGACAGCCGGGGCCGATTCCGTTCCGGCGGCGATTGGGATCCGTTCACTCCCTTGCACAAGACGGATGGCTACGATCTGGTCGAATGGGTCGCTCGGCAGCCCTGGTGCACGGGCAAGGTGGGAACCTACGGCCTGTCGTACATGGGCTGGACGCAGTGGTGGACTGCCTCGCAAGCGCCCCCCTCGCTCAAGGCGATCGTGCCGGAGGTGGCGCCGCCGGATCACTTTCTGAACTGCCCGTACCAAAACGGAATCCTGGTGTGCTGGATGGTGGACTGGGCCGGTTCGATGTCGGGCCGACTTCCCCACTCGGCGGGCCCGGGCCCCTATGGCGGATTCGCCGTGGACCGCGAGGAGGCTTACCGCCAAACGCCGTACGTCGAGTTCGACAAGTCGCGCCGGTACTTGCCGACGGACTGGTGGCGGAAGTGGATCACCCAGAACACGTCCCAGGGCGAGTACTGGCGGGGGATCGCCTACCAGACGCCCGAGTCGTATGCCCGCGTGACCGTTCCATCCCTGGCCATTACCGGTTGGTTCGACGCCAATTTTCCGGGGACGCCCGGCAACTATCTGGCGATGAAGCAGCATGGCGGAACACCAGCCGCGCGCCGACCGCGGATGGTGATTGGTCCCTGGGAGCATATCATCAACAGCCGGCGTGAAGCGGCCGGAGTGGATTTCGGACCGCGGGCGATTATCGACTGGGACGGTTATGTCTGTCGCTGGTTTGACTTTCACTTGCACGGGATCGATAACGGGGTGTTGGACGACCCGCCGATTCACGTGTTCGTGATGGGACGCAACCAGTGGCGGACGGCGACCGACTGGCCCATCCCCGGCACCCGGTTCACCCGGTATTATCTGCACAGTGGCGGGCACGCCAACTCGTCGAGCGGCGACGGCACACTGACCCTCGATCCTCCCGGCACGGAACCGCCGGACCACTATACGTACGACCCGCACGACCCCACGCCGTCGGCCGGCTTCACGAACGGGCACATCGACGGCCCGCGCGACATCAGCGCGTCGGCCGCCCGCCAGGACGTGCTGGTTTACACGACCGCCGTACTCACGGAGGACGTCGAACTGATCGGTCCCATTACGGCCAGGCTGTTCGCGGCCACCAGTGCCCGGGACACCGACTGGATGATCCGCTTGACTGATGTGTTTCCCGATGGCCGCTCGCTGTTCCTGGCGGAAGGCCTGATGCGGGCTCGCCACCGGGACCCGGAGGCCGGCGGAGCGTTCAACGCCGAACGGCTCAGCACGATCAACCCGGATCAGCCGTACGAGTACACGCTGGACTTCTGGCGACCTACCGGCAACGTCTTTGCAGCCGGGCATCGGATTCGAGTCGAGATTTCCAGCAGCTACTATCCGTACTATTTGCGGAACCTCAACACGGGCGAGGACAACCTTGGCTTCGCCACGGAACCGGTGATTGCCCGGCAAACGGTGTTCCACGACCCGTCGCGGCCCTCGCATGTCGTGTTGCCCGTGATCCCGCCCGGCAAGTAGCCACGCCGACGAGTTCGCCGGCTGTTTGCCGAGTGTGCTGATTCCGCGGTAACCGGATTTGCTTCCGCGGCGCGCTGGCGAGCTGCTGGCGACCTCCTGTCGAAGTCAGTTCCGGCAAATTGCCCACGTTACCAGACAGGTACCTGACACCTTTTCGTCCACAACCAGGGGTTAGTTAGCGGATTATGCGGCCGGGCGGCTTCCCATAACGCCTCCGCCTCACCGCTACCAAGTCGACCGTAAAGTGTATGCCAGGTGAGGCTTACGTCGCTGTATCCGGCTGTTCCAGGTGCGCGTTATGCCGCCGGCCTCGCCAAGAAATAACCCCCCCTCTCCGGCTCGTTGTACCACACAAGTCGACGCGGAGCCTGCTGGGTGGACCACAAGTGGGGGACTGGACTTTTTGCTGGACCGTGCGAATGAATGTAGCGTGGACTTCGGCGCCAGGGCGTCCGAACAGAT
>JAGFJK010000292.1 GCA_024102795.1 Pirellulaceae bacterium
CATTCTCAGAGCAGCGTGGCGGCGTGCCGCTGGGCGCAGGCCTGCACGACCTGATCGCGGATCGCGTCGGCCTCGTCGCCCGTCAGCGTCCGCTCGGCCGAACGCAAGGCCAGCGACAGCAGCAAGCGTTTCTTGCCGCGTCCATCCCGCTGCGGATCGCGATACGTCTCCAGGTAGCGCAGCGCTTCCAGGCACGGCCCGGCGCTGGAGAGGACGGTCTGTTCGAGCTCGGACCAGGCGAGCCCCTCGGAGACAATCAGGTTCAGGTCGCGGACCATCGCCGGGTATGGACTGAGTTCCTGCTGCTGCGGAATCAATCGCGCTCGCCGGGCCAGCGCCCGCAGATTCAATTCCAGCACCGTGGCCGGCTGCCGCAGTCCGAACCGCCGCTGGCCGTCGCGGGACAACTCGCCCAGAAACCCCAATAATTGGCCATCCAGCAGCAGCCGGCAACTTCGCTCGCCGTCCAGCAGCGGCTGCGCGTCGGCCTCCGCCGCCAGCCGCCCGTCGCGGGTGAGCAACCCAACGAGCTGCTCGACCACGCCCTTGACCGCGGCGAACCCTCGCCCGCTGGTCAGCCCCAGCGTCCATTGTTCATCCGGCAAGCCAGCGGGCTGTCGCGGCTCTTCCGGCAACCCAGCAGGCTGTCGCGGCTCTTCCGGCAAGCCAGCAGGCTGTCGCGGTGCATCCGGCGAACTAGTCGGCTGTCGCGGCTGGCCTGGCGAGCCGGCGGGTTGGGGCAGGTAAATGTGGGCCGTTTCGAACAGCTCGATCTCGTCGTTGGCCAGCGACTCGTTCACTCGGCGGGCTTCGAGCAGACTGGGGATCAGGCTCCGCCGCAGCCGGTCGGCGCCTTTGAGCATGGCGGCGTTGCAAACCAGCGGCGGCAGGTCGGTCCAGGGGCTGAACGCATCCGACCACTCTTCGGGGACCATGCTGATCGTCATCGCCTCGTCAAAGCCGGCGGCCGTCAGCACCTGCCGGACCTTGGCCAGCACCCGGTCTTCGTCCGTCCGGTGCGAAGGAGCCATCGGCACGCCGACGTCTTCGGGGATGGCGTCGTAGCCGTGGATCCGGGCCACCTCTTCAATCAGGTCGATCTCGCGAGTCAGGTCGGCTCGCCAACTGGGCGCCCGCAGCGTCACGGCCTCATCGTCGGCCGGTTCAAGCTGCCCGCCCAGCGCCGTCAGGATCCGCTCCACCTCGCTTCGCGGCACGTCCACGCCCAGGATGCGGCCGATCTGGGCCAGCCTCAGCCGCACCAGTGGCGGTTCGGCCAGCGGCCGCCCCTGGTCGATCACGCCTTCCAGCAGTTCGCCGCCCGCCAACTGCAGGATCAGCTCGCAGCAGCGCCGGCTGGCCCATTCCACTCCCCGCGGGTCGACGCCCCGTTCGAACCGGTACGACGACGGACTGTGCAGGTTCAGCCGCCGAGCCGTGTTGCGGATGGCCAGCGGCGCGAAGTCCGCCGCCTCGATCAGCAGCTCGGTCGTGCCGGCGCTGACTTCCGAATCGACACCGCCCATCACGCCGCCCAACCCCACCGCTCGCCCGGCGTCCGCGATCACGCACATGCCCGGTTCGAGCGTATATTGGCGGTGATCGATCGCCTGGAACACCTCGCCGGCCCGCGCCTGGCGGACGATGATTTCGGGGCCCCGCAGCCGGGCCAGGTCGAAGGCGTGCAGCGGCTGGCCGCATTCCAGCATGACGTAGTTGGTCACGTCCACCACGTTGTTCACCACGCCGATGCCGACCGTGCGCAGCCGGTTGGCCAGCCAGGGCGGACTGGGGCCGATCCGGGCGCCGCGGATCACGCGGGCCGTGTAGCGGCGGCACAGCTCCGGGCACTCGATCGTCACCCGCGTCACGTCGCCGACCCGCGTGGCCGCCTGCGCGGGCCGGGGATCGGGAACCCGTAGCGGCTGCCGCCAGAGCACGGCGACCTCGCGGGCCACACCCAGGTGCCCCAGGCAGTCGGGCCGGTTGCTGGTGATCTCCAGGTCGATCGCCACGTCGTCGCCCAACTGCCGAGTTTCCTCGTGATTCAACCCGGCCATCGACAGCCGCTCGGCCAATTCGCCGGGCGACATCTTCAGGTCCACGTATTCCCGCAGCCAGTTCCAGGAAACGAGCATCGTCGGGCTCTCACTGTCTTATCAGACTTATCAGAACTGGTGCAGGAACCGCACGTCGTTCCTGTAGAGATCGCGGATGTCGGTAATCCCGTGACGGCGCATGCACAGCCGCTCGACTCCCAACCCGAACGCGAAACCGGTCACCCGTTCCGGGTCGTAGCCCACGCTGCGGAGCACGTTGGGATCAACCATGCCGGCCCCGCCAAACTCGACCCAGCCGGCGTTCCAACTGAAATCCGCCTCGACGCTCGGCTCGGTGAACGGAAAGAACGAAGGGCGAAAGCGGATATGCACGTCGCTGCCCAGATAGCTGGTGGCGAACAGCCGCAACACGCTCTTCAGGTCGGCCATGGTGACCTGCGTGTCGATCAGCAGACCTTCCATCTGGTGGAACATCGGGTAGTGGGTGCGATCGGCCGTGTCGGGCCGGTACACCCTTCCCAGCGAAATCACGCGCACCGGCGGCGGCGTCCGCTCCATGACGCGGATCTGCACGGTGCTGGTCTGGCTCCGCAGCAGCAGCGGCCCGTCGCTGGTAGTCTTGGCCGCGGCCAGATAAAAATTCTCCAGCGGATCGCGGGCCGGATGCTCGGCCGGGATGTTCAGCGCCTCGAAGTTGTGCCACTCGTCCTCGATCTCCGGCCCCAGGGCGACCGAGAAGCCGAGCCGGCCCATGATGTCCTTCAGCTCCTCGATCGTCTGCGTGATCGGGTGCAGGCGGCCGATTCGCAGCGGCAGGCCCGGCAACGTCGGATCGAACCGCTCGGTCAGCTCGTCCGGCCCCCTGGCGCCGGCCGAGGCCAGGCGCGCCTTGGCCTCCTGGAACGTTGCTTCGAGCTGCTGCTTGACCTCGTTGAACCGCTTGCCCGCGGCCGGCCGATCCTCCGGGGCGATCGAGCCCATGGCCTTTTGCGTGGCCTTGAGCTGGCCCTGCTTGGCGCCGAGAAACGCGACGCGCGCCGACTCCAGCGCCTCGTCCGAGTCGATCGCCGCGAACGTCTCGGACGCGGCCGTCAACAGCGCGTCGAGCGACTTGAGGAATTCTGCCAGCGCCATGGCGGTGCCGCTCAATCGGCCAGCGCCGTCTTGACGCGATCCACCACGGCATCGAAGGCGGCCGGATCGGCGATCGCCATCTCCGACAGCGTGCGGCGGTCCAGCTCCAGCCCGCTCTTGGACAGGCCGTAGATGAACTCGCTGTAACGCATGCCGCGCTGCCGCACCGCCGCGCTGATGCGGATGATCCACAGCTTGCGGAACTCCCGCTTCTTCACCCGCCGGTCGCGGAACGCATACGCGCCGGCTCGCAGCAGGGTTTCCTTGACCGAGCGCAGCAGTTTGCCGCGGCCGCCCGTGTAGCCCTTGGCCCGTTTGAACAGCCGCTTCTTGGCCTGAGTTCGCGCGGCCCCCTTGGTCGTCCTCATCGCAGTTTCCCTCGTTCAGATACGTCAGGCCCTGCCGTCGGGCAGCGTTGGTTGCCCACGCATCAGCGTGCCGGATCAATGACCGGTAGCCCGGATCAGTAGCTGTTCCCGTTCAGCGCCTGCTGGATCGACGGCTCCATGCAGGTGTCCACCGTGGTCGTGCCGCGGAGGTTCCGCTTCCGCTTGTTCGACATGCGGGCGGCCAGGTGGCTGGTCCCCGCCTGGCGGTGCTTGGCGTGCCCTTTGGCGGTCAAGCGAAAGCGCTTCTTCGTGCCCTTGTGAGTCTTTTGCTTCGGCATGGCAGTCGCCGCCTTCCCCGGATCGGTTCCTGATTTGGTGATAAGCTCGCCATTCTAAAACTTTCCCGCCCGCGATGGAAGGGGGAAGCCGAATGTCGTCAGGGGACAATTTGCCGCTTATACTTTGGTCGGCCCGGCGCCCGCTGGGCCGCCAGCGTTCCCGCTCCCTCCATCCCGCTTTCCGCAACGTCATGCCCGGCATCCTGCTCACCCGCTGGACCATCCGACTGGCGCTGGCCCTGTACGCCCTGTACCTGGCCAGCCGCCTGGCGAGCGCGCCGGGCGAGCGGCCGCGGCCCTGGCAACGCCACGTCTGGACCGCGGCCTGCGCCAGCTTCCTGGTGCACCTGGCCGCCGCCATGCACTTCTACCACGGCTGGAGCCACCAGGCGGCCGTGGACGATACCGCTCGCCAGACCGAGGCTCTGCTGGGAGTGGCGTTCGGCGAGGGGATCTATTTCAGCTATGTCTTCGCCGCGTTGTGGCTGGCCGACGTCCTGTGGTGGTGGGTCGGGCCCGCCAGCTACCTGGCTCGCGGCCGCTGGCTGGAATGGGGCGTGCACGCCTATCTGTTCTTCATTGCCTTTCACGGAGCGGTGGTGTTCGAATCGGGTCCGACGCGGTGGGGCGGTCTGCTGGTCACGTCGATCCTGGCCGCCCTGGTGCTGAGGCGACTCGTGGCCCGCTCGCCGCTGGTGCCCGCCGCCCGTTCGCATCCATCCTCGCCGGAACATCCATGAGCGCACCGCTGACCCGGATCACCTACATCACGGCGGGAGCCGCCGGGATGTACTGCGGCAGTTGCCTGCACGACAACACGCTGGCTCGCGCTCTGCACCAGTTGGGCGTCGACGTGCAGTTGATCCCCACCTACACGCCGATCCGCACGGACGAACAGAACGCCAGCATCGACCAGGTTTTCTTCGGCGGAATCAACGTCTTTCTGCAGCAGAAGCTGCCCCTGTTCCGCCGCTTGCCGGCGGTTTTCGACCGCCTGCTGGACCAGCCCTGGCTGATCCGCTGGGCCACGGCCCGCGGCATCGAGATCCGGCCGACCGAACTGGGCGCGCTGACCGTGTCGATGCTCCGCGGCAACCTGGGCTACCAGCGCAAGGAAGTCGAACGGCTGTGCCGCTGGCTGGAGCGCCCACCTCGCCCGCAACTGGTCAATTTCACCAACATGCTGGTGGCCGGCTGCGTGCCGGAGCTGCGGAAACGGCTGGGAGTGCCCGTGCTGGTCACGTTGCAGGGAGATGACATTTTTCTGGACGAGCTGCCGGAGCCGTACAAGTCGCGGGCCTTGCAGGAGATCCGCCGGCTGGTGGGGCATGTGGACGGGTTCCTGGTGTTTACCCGCTACTACGCCGACTTCATGGCCGACTACTTCGGCATTCCGCCGTCGAAACTGCACCTGGTGCCGCTGGGACTCGACACGACCGATTTCCCGGCCGGCGGCGAAGGTTATCGCCTGGTCGATGCGGCGGCCGAACGGCCCGGCCCGCGCGTGGGCTACCTGGCCCGACTGGCCCGCGAGAAGGGACTGCACCTGCTGGTCGACGCCTTCATCCAACTGCGTGGCATGGACGGCTGCCAGGACGCTCGCCTGGAAATCGCCGGCTGGCGGGGCGAGCATCAGCGAGCGTACGCCGACGAGCAGTTCGAACGACTTCGGGCCGCCGGCCTGGAGTCGGCGTACCGCTACCACGGGACCGTGGATCGGCGACAGAAGGTGGAGTTCCTGGGGCAGATCGACGTGCTTTCGGTGCCCACCGTCTACCGCGACCCGAAGGGCCTGTTCGTCCTGGAAGCGTGGGCGGCGGGCGTGCCCGTCGTGCAACCCGCTCATGGCGCGTTCCCGGAACTGCTGCAGGCCGTCGGCGGCGGGCTGCTGGCCCGCCCGAACGACCCCGACCACCTGGCGGAAACGCTGCACGAATTGCTGACCGATCCGCAGCGCGGCCGGCAGATGGGGCACGAAGCCCGCTCGACCGTGCACCGGCAATACAATGCCCGCGCCATGGCCGAGGCCACGCTGGCCGTATTCCAGCAGTTCCTGCCAGCGCCCTGACTGCGAGCCGATGGCGAGCGGGGGGCGTCAGCCCCCTGTTTCTGCGTTTCTCCCGCGCGCCAACGGCGCCCCGCCGGCGCCC
>JAGFJK010000084.1 GCA_024102795.1 Pirellulaceae bacterium
TCAAGCAGTTCGCGCGGCGGACCGGCTTGGGACGAGCGATGCTCGTGCGGCTGGCGGATGCCGATGCGTTTGGTTCGCTGGACCACGACCGCCGCCAGGCGCTCTGGGCCGCGCTGGGACAAGACGCTCGCCCGCGCCCCTTGCCGCTGTTTGACGGTCTGGAAGACGCCGAGCCGCCGCCGGCCAAACTGCCGGAGCTCTCGCCCCAGCAGCAGGTGCTGGCCGATTATCGCGCGGCCGGCTTATCGCTGCGCGGCCATCCGCTGGAGTTTTACCGCCCGCAGTTGGACCAGTTGCGGGTGACTCCCGCGCGGCGCCTGGCGCGGATGCAGCCCAACCGCCAGGTCCGCGTGGCCGGCCTGGTGCTGCTGCGGCAGCGGCCCAGCACGGCCAAGGGGATCACGTTCGTGACGCTGGAGGATGAAACGGGAACGGCCAACCTGATCGTGCGGCAAACGATCTGGGACCGCTACCAGCAGGTCTGCCGGCACGCGCCCGCCTGGCTGGCGCACGGCAAGCTGGAACGCACCGGGCAGGTGATTCACCTGCTGGTCAACCGGCTGGAGGACCTGTCAGGCCGGCTGGGCGACGTCCGCGGCCGCTCGCGCGATTTCAGGTGAGTGAAATGTCTTCCGAGGACATTTTGTCCCGGCTCCGAAAGCCACTCCCCGAAGGCGATCGTGCAGCTCTTGAGTTGTCTTGCCGAGGGAATTGGGCGTGACAACCGAGGAAACTCGGACGGCCTCCGCCTCGGCGAGCGCTCCCCCTTGATATCCCTTTGGCTCCCTCCCCGGCTTCCGGGGAGGGTTGGGGAGGGGCCTGCGGCGTTCGAGCGGGACCATTGACCTCTGGGGTCGATTTGGCAGTGGGGTTGATTCGGCAGGATGGGGAGAATGCCGTCTGTTCGCCGCAGGCGTAGCACAACACGCTTGGTGGAACATCGGCGGCGCTTGAGAGAGCTAGAAATCACCGACGCGCCCGGGAGTCACGGGCTGGAAGCCCATGCTACGCGCGACGCGCCCGGGAGTCACCGGCTGGAAGCCCATGCTACGCGCGGCGCGCCCGGGGGTCACGGGCTGGAAGCCCATGCTACGGCTGGAAGCCCATGCAACGCGCGACGCGCCCGGGAGTCACGGGATGGAAGCCCATGCTACGGCTGGAAGCCCATGCTACGCGCGACGCGCCCGGGAGTCACGGGCTGGAAGCCCATGCTACGGCTGGAAGCCCATGCTACGTGCGTCGCGCCCGGGAGTCATGGGCTGGAACGGATATTGCCGCACAAATGCCAGAAGCTTATGGTAACGCATGTTGACCAAAAAAGGAAAGTCGCTTGCGCGTTATGGACAGCCGATTCGAGGCCGCGGGAAACGAAGGCGGGTTGCTGTTTGTCACGCCTTCCGGCCGCGTTGCCACTCGCGGCGATGCCGCGAGCTTGCCGCTGGAAGCCGCGACCCGAAAGGTGCTCCAGGCGCTGCAAGCATCGCAGGCAGAAGGCCTGCTGGCCCTGGCCGCGCTGGCGTCCGGCAGCGAGCTTTCCGCTCCGCTGGCTTTCTGGCAAGGCTTCGCCCGGCAGTACCTGACGGCGTTGTGCCAGACGCCCGAAGTGGCCGGACAGCGGATCGAACCGCTTGAGTCGCCGGACCAGGAGCAGTTGGAACGAACGCTGGCCAGCGTTCCGCCGATGCGGGGCGCCGAGTACCTGAGTGTCGAGGCGTTGGAGGCGATCTGGCGCGATCTGGACGCCTGGGTTCGGGGCCAGCTATCGCGTTTCGACGATGGCTTGTCGGGGTTCCTCAAGCGGCACGCGCCCCATTGGCATCAGGTGGGCCGCGTCTGCTTTCATCTGGCCGAGAACAAACGCGACGAGCAGTTTCCGTTCGCGTTCATGGCGACGTACATTCCGGGACTTTCGGGGCAGGACCGCGCGCGGTATCAGCCGCTCGGCAAGGCGCTGCAGCAATACGCCGGAGCCCAGAACAAGGCGGCGCTGGTGCGGCTGCTGTCGCCGATCCACCTGGCGTCCGAGAAGAGCAGTTTCATTCGCTCGCTGGTCGAATCCGGCGACATCTTTCACGCGCTGGCCTGGACGCCGGACGAGGCTCATCGTTTCCTGCTGGAGTCGCCGCTGTACGAGGAGAGCGGCGTGTTGGTCCGCCTGCCCGACTGGTGGCGGAAGCGGCCGCGGGTCCGAGCGGGCCTGGTCATTGGCCAGCAGTCGAAATCGACCCTCGGAACGGAGGCCATGCTGGATTTCAGCCTGGAGTTTTCCCTGGGCGAACAATCGCTGACCAAACACGAGTATCGCCAACTGCTGGCGGGCGCCGATGGTCTGGTGCTGTTCAAGGGCCGCTGGGTGGAAGTGGACCGGCAGAAGCTGGCCGCCGCACTCGACCACTGGCAACATATCGAGCAGGCTTCGCGCGACGGGTCCATGTCGTTCGTGGAAGGCATGCGGCTGCTGGCCGGCGCGCCGGCCGACCTGGGCGACGAGGACGCTGGCGATCGGGAAACGGCCGAATGGTCGTTTGTCCGCCCCGGCGCGTGGCTGGCCGAGACGCTGGAGAAGTTGCGGCATCCGGCGGGCGATTCGCCGGCCAGGTCCGTCGCCGGCCTTCGGGCGACGCTACGGCCCTACCAGCGGACCGGAGTCGAATGGTTGCGGCTGATGACCGGGCTGGGATTGGGCGCCTGCCTGGCCGACGACATGGGGCTCGGCAAGACGGTGCAAGTGCTGGCCCTGCTGCTGCTGCTGAAGCAGGAGCCGAGCGATGGTCGGCCCAGTCTGCTGGTGTTGCCGGCTTCCTTGCTGGCCAACTGGAAAGCGGAAATCGCCCGCTTCGCCCCGTCGCTGACCGCCGTCTTCGTTCACTCGTCCGAGACCGACGGCACGACCCTGGCCCGCCTGGCGGACTCGGCGACCAGGTCGCTGCAAGGCGTCGACGTCGTGCTGACCACCTACGGCATGCTGCAGCGGCAACCGTGGTTGACCGAAGTTGACTGGCGCGTCGTGGTGCTGGACGAGGCGCAGGCGATCAAGAATCCGTCGGCCCGGCAGACTCGCGCGGTCAAGGCGCTGCGAGCGGGTTCCCGCGTCGCGCTGACCGGCACTCCCGTGGAAAATCGCCTGTCCGATCTCTGGTCGCTGTTCGACTTTCTCTGCCCCGGGCTGTGCGGATCCGCCAAGACGTTCCAGAATTTTGTCAAGTTGCTGGCCAATCGGGAGCACGACCAATACGCTCCGCTGCGCAACCTGGTGCGACCCTACATCCTGCGGCGCCTCAAGACCGACAAGTCGATTATCGCCGACCTGCCGGACAAGTCCGAAGTCAAGGCGTTCTGCGGGCTGACGAAGCGGCAGGCAGCTCTGTACAAAAAGTCCGTCGACGAACTGGCCGACGCCGTGGAAGGCAAAGACGGGATCCAGCGCCGCGGGATTGTCCTGGCGTTCCTCATGCGGTTCAAACAGATCTGCAACCATCCCAGCCAGTTCCTGGGCGATCGGGAATATCAGGAGGCGGACAGCGGCAAGTTCGCCCGTCTGACCGAGATCTGCGACGAGATCGCCTCGCGGCAGGAGAAGGCGCTGGTCTTCACTCAGTTTCGCGAGATGACCGAGCCACTGCAGTTGCTGTTGTCCAAAGTATTCCAGCAGCCGGGGTTGGTCTTGCACGGCGGCACACCGGTCGGGAAGCGCCAGAAGCTGGTCGAGCAGTTCCAGCGCGAAGACGGCCCTCCGTTCTTTGTGCTGTCGCTCAAGGCCGGCGGAACCGGTCTGAATCTGACCGCCGCCTCGCACGTGGTGCACTTCGACCGCTGGTGGAATCCGGCCGTCGAGAACCAGGCGACCGACCGGGCATTCCGGATCGGCCAGGACCGCAACGTGCTGGTCCACAAGTTCGTCTGCCGCGGTACGATCGAAGAACGTATTGACGAACTGCTGGAGGATAAGCGAACATTAGCCGCGGACCTGCTGGAGGCCGGGCCGGAGAAGCTGCTGACGGAGATGACGGACGATCAGCTCATGGCGCTGGTTTCGCTGGACATCAACAAGGCGCTGCTCTGACCGGGCGAACCGCGGTGCCGCAGTTTTCGGATCGGGCCAGTCGCCGACGCGTTTGGCAACTTGAAGCGATCAGGGATTACGTTGCAGGTGCAGGGAGTGAACATGCGATACGACCGCCAGTGGAGACCCTACGTGCCGGTTGCCCGCCGGCGCCGTGAGGCTCAGTCGAAGATGCGGAACCTGCGAGCCGAAGGCGTCGACATCCAGCCGGTCGAGATCGACGGCCGCAAGATCGCCAAAACGTTCTGGGGCGAGGCCTGGTGCGATCAGATGGAGTCCCACGGCGATTATTCGAATCGGCTGCCGCGCGGGCGAACCTATGTGCGAAACGGGTCGGTCTGCCACCTGGCGATCCAGCGGGGGCGGATCGACGCCATGGTCAGCGGTTCCGAGATCTACAAGGTTTCCATCACAATCGACGTGCTGGCCACGGCCCGGTGGAACCAGGTGAAGCAAAGCTGCCGAGGCCAGATCGGATCGCTGCTGGAACTGCTGCAAGGCCGCATCTCGAGCAGCGTGATGCAGGTGGTGACCGACCCGCGCAGCGGTTTGTTCCCGGCGCCTCGCGAGATCCATCTGCGCTGCAACTGTCCCGACTACGCCACGATGTGCAAACACGTCGCTGCCGCGCTGTATGGCGTGGGAGCTCGGCTGGACCAGCAGCCGGAACTGCTGTTTCTGCTGCGCGGAGTGAACCACCTGGACCTGATCACGGCGCCGGCCGACGAGGTGCTCGCGCAAACCAGCGGCCGAGGTGGTCGCCGCCGGCAGGTCGCGGCGGGCGATCTGTCGGACGTGTTCGGGATCGAGCTGGACGGCGACCAACCGGCGGAATCGGTGGAGCCGGCCGCCGCCACTGGACCGGGCGGCCGACCCACGGGACGCAGAAGGTCGACGGCCAAGACCCGGGGCGGGACCAAGGCGGCCATGGTTCCCATGAAGAAAGCAGCCAAGAAATCGCGGACGGCCAGGAGCGCCGCTGGCAACGCGGTCCAAACGCCGGGCGCCGATGGCCAGGAGCGGGTCGCCAGAAAGAAAGCCAGCCTGAGCGTGGCCGCGCCAAAACAGGGGGCCAAGAAGAAACCGGCCTCAAAGCCGGCAACCAAGAAGAAGTCGTCCCAGCCGAAGTCGGCCAGGCCGAAACGGGCCAGATAGCAACTGGCTCGCGCGAGAACCAAACGAACCCGATACGCCAGTGCGCGCTCGCTGATGCTTCGGGTTCATCAAGACGAGGACACCCCGGCCGTGCTTGCACGGCGCGTGTCCTTTGACACCTGAGGAACCATGGCCAGGCGAGTCGCCATTCTGACGCTGGTGGGGAATACCAAGGGCGGTTCGGGACCAGGCCACTCGGCGGTAATCGTGGACAACACCCTCTACTCGTTCGAGAATGCCAGAGACTGGTGTCGGGCGCTGGCATTCTCGCGTGGACCTGACAGGCAAGGCGGCGCGACCCTGCTCTGGTTCCGAGCACAGATTCCTGCCCGCATTTGCCGAGCGAAGCATGGTACACGTTATACCCTACGCGCTGCCGTACAGCATTCCGGCGACCATGGCGATCGGCTATGCCTTTGGCGGCCTGACCGGGTTCGCCGTCGTCTTCTGGATCTACATCGCCGTGCCCTGGATCGATTCGCTGCTGGGCCGGCGGCGCGCCTTCGATCTGGGCGAGATCCCGCCGCCGGGGCCCGTCGCCGAACGGCTCTGTCGAGCGCTGCTCTGGCTGTGGGTGCCGACCCAGGCGGCGATGCTGTGGGGCGCCTTGCTGGTTGTCGAGCGGCACGATCTGGGACCGCTGAAATGCTGGGCAGTGGCCTGTTCGCTGGGGTTGGCCGGTGGAGTCATTGGCTTTACCGTGGTCCACGAACTGGCCCACACTCGACACACCGTCGAAGCGATGCTGGCCACCGTGCTGGCGGCCATGTTCGGCTACCCGCACTTCTGTATCGAGCACGTGCAGGGCCACCACCGCCGCGTGGCGACGCCGGAAGACCCCGCGACCGCTCGCCTGGGCGAATCGCTGTACGCCTTCGTCATTCGTTCCGTGTGCGGCGGCCTGACCCACTCCTGGCAGATCGAGGCCGGACGCTTGCGAGCCAGGGGAAGGGTGGCGTGGAGCGCTGGCAACCGGGTGCTGCAGGGAATGGCCGCCGTGCTGCTGTTGGTTCTGGCCATCTGGGCAGCATTCGGCTGGCGCGGGGTCGGAGTGTTCGCGGCCCAATGCGTAGTCTCGATCTTCCTGCTGGAAGCGACGAACTACGTGCAGCATTACGGCCTGCGGCGCCGCGAAGTGGCGCCCGGCAAGTACGAACCCGTCTCGGCCCTTCATTCGTGGAACGTCGAGCACCGGCTGACGAACTGGCTGCTGTTCAATCTGGGGCGACATTCGGAGCATCACTGCGAGCCGGCGAGGCCGTACCAGCAATTGAACTGCGCGGTACCGGGGCCCGTCCTGCCGCTGGGTCTGGCGGGCATGGTCGTGCTGTCGTTCTTTCCGCCGGTGTGGTGGCTGGTGATGGATCGGCGGGTTGCCTACTGGCGGCGAGAAGGCCGGGAAGGTCCAATCTTTGAGCAGGCGAATCACGAACGTCGCAGCTCGGAGGATTCCAATGAATGATCATGACGACGATCCCGGTCGTCGCGACAGAAGGGGATGGAATAATGCCGCCAAGGCCATTCTGATCGTGCTGGGACTGATGCTGCTGGGTTGCGTCATTTTCATCGGCGGCTGCTTTGGCATGATCATGCTGGATTGAGTGGGGCGATGCCTGGCGGACTCCCCTGGGTACTGACGGCCATCCGGCTGGCGTTGGCGCTGGCTGTGGTCGGCCTGGCGGCATCTGCCGTGCCTCGTCCCTGGTTCGTCCTTCCGCTGGCATCCGCTCTGTGGCTGGACATTGCCGACGGCGTGTTGGCGCGGCGTTTCGGCGTGGATTCGCCGGCGTTCCGCCGCTTTGATTCCCTGTGCGACGTGGTGTTCTTCCTGGCGGTGCTGGCGTGCATCGGATGGGTGGAGCCCGACATATTCCGGCAATACTCGTGGGCTTTCGCGGCGCTGGTATGCTGTGAGTGCGTTTGTCAGGCGCTGAGCGTGGCGCGGTTCGGCTGTACCACCAGCACGCACAGTTGGTGCTGCAAGGCCTGGGCGCTGCTGTTGTTTTTCGCGTCCGCGCGCGTGCTGGTGAAGGGGGAAGCGGGCTGGCCCCTGCACCTGGCACTGGCGGCGGGCGCTGTGGCATACGCCGACGTGTGGCTGATCCTGCTGATGTCCCGCCGAGTTCCGGTGGACGTTCCCACTTCCTGGCACGCCTGGCAGATCGCTCGTTCCGCGGCCGCCAGTTCGTCGAAGGCCGATCGTGTCTCCTGAAGCGCTGTCCGATGCCGCCGGCACCTACGCGAGCGAACTGGCCGCTCGGATCGAGTGGTCGCGGGTCGCCTCGTTCTGCGTTTTGACCGCGGCAGTCTGGTGGATCGCCGGGTATCTCAAGCGCCGGCACGTGCTGGCAACTGGCGACGCGCGGAAGCTGAATCACATCGTGACGCTGGTGGGAGGCGCGCTCTGGTTCGGCTGGCTGCCGGAGCAGCAGGCTCGTGCCAGCATGCTGCTGGCGGCGGCCCTGCTGTTCGCGTTGCTGGTGGCCAGTGGCTGGTTTCCCGGCTGGGGGCCGCTGGCCAATGTGTACCTCGGGTACGCGCGGGAAAGCGACGGCCGGCAGCAGCGGTTTCACGTCTGGAGCGCGTGGCTGCTGGGCGTGTACGGTCTGGCGCTAATCGACGGCCTGTGTCGCGACATGGTGATCACGCGGACGGCGGCCTTGATCCTGGGCATTGGAGACGGGCTGGCCGAACCCGTGGGCCGCCGCTTTGGCCGACTAAAGTACCCGGCGCCACGGCTTCCCGGCGCCTTGCCAAACTGGCGAACTGTCGAAGGAAGCCTGACCGTATTTGTTGGCACCTGGCTGGTGACCTGCCTGGCCTTCGGCGTTCAACTGCCATGGGGCGACCTGTTCTGGCTGTCCACGTGTGTTGCAGTTCTGACGGTGCTGGCCGAATCGCTGTCGCCGCACGGCACCGACAACTTCACCATTCCCGTGGTGGCGGGCCTGACCATCTATTATCATCCCGCGTACGCCTGACCCGGCCCTGGGCGATCCGTTGCGAGGCTATGCACCCACCGGAGCGAATCGTACGATCATGGCGAAGAAGGTTTTTCTGAGCCGCGCGACGGCGGAATTCCGCGAGTTGACCGATAGCATCCGGCGGACCGGAAGTGCCGCCTACGGCATGCTCCAGCTTCACGACCAGGAGCATCCGCCAGTCGTCTCGACTGGCGGCGGGGCGTCACTGACCGTGTCCAAGGTTTATGAGTGGATTCGCCTTTCCCACCACGTGCTGCACTACGTTGGCGAACATCCAGGCGGCTGCGCGAAAGTGCCGCCAAACGAGATAAGCGGTATGGCTGCGTTCATCGATCCCCGCAGCCAGGAGGTTCTTGCCAGCCTGCTGTCAGAATTCGATCGGCAAGGCGTGCCACGATCCGAGCTCACCTACACGCAACTGGAAGGCGTGATCGCCATTGCGCTCGAACGGGACCCGCTGGTCTTTCTCTGGGAGGCGGGCGAACAAGATTCCGCGGAGCCAGACACGGACGCCCGCCGATCGCAGCGTGCCTACTGTGCCTGGCTGCGATCGAGCTACCTGCCGGGACGCGACCGGATCGTATCGACTGTTCGCAGCGACTTCGGACCGGCAACCCACCGCGTCCTGGGAGAACTCAACACGCGGACCGCATTGGAAAGGCTGGCCAAGTCCGTCGCGGAAGTGCCCATCTGGGAAATGATCTTCGCGTTGTCGCAACCCGACAGCACGGACGAGGACATCGAGAAGCAGTCTCAGAAGGTTCGTCAACTCGAATTCCCGCTTGACGTGGACTGGATTGATGGCCAACCAACCACCTGCGGCGCACTCCGCGCCGGGGCCTGGGTACGCAGGGGTCTGGCGAGCACTCCCGCGGACGCGGCCGCTCACTGGCTAATTCCCCTGCATGCCGAACAGGACGGGCTCGGTCTGCTCACACACGGCGCCGGGCAGACGGCATACCGGACTTTCCCGATTACGGCAGCGTCGCTCCGCGCGACGTGCTTCGTCGACGGCGCATTCTGGGTGCTCACCGAGGAATCCGGTGCGTACCAGCTTCAGAACCTCGGCGCGGCACACGGTGCGTCGCTGTATTGCGTGTCGGGGTTTCAAACAAACTCGTTCGAGGCCATCGACTTGACGCACGCCAACGGCACCTTCTACCTGGCCTGCGGCGGAGATCACTGGCGACTTCAACCAGGCGACGCGCAATCGTTCGAACCGATTCCCTGCGATCCGCCCGATGCGGCCAGTTCCTCGGTGCTGCCGCAGTTCCCGGAGCGGGCAGCCTTTCCGTTTCGGCGATACTTCGCCGGAGAGACCTTGGAGACGTCCCTTCACGATCCGAAGTGGGCGCTGGTCAAGACCGACGGCAACATCTCGCTGATCGCCCTGCGCGGCGGTTCGTTTGCCGACGCGTTTCGAACCGTCGATCTGCTGTTGGAGGGCGAATGGGAAGCTCACGAACTACGCAGTGACGTAGCAGTTGTCTGGCTGATGATCCGAAACAGTGCGACGCAGGACGAACACGCGATCCCCTTTTTCGGCTGCGATTCCCAGCAAGCTTGCTGGCAAAAGCGCAATTCGAACCTTCCCCTGCTGCGGCAGCGGGCAGCGGCATCCCAGCTATTTGAAGTCGGACCTGCGAACGCGGCCCGGTTCGAGCCGTTCTGCTTTCTGGAACGCACCATCGACGGCGGTGATGCCACGCGCAAGGTCACTCGCTTCCGCGTGTGGCTGATTCCCACCGGGTTCGACCGCGAACTGATCCGGCATCTGCGGGGCTTTCTCTGCGACCTGGTTCCGCTTCCCGGTAGTCCCGTGACTAAAGTTCCCGCCAGGTTGCCGCACGAGGCGGACGACCAGTGGTGGAGGCTGCTCTGGCAACGGGCCCGCTGAATGCCACCGGACTCCAGATATCACTTTCCAGTCCCCGATAGGCAATTGTTCGATCCCTCGCTTTGCTCCGCGCCCTTTGGCAGCGGTTCGGGGTCGATGGCCGATGCTTCTCGCGACCCTGTGCATTGGCTGGTGGACCGGTTCTCCAGGAATGTGAGCGTCAGGGACCCGGCGCAGGTTTGCTGGTCGTTTACGTTGAAGTGAAATTCCGTGCCCGTGCCGGCCATATGCTGGTTGATATTCTTGATGCAGATCGAGACATGATCGAGCAAGGCGCCGAAACTTCGTCGAACTTCGTCGCCTGCCTCCCGGCCGGAACTCTGTTCGCTTCGGGCCCACCGCAGCAGGGCGTGATACTGGTTCAGTTCCGCTCTGCGGTCCGGATGTGCCACGTAGTCCGCGAAGGCCGCGGCGATCTGGTCCAGGTCTAATTCCACCGGCGTTTTGGATGGAACTGCCTGAATGCGGTTAATGAACTGCCATGGCCGGATGGCATCGGCTGATTTCAGGCAGGCCTGCATGGTCTGGGCGGCCCACGTTTCGCCGATCTGGCTGGCCTCCGACTTGCTTGCGGGTGACGTCACCTCGCGGGCAGTATGCGTCAGTTCCGTATACTGAGTGCGGATGTAGTGGCCGTCCGCCAGCTCGATCAGCAGGCGGAAAGTGTCCGAATCAACGGTCAGCCCGATCTGCTTCAGGTGCGAGCGAAATGCCGTGCGATTCTTAAAGCACGCATGATCGTCAGGTAGCCCAAGAACCTCCTGGAGCGTCCTTCGTCCCTCAGCGAAACTGCTGCCTCCCGGTTCCCATCGCTCCCCGATGTGGGCCGCCTGCTCCAGGAAAAACCGCAAGCGGGCGATCGCTCCCGGTGAACTGTCCGGAAGGCTTTCGTAACGGTGCTGCCAGCCTTCCAGGTTCTTCCGGATCGGCATGTCCGCCGAGACATGCTCGCAGTAGGCCTGGAAATCCGCCGATTGCCGGGCGCCAAGCCAGGAACGGAGGTACTGGTCGATTGATAAGATATTCGCGAAATGTCGCTGCTCGTCCGGCACGACGCCGGCGGGAATGGAGGTGTTGCCCGTTTCGGCCATCTGACGCAGGCTGTTAGCGAGGCGCGTTCTTCGGTCCGCGTCCGATTCCAATTTCGGCGTCGCCGAAAGCTGGAACCCGCCGCAGTTCGCCAGCCGATGAGCGTAACAGCGCAGGAACAGCTCGGCCGGGTTCTGCCACAGGCGGCTCTGGCCAGTCCAGGGATCGTGATCGCCGGGATACACCGAAACGATGAACGGGAGAAACTGCTCCCGGTCGGGAGTTCGCAGGAACGCTCGCGAGACCGCTCCCAATACCTCGACCATGCCCGCCGAGTCGAAGGCAAAGATGGCGTTCGTCCAGATCGATTCGCCCATCAGCAGTCCGCAGAGCAGTTCGCCAAACAGAACCTGCCGATTCCGCTCGACCTCGCTCGGCGTGTATTCCGGGCCGAAGCGGACGGAATCGGCCGATTCGAGCACAAAGCCGCGGCTGGGGACCGGATGATTCGCGGCCATGCGTTGAAACTCCCTGGTTACCGTTTGGAGTTGCCATACAAATACAAGGCGGCCAGGCTGATTCCGCAGCGGATCTCGCCGCGCGCCACCAGGTCCGCGAGTTCCCGTTCGGCAACGGTGCGAAAGTGTCCGATGCCTTCGTTCGCCTCGGGGCGGCCAGACGTCGTGGGGTCGGCCGCGAGCTCGACCGCATAAACGCCAATCATTCCCGTCAGCAAGCCGGTGTTGGCATTGAACGCCCCGATCCGCCAAACTCGCGCCGGTTCAACCCCCAATTCCTCGACGGTTTCCTTTTCGGCGTTCTCCAGTTCCGAGATGCCGGGCTCCTGAAATCCGCGAGGCAATTCCCACTCCCAGTTGCGGGTCGAGTGCCGGAAGATGCGGATCAACACGATCTGTTCCTTCCAGATCGGAACCATCACGGTTCCACAGCCGCCCGCCAGCTCGCTGGTGTGGACGACTCGCAGATAGCCACCTTCCTTGCCATCGGGAAAGCGGACGCGGTCGCGGACCAGCAGAATGTACTTGTCTTCGTAAAGAATCCCGTACTTGCTCGTGGCATCGGGCGCAAGCAGCTCGATCTCTCCCCGGGCCGCATCGCCAGGCCTTCGCAGCGATTCAGGCAGGCGCTGAAGATACTCATCGGGCATGGCAAGGCGATCTCTTGCGGACTCACAGACGGGACGGAAGCAATTCCCAGAGACTCCCCCCGCATCCATGTTTACCGCGGCTTGAGCCAGGATTCGAGGAAGCTCAGTTCCAACTCCAGCGCCTCGGCGGTCGGGACGTGAGTCGGGCGAGCGGTCAAGGCCACACGGCGGTCGTGGCCCAGCAAGCGGTTGACTTCGATCAGATGATGCAGCGCCCGCCAGTTGCGCGGCGGGTCTTCCGTGCCGCCGGATACCAGCACAGGGCGAGGTGCCATCAAGGCGTGCAGGTCGACCAGGTCGTCGCCCGCCTCCACCAGCTCCTTGTACAGCCCGGTCCGCGGGTTCTCCTCCGAGGGAACTCCCGGTTTGCGCCGCGCCGCGGGATCGTAGCCCAGGTACCAAGGCTCCCAGTAGTTCACATTGGCGTTGCGCTCGTCGAACACGATCCCCGGATCCGACCACACGGCGCAGGCGAACTTCTCGTGCAGGCACGAAGCGAACATCGACCACTTGCCACCGTACGAAAGCCCGATGATGCCGATCCGTTGCGGATCCACCTCCGGCATCTGAGCGAGCGCGGTGTGGCAGTTGGCCGCCACGTACGCCAGCAGCATCAGCGGCTGGCGACGCTCACGCTCGCCCGCCGCCACCAACGCCTCGCGCGTGTCGACGCCAATACTCTCCAGCGCCCCCGGCGTGCCGATTGACAAGGTCACGAAGCCGCGCCGCACAAGCTGCAGGCCGTAGTCGTGGGTGCCTTGTCCCTTGCGCCCCTGGCCGATGCCTGTCAGCGGTTCGTAGAATGGGACCAGTACCGCGGGAAACGGCCCCTTGCCGGGCGGCAGCAGCAGATAACCATCCACAGTCTGCCCCTGCCGCGAAATCTGAACCCGCACCTGGTGCTGGACATGGTCCGGCTTCTCAACCGTTTGCAAACGCTCCACGGCAGGCCGTTCCACCAGCGCCGGCCAGCCGCCCAGCCGGCGCTGCCACAAGGCCAGAATCTCGGCCCGCCGCCGCGGCCAGTCGTCGGCCGACTTGACGCGCTGGCCATCCGCGAACACCAGCGGCGAGCGATACGGACCGCCATTTCCGGCAAACTCCGGCGGCGGCTCATAGGCCTTTGCCAACCGTTGCTCGACTTCCTCGCGCGATGCTGGGTCCTCGGCATTCGCGCTGGATATCAACAGACCTATTGCCGCCAGAAACCATGGGGCATATCGCGGCCGATTCCTCGGCGGTTTACCTGTCAACATGCTCGACCGTCCTGTTCATAAGCGCGCGAGTGGATTCGCCAGGCCCGCTGTGGGACCTTCATCACTATACCCGCACGGCCGATCTGGAGCGATGCGGGCCGGGCGATGGACAGGCGTCCCTCCACGGACCACAATGGGCCGTGACCGCTTTCACACTCCAGACGTTCAGGACCGTGACGATGATTCGATGGTTGTTTCCCGTGGCTTTCTGCCTGCTGGCCGCGTCGCCCGCAGTCTCGTTGGCGCAGCAGCCTCCCTATGATGTCTTTCCACCCGCCGAACCGCCGTACTACCGCGTGCGTTACGAGGCTTCCACCACGCCCGGCGAGCTGCCTTACGCGGTTAACTACACGATCTGGATCCCTTCCGGCGTGGAATCGCTGCGCGGCCTGATCGTGCACCAGCACGGCTGCGGCGAGGGTTCGTGCAAGTCGGGACTGACGGGCGCTTACGACTTGCACTGGCAGGCGCTGGCCAGGAAGCACGACTGCGCATTGCTGGCGCCTTCCTACGAGCAACCCGAGATGGCCGACTGCCAGATGTGGTGCGATCCGCGAAACGGCTCGGCCGCCGCGTTCCAGAGATGTCTGGTCGATCTCGGCTCGAAGGCCGGGCATCCCGAGCTATCGACCGTGCCGTGGGCGTTGTGGGGACACAGCGGAGGCGGTCACTGGGCGGGCGGGATGGTCCTGCTGCACCCACAGCGCGTCGCCGCGGCCTGGCTGCGGTCTGGCGTGCCGCAGTTGAAACCGAATCCCGATCGGCCGGGCATCAAGCCTCACTCGCTGCCCGACGCGGCACTGCAGGTCCCGCTGATGTGCAACCTGGGCACCAAGGAAGGCGTGACGGTCAAGGATGGCCGGTTCGCCGGCGTCTGGCCGGCCAACGAACAGTTCTTCAGCGCGGTCCGTTCGCAAGGCGGGCTGATCGGCGTGGCGGTGGATCCGCTGACCAGCCATGAGTGCGGCAATCAGCGGTATCTTGCCATCCCGTGGCTCGACGCCTGCCTTGCCGCTCGACTGCCCAAGTCCGGCACCGAGCCGTTGCGCAAGATGCCGATCAGCGGCGCCTGGCTGGCTGTACCGACTGGCACCGTGGCGGTGGCCGCCGGCAAGTTTGACGGCGATCCGCTGCAAGCCGCCTGGCTGCCCGACGAGGCCACGGCGCAAGCCTGGTTGCAATACGTCCGCGATACGGCCGTTGCCGACACCTCGCCGCCCCCCGCGCCGACCAACGTGCGCGTCAGCGGCAACGTGCTGACCTGGGACTGCGAGGCCGATCCGCAAAGCGGGCTGGCCAGCTTTGTGATCGAACGGGACGGCCAGTACCTGGCCACCGTGCCGCCACAAGGCAAGAACCCGTTCGGCCGTCCGTTGTTTCAGAATCTTCAGTACAGCGACACCCCCACTCAGCCACTGGTCCCGATGCGGTATGTCGACGAGCGGGCCGTCGAGAGCAAGTCGCACTCGTACCGTGTGACCGCCGTGAACACGGTGGGACTCAAGTCGCAACCGGTGGGATCCGCGGCGGATTAGATTCGCGAAAGTGTGCCGCGGTGAGTGACCGACGGACAGAGGGAGCGAGGCCACGGCAAGGTCGCCATCACGCTCCGCGTGGCCTGCGAAAGAACTGACGGATTCAGATGAAGAACTGGAGCTGGCCGATTGGGTTGCAGCGCCTCGACTTCCAGTGAGGGAAAGGAGTCTGGCGTGGTTGGACCTTTACTTACGGCGACACTCCTTTCAAGGACATGTAGCGGGCGTTCTGAAATGTGACGGAGCCGTCGGAATTGACCAGTCCCAGCTTTCCCTGGCAGTTGGGAATGCCGCCGGGAGGATTCGGGATGGTGTCGCACAGTTCGGGCAGCAACTGGCCGCGCCAACGCACCTCGCTGACTCGCCCCGGATCCACGGTGATCTCCAGCGTATCGCCGCGGATCCTGGCGGTCGGGACGCGGACGGAGGCGAGCGAACGCTTGTTGACCCCATACGTGTTGGCCTGCGGGACCGGCACCAGTTCGATCAACTCGCGCCGCACGGTATGGTAATCATCCTGGCGGCAAGTCAGCCGGATGATCTGGCCGTGCCAGGTGACGATTCCCGCCTCGTTCAATTCGGGCCGCAAACCGAAAATGATCCCCGACGCTCCCTGCGGAGCGATTTTCGTGATATCGACCTGGAAACGATATTTTCCCGAAGCCGCCTGGCCCAGAATCACGTGCGAAAACGAAGGCGACTGCATGATCACTTCCGACAGTTGTTCGTTATAGATCACCCGCTCCGCGGGCAGGTCGGGAGGAAACAGGGCGGTTGGCGGCCGCTGCAGCAGCGGATACCAGCGAAACGGCACCGGCACGGCCTCCAACCGCTCCTGATCGATATCGGTGGCCTGGCCGACATCGGTGGGCCGAAGCGGCCGCGCGGGCAGCAGGGCCAACGGCCATTCGAGCACCGCCGCCAGCGAGGTGACGGCGGCCAGGAGAAGCACACCGGCGAGCATGGCAGCCGGCCACGCCAGCCGCGGCTTCGAGCGGTTAGTCCGCGATTCCCGCCGAGCGGGATCCGCAACCGCAACCGCGCCCGCCGCCTCGTCGCCGCCCGATCGCAAGACCACTTCGAGCGCCTGCAGCAGGTCCGCACAGGACGCATACCGCTGGCCAATTTCCTTGCGCAAACACTTCAAGCAGATATCGCTCAGCGCCAGCGACACGGCTTCGCTGGCGGCGTGCGGGGCCCGCGGCTCACGGTTCAGGATCTCGACAAACAACCGCTCGCGATTGGCCGCCGAAAACGGCCGGCCGCCGGTCAACATTTCATAGAAGACAACGCCCAGGCTCCAGATGTCGGTGCGGCCGTCAAACTGGTACGAATTGCCGCGAACTTGTTCGGGCGCCATGTAGGCATCGGTGCCCGAACTGTCGCCCTGGTGGTCCCAGCGCTGGTCGTCGCGAATCGCCAGACCAAAGTCGGCCAGGTGCGGCACGCCGCGGGCGTCGAACAGGATATTGGCCGGCTTGACGTCGCGATGGTAAACGCCCTGGCCATGGGCATACCGCAAGGCCTCGGCCACGGCCACCACCACCTCCACGGCCCGCTGGCGAGCGCCGATGACCGACTTGAGAAGCTCCTTGAGCGAGCCGCCCTCCATGTACTCCATCACCACGTAGCACAAACCGTCGCCGGCCCTTCCCCAGTCGTAGACTTGGACGATCGAGTCATGCGTCAACTGGGCGGCCGTGCGGGCCTCCCGCAGAAACTCGGCGATCCGGCCGCTGGAATACAACCGAGGCACCTTGATGGCCACGATCCGGTGGGTGTCTGGATCCTTGGCCTTGTACACCCGGCCAAATCCGCCGCTGCCGATCTCCTGCAACACGAAGTATTTGCCGATCTTCTCCGGCAACAACGGCAACTCGACCGTCCCGGCCGCTGGCCCTGGCTGCTGGTCCAGCGCCGCCACGGTGCGAGTTGGCGACAGAAGGTGCGAGTCGCGCGTGCCGTCCGCGAACTCACGCATCGGGTCCGGGGCCACCAGAATGGCCGCGATGCTGTCACTGTCCTGGCCGAGCGTCGCCAGGCGCGATTCGCAAGTCGGGCACGACCCCAAGTGCTGGGCAACGGCCTCTTCGACAGCCGGATCGGTCATCCGGCCGCCATTGAAGGCCGACAAGATGGCGTCGCTGGGGCAGTCCGATCGAGCGGACTCCGGCGTGGAATCCATGGCGGTACATCCTGGTCGCTTCAGGGCTCCGTGGCGTGAAACTCCTGCCGGATCCTGCGGAGAATCCGGCACTTCGCCAGGTAGACCCGGTTACGGGAAATGCCCAACTCGTCGGCCACCGCGGCCGGAACCCGCCCCTCGCCCACCACCTTCCAGAAGGCGTCCCAGTCGGTATCCGAAAACTCACTCCTCACGAACGACACCACCGCGTCAAAAATGATCTTCGTCGCCTGGTCCACCCGACCCTCGACACGCCCCGACTCGGCCTCGACGGACCGCAGCAAGTGGTCCAGTGAACCGCCGCCGGGAATCTGTGGCTGAGTGTTCCGCTCGCGCCAGTAGTCGACGATCTTCCGGCTGGTGATCGTCCACAACCAGCCTCGAAATGACCCCCGCTCGGTTTGCTGGAACCGGTCGATCCCGGTCAGCACCGACGCGAAGACCTCCTGCACCACGTCGTCCACGTCGCGGCTGGGCAACTGCGCCTTCAAACACCACCAGCGGACCAGCCGGCGATAGGCCGAATCCAGCCGGCGCCAAGCCTCGGCGTCTCCCCGCCTGGCCCGCTCCAGCCAGGACGTGGTAATGGTTTCAGCCCAACGCTGAATACTATCGTCGACGTCTGTCAAGAAATAGCTCTGCCCCAGACAATTCTCGGCCGGGACGGCCCCCGGAAGGCGGTTCACCCTGATACCGGGTTATGGCACAGCGCTCCGCCCCTGTCCAGTCTCACCTGGGTTCTCCGCCTCAACGCAACGCCTCCGACTGGTTGGACAGCGTGAATCTGAGAGAAAGTCGTAGTGACTTGTCACTCGCGGCATCCGTGAGAGAGTCCATGCGGCCGCTTCCCTGGCTGACGCGTCGGGCGAAAGCAAAAGTCCTACCCGCGTTCATCTCGGCCCCGCTGTCTGCGGACTCATGGTCGCGCGCGCGACGCGCAGCACGTTGCCGCCCAGGATCTTGCGGATATCGTCGTCCGCATAGCCCCGTTGCACCAGCCCCACGGTCAGCAGAGGCCAATTCGTCCAGGCCAGGCTGTCGCTCATCTGAGGCGTGGTCGCAAAGTCGTCCGGGCGCCAGAGCGTGCGAAAATCCACGCGACCCCGCCGCGCGCGGGGCACCTTGCGGCTTTCGGCGGCACTGTTCTGCGACGAATAAGCCACGTCGGTGCCGATCGCCACGTGGTCGCAGCCGAACTGTTTGGCAACGTGGTCGATATGGTTCAACAACATGACGATATCGCCCGAACCGCGGAGAAAGGCCGGAATGCTACAGATACCGATGTAGCCGCCCGTGTCGGCAATCGCCCGGATCACTTCGTCGGGCTTGCTGCGGGCATGCGGCCGGGCATCGAGCGCCGCGCAGGTCGTGTGGCTGGCGACCACCGGTTTGTCGGACGCCCGCGCCGCTTCCAGACTGGTTCGCCAGCCCGAATGGGCACAGTCGGGAATCACGCCGACGCGGTTCATTTCGGCGATCACCGCTCGGCCAAAATCGCTCAACCCCGCATCGGTCTCTTCCCCGCAACCGTCGCCAATCATGTTTCGCCGCTGGTAGGTCAAGTGCATCATGCGGATGCCGAGTTGATAGAACACGCGCAGATAGCGCAGTTCGTCGGGCACCGAGACCCACTGCTGCGTGAGCGGCACGCCGTTGCCGGTCAGATACAGGCAGTGTCGTCCTTGCCGCTTCGCTTCCTCGACGTCGTCGGGCACGGCCGCCTTGGACACAAATCCCCGCAGCAGATCCGTGACGTAGGTGAATCGGGCAAGTCGCTTGAGCAGCCGCAGCGGGTCCTGGCCCTCCTCGCCCGCATTCTGAAAGATGCACGTCACGCCGGACGCTCGCCAGGCCTGGCGATACTCAAGCTCTTCGACTGGATCCGTGACGCAGCGGGTCATCGACATCTCCTCGCGGAGATCCTGCAGTTCGATGTCCGACGCGCCGGCTTCCACGGTCGCCGCCAGCGCCTGGCCGTCGATGGCCGCTCGCGGCGAGAAGCCGTAGGCGTCGAACACGACGCTTTCCGCGTGCAGCCGCAAGCCCCGCTCCAGCTCGGCGGCTGACGGCTTGAGCAGGTTGAGTGCGACGTCGCGCGCATGCTGTATCGCCGGATTCAGGCGTTCGGTCAGCGAATCGACCGACGGCGGCTCGTCCGCGGCCGCGCCCAGCCCGGTGCGTGCCAGACCAGACATCGTCCCGGCGGCCAGGATATTCAGGAATGTTCGTCGCTGCATCGAGGGAGACTTCTCCGTGGCAAGTGTCGCGAACTTCACACACGACTCAGCAGACTATCATATCAACACCGGGACGATGACGCTCCCTTGCTTACGCTTCGGGCTACATGAAAATCGCACCAACTGAGAATCCCTCGCTCACGCTTCGGGCTACATGACAATCGCACCAACTGCTCAGTCAAGACAAGGCGCCGGCGGCGCGGGCAGCAGGGCCTTGAAGTCCGGACGGGAGTGCAAGTATCGCAGGTCCTCGTCGGTACGCAGCAACTGCAGGTCGTTGAAGCCGCGGTCCAGGGCCCGGCGTAACAAGCCGATGGCGGCGATCGCCAGTTCCTCGGCCTTGGCCTCGCGCTGCTCCTCGGGCACCGCCGTGTCCTCGCGCAGCCGAGCCAGGGCCACGCCATGCACGCAGGCGGCAAGGTAGATCCCGATGGCAGGCAATTCTTCGTCCGCTCCCACCTCCGCCGCGTCGGCACTGGCGGCTAGGTAGTCTCCCGTCTTGGCCTGGTCCCAAGCCGCCACTACTCGCCGATTCACGTTCAGCACGTGCAGCGGCGGCGGCTCCCAGCTCGCCGCGCACGGCAGCGTCACGTCGGGAACCGGAACCGGTTCGGATTCGCCGAACTGGATCCGCAGCGGCCCAGCGAACTCCTTGGGATCCAGCGCCCAAGCCACGGCCAGCCCCACGCGCTCGTGCGGTTCCAAGCGGTCGCTGCTGTCCAGGGAAATGTACGTGCCACAACCGAACGCATCGGATGACCGAGGCCAAAGGCCGACCAGTTTGGCGGTCCTGAGATCGCGGTCCCGCAGGTGCAAACCAAACCGCGGAGCGTAGTACAACGCGAAACCCTCGCGCGGCCCAATTCGATCCACATCGTCGGGACCACTTTCGGCCACGAGCCTTTCGTACACCTCTTGAGGCAGGACAAACGAGGTCTGTGGCAGCGAAACGGCAACCACCAGGAACTGCTGGCCCTCACCATCCGGCGAAACAATCGGTGGATTCCCCTGGAATCCCTCCAGCCGCTGGACCGTGAACGTGCCCAGCACGCGCAGCCGGCCATCGTCCGCCAGGGCCTTCTTCGCCGCGGCTGGCGGCTGCCAGGGCGCGGTGCGAAACGGTTGATCGTCGAGCGGCGTGGAATCGTAGACTCGAATCTGGTTGGGGAGCACTCCGGCGGCCACGCGCTGGCCATCGGGACTGAATCGGGCCGCGCCAATCCCCGGCAAGCTCAACAGCTCCAGGCCCGTCGCCACATCCCAGATCTTGACCGTGCCGTCGTCCCGAATGCCACTGGCTGAAATCAGCCGGCGCCCATCCGAACTAAAGTCCAGATCGGCAACACGCCCAGTGTGCCCCCAGAGCCGGCGAACCTCCGTCAAATCCGCGGCGTTCCACAGAGAGATCACGTGGTTCCGCTCCGAAATCGCCAGCAGTTTTTGGTCGCCGCTTACCGCCAGGCGGCTCGTCGGACTCACGTTGGCAAGCTGCTTCGAACGTACTTGCCGGCCCGACTCCGCGTCCCACACGCGAAGCGTGCTGTCCGCGCCGAGTGACGCAAGCTGCCGGCCGCCGTTCAGAAACTCGACATCCAACACGTTGGCCTCGTGCCCCGCCAGCCTCGCCCGCGTGGCGCCCGCGGGAAACTCGATCAGATAAATCACGTCGTCCCACGAGCCGGCCGCGAGCCGTCGGGAATCGGGCGACCAGGCCACACAACTGGCCAGGTGTCCCAGACGCTTGACCAGGGCCTCCTGGCCGCTGGCGGCATTCCACACCCGCAGCGTCTTATCGGTACTAACCGACGCCAACCAGAGACCGTCTGGACTGTAAGCGATGCGATTGATATCGCCACCGTGTCCTGAAATCGCCCGCACGCCCGTCATGGCCGGAAGCTCGCCAGCCACCGACTCACCCAACTCATACTGGTGGTCTCCCAGCGTTCGAACGACTCTCCCGGTGGCCAGATCCCAGATTCTGATCGCCTGATCCTGGCTGCCCGAGGCCACCTGGCGGCCGTCGGGACTGAAGTCCAGGCAAGTCACGCGAGCCACGTGGCCGCTGAGCAACCGGCCTTGAGGATCGTCCTCGACGGCCAACACGCGGACCGAATGCTCGTCGCCCGCGCCGGCGATGAACGCCCCATCCGGGCTCCAGGCAAACACCTGGCCTTCGCCCGACACCTGTCGCAACAGCCGTCCCGTTGCCACGTCCCAGATCCGCAGGATGCCGCCGCGGTCCAACGTGCAGACGCGCGTTTCGTCGCGGCTCAGTTCAGCGCTCAGGAATCCTCCGCTGGGTCGCACCAGCGACGTTCTCCGTTCGCCTCCCACCAACTCTTGGCTCACGTCCGCCAGAACAAGCTGCGTCTGGGACTTGGAATCATGGTCCAGCAGAAACTCGACCCGCCCCGATTCGATGTCGACGATCCTCAAGTCATTCTGTCCGCCGTGCAGCAGCCGCCGGCCGTCGCCCGTGAATTGAATGTATCCCGAATTACCCGCAAACTCTCCCAGCAGCCGGCCGCTGGCAACCTCCCAGACGCGAACGCTCGGACGCCGGTGATCCGATCCGGCCGCCGCCAGCAGCGAACCGTCGGGGCTGAATGTCACACAGCGCGTGTCGCCCCCGAAGCCGATGATGACGCGCGCCGGTTCCCGCGTGCCCAGCTTGTGGATCTGAATCGTGTCATCGGCGCCGGCCGAGGCGAGCAGCGTGCCGCTGGCATGGAACGCCAGACCGTTGATGGCCAGAATATGCCCCTGGATTTCACCTCGCTGCCGGCCGGTTGCCACGTCCCACAGCAGGACTCGCGCGTCGAATCCGCCCGTGGCCAGCGTCTGGCCGTCGGCGCTGAAGGCCAGGCAGGTCACCGAGGCGACGTGGCCCCGCAGAATTTGCCGTTGGTGGCCAGTCCGAGCGTCCCAGAGGCGCGCGGTGCAGTCCTGGCTGCCCGACGCCAGCAAGGTCCCATCGCTGTTGTACGCCAGGCAGTTGACGTTCGCCTCGTGACCGCGGAGCAACAGCCGTTCGCCATGACACAAACGCTTCAAATAGTACCACTCCCAGTTGCGATAGTCCGCGCCACCGTCCGTGCGTTCGGGCCGGAGGCCGTCCAGAACCTGCAAGGCGAGCGTACGTTGCTTGCGCTGCCTCGCCCGCTCCGCCTGGTTGGTTCCGGAAGCGTACAGCAGCCGGTCACCCTCCTGTTTGCGCTGCCGGATCTGGGCTTCATGCTGGCGAGCGGTCCGTGCCTCGTGCGACTTGGTAATAGCCACAAATCCCGCGAAAGCGGCGCCGCCGCAGAGCAAGATCAGAGCCGCGGCCAGCAGCCCGGCCAGCGCCGGTTGGCGGCGTAGCCACAGGCCGAACCGTTCGGAGGCCGGCACCTCGCGAGCCCGGATCGGCTTGTTTTCCAGGAACCGTCGCAGGTCGCCCGCCAGGTCGCCCGCTGTCCCGTATCGCTCGCCTGGCTGCTTCTGCAAGCATTTGAGCGCAATCGCATCCAGGTCGCGATGGATGTGGTGGTTCAGACTGCTGGGCGGCGGCGGAATGCGCGTCTGCACATCCGCCAGCACCGACAAAGTGTCCGCCGTGTTCGTCCAGTACAACGGGTCGTTCGTCAACAGTTCGTACAGCACAATCCCCAGGCTGAACACGTCGCTTCGCGCGTCCAGCGACTGGCCGGCCGACTGCTCGGGACTCATGTAGTTGGGCGTACCCATGATGCGGCTGGCCGGAACACATCTCGCGTGCGTCAGGTCCGCGGCAGGTTGGTCCGCGGCAGGAGAGGGGCCAGCGGTGGCCGGCATCGCCCCGGACAGTTCGCGAGCCAGGCCAAAGTCGGCCAGCTTGGGAACGACCACCGCCTGGTCCGCGTTCTCCGCTTGGCTGTCCCGCGTCAGCAAAATGTTCCTGGGCGTCACGTCGCCGTGCACCACGCCGGCCCGATGCACTGCGTCCAGCGCCTCGGCAAGTTGTCTGACCATCGCCGCGGCGGCGCGCGGCGGCAGACCGTCGCCGCGTTGCATTTGATCCGCCAGCGACTCGCCGCGGACCAACTCCATCACAATGCACAGGTTGTTATCGACCCTCTGGACGTCAAATACCCGGATCACATTGGCGTGCTGCACGCCCGACATCACACGGGCCTCGCGCAACAAGCGATGCACGTCTGCTTCGCTGGCGCCCGCTGGCAACGGCACTACCTTGATTGCCACATCCGAGTTCAAGTCGACATGACGAGCCCGGAAGACAACGCCAAATCCGCCTCGACCAATCTCCTCCAGAAACTCGTACCGCTCCATCGCCGGCGGCGCGAGCGTGCCGCGAGCCGAATGACTGGTGTTGGGTGTGGCTGGGTACGAGCGGTTGGTGTCACTGGTCGCAATCAACAAGCGCCGCTGCTGGATCCGCCGCAAGTCCTGGGGAGGCAAAGGAACCGCCTGCAAACGCGGCCCCGGCACGGTGGCACCGTGCTCGGCGGCGAGGGCCCACTCGCCTTCCACCGCATCCGACTCCACCGACCAGCACTCGACCGCCCGCTGGCAGTCGGGACAAGCCTCCAGGTGGGCCTCGAATTGCCGGTACTCCTCTTCGCCCAGCGCCGATAACCGCGGGATCAGCCTTGACGAGGGACAAACACTCATAGGTCGCCTTCCGAATTCCTGATCGCTTCGGCGGAATCCAAGCCCAGATCCCGCAGCCACTGACGCGCTCGCACCCGGCGCAACTGCACCGCTCCAACCGTCAGCCCCAACTGACTTGCCACTTGATCAACCGTCGTATCCCGCTCGTACAGCAGCCGAAAGGTCTGCCACGACTGCGAATCGCGCTGCTCTGCCGGCAACAACTCCTCGGCCCGATCCAGGTAATGCCCCGCCAGCCGCCTGACAAAGTCGTCGTCCAGCGCTCGGGCCGCCGCCATCGCCGACTCGTCGAAACGCGAGTCGTCCGGATCGACCAGCGTGACATCCACTCCTGCGGCCTGGTCAGGTCGGGCCCTTATCCGGCGCTGGTAGTCATATACCGCATTGCGCATCAGGCGGTACAACCAGGCGCGAAAACGCCTGTTCGAATCGTATTCAAACGCGGGCATCTGCTGTGTCAACTTGACCAGGATCTCCTGGGTCATGTCCGCGGCGTACGACGCCAGGCCAGGCCTGGACAGGCAGAAGCCGTGAATCCAGGGCGAGTAGGTCGCGACAAACTCCTTCCAGGCCTCCTGGTCCCGCAGATCCTTGATCCGACGCAGCAAACTGGGACGCGTGGTGGCGTCAAACCGGGCAGCCATGGATGTCCCTCGACGAGACGGGTGATTCTCTGGCACAGCACAAAGACCGCGCCGTGATTATCAGCCGTGCAAGCTGTGTTGTCCATCTTTGGTGGCAACACAGAAGCGCCGAGGTGGTTGGTAACTGAAAGTCTGACTATGGCTCATGCTACTTTCGCGGAGCGAAAGGCGACTATGGAAATGCACCTATGGCTCACGCATTGACTCCTTTTTCGCCGGCACCTGGCCGAACTCGATCTGCAGCGTCTGCTCTTCGCCCAGGACCTGCGAGCGCACTCGTACCTGGTCCTTCACGCCCAGCTTCGCGCCTGGAACATAGGTGGCCCAGCGAGCCTGCCGGCCGTCCAGCACATACACGGGCGACGGCAACGCCACGACCTGCCCGAACAGGATGCTGTACAACTGCTCGTTCGGCAGATTCATCCGGAATCCATCGGTTCCCTGCAGCGTTCCGCTGACGTCGTTCGGCATGAACTTCCTGAGATTCACGTGCAATGGCAGTTGCAACTGCACGATCAGGTAATACGGTTGACCGTTGGCCGGTTGCGGCGGCTCGGCAAACACGCAGAATGCGCCGGCCCGCACGGCGTTTTCGGGCACCTGCAAGCTGGCCAGATGGTCGGCCGGCAGCTTGGGAGCTTGCTTGCCCTGGGCCTTCACGGGTCGAGCGCCCAGCGAATCCAGTTCGCGCAGCAAATTGTCCAGGTCCGGCAAGGCGTCCACCGCGGACTGTGCCCGCTCCAGGTCAAGGGCCGCCAGTTCCACCGGCATTTCGCCGGCCGGGAGTTTGGACAAGTCTTCGTCAGCCGCCGCTTCCGGCGCTAAGTCCGCCGCCTGGTCCGGCACCATTTCGTCTGGCGTCGCCAACGGCATCTCGAATGGCAACGAGGCCAGTGGCTCCTCCACCACCGACTCGTCCAACAACAGCGTCACGCTGCGGGCGGAATTCGTGGGCAGCGCCAGCAAGGCCAGCAGCACCATCAGGCTGGCATGAAACACGGCGCTGACCACCGGCCCCTCCAGGCCGCGAACGCCCCAGCCGCCGCCAGCCAACTGCAATTCGGGATTCGCAGCGATCGAGAGGGGCCCGTTGGCGCATGAGGCCGGGAGCGGGCGGGCGGCCTGCGACTGAGTGGCCTGCGACTGAGTGGCCACCGGCTGAGCGGCCACCAGCTGAGCGGCCAGAGGGCGGGCGGCCAGAGGGCGGGCGACCGGCAAGGGCCTGGCGGTCTTGGGTTGATTCGCGGAGGTCGTGGTCATGGAATCAGTATCCCAATCCGGTTAACTTGGCCAACAAGACGGCATTCAGTCCCGCCGCGACCTGCGAGGCGTGAAAGGCCGTCGCTTCGGCGTCGCCCTTGTCCGTTCCCGGAAACGACTTGAAGGCGAAGTCCTTGAAGGTGTTCGTGGGCGCGGTGGCGAAGTTCAGCAACTCCTGGGCAGCGCTCTCCCGGCCCTGGACCTTGACATAGCGGACTGAGATCCGTGTCGAAGTTTGCTCTCGGAGCAGCAGGACGAACCAGCGATTCTCGCTGACCTTGGTTGGCCCCAGCCGGCGCTTGATCTGCCGCAGCAGAGCGTCCTGGTCTCTTGGCTGCCCAGCCGCCGCCGGCACGGCCGCCTGGCAGAACAGAATCAGGGAGCAGAAGACCACCGCGAGTTGGATGAGCCTGGACATGTGGTGAACTCCTCGGTTACTGGGATTGGGATGGGGGGTGGGATGCGCCAGGCGAGCTGCGGGCGTCATTCCCCTGTTTCAGTGCCCGCCGATACGACGGAGGAAGAAACAGCGTGCTGGCGCCCGCGGCTCGCCTGGAGTGCTTGGCGTCCGCCGGGAAGAAGTACGGCGGGGCCTGGTCAAGAATTACGCCGGGCGAAAAAAAAGAGGGTGACGAGTGCAGGCTCGCTCACGGCCGGATTGCCGCCGGAAATCGCTCGGAGTTGAACCACTCGGCCGGCCAGGGGAGTGCGAGTTGGCCTGGCCAACCGCCCTTCCAGGCCCGTACTACGCCGTTTCCGATTCGGAGGCGTCGCCCGGCGGTTGCGGCAGCGTGTACGTAATCGCCGCGCCTTCCACCGAGATGTAGCCGTTCGCCCGGAGCGCCTCGACGAGAAGATCCAGCTCAACGCGCGACAACTTCCTTTGGAACAGTGCATTGAGCAGGTTGGTCAGGGTCGTGATGCGGCGAGGGCGATTGGTGGTCAGTTGCCGCAAGTGGTCCAGCACCAGGCTGACGCGGGCCGCCATGACTTCACTTGGAATCGGCTCTGGAACGGCAGCCAGCGCCGGAACGTCCGCGGCCCCCGAATCACGTCGCCGCAGCGGGCAGGTGAACGGCCCTCGTTGATTCAGCACGATCCGCAGCTTCTCCTTTACCGGCAGGTTGCCGAGCGCGGAATTCAGGAAGGCACAGCAGACCACGCAGTTCTCGTCGTGCTTCGTTCCCCCGTTGGCGATTGCCACGAGATGTTCCACACTGGCCTGGCCCGGTGGAACAGGCTGGTCGCAGAAGAAGCACCGGTAGCCTTGGCACAGCAGCAGCCGTTCGATTTGCTTCATGGGTGATGACGCCCCCATCGCCGCGGCGTCCTGGCTTTCGCAGGCAAGCGTGGCATCATCCGCCTGCTGCTCGACATGTTTGCGCGTCCCAGGAGATTGCCGACCGTAGGTCGGCTGCCCTTTTTCGCCGTGTCTTTCTGGCAGGGGGGATCATTGGTTCCGCCTTGCGCCTTCTGATCGCCGGATGTCAATTCGCGGTCCCTTATTATACCCCCTACTCGCCTTCGCTGCGGACCGATGACCCTTCCACGAGGGACCCGGGCGCGATATGCTTGCTGCTGCGTCATTTCGATACAACCGCTGGAGTTCAGGACCATGAATCGCCTACTGTTGCTGGCGGGGACCGGCTGCATGCTGGCCGCGCCGACCGCGTTATGCGGCGCCCAGGAATTGACGGCCGCCAATTTTCTGGAGCTGCACGCCGAGCTGCAGCCGGAAAAGGACTCGGCCTGGCGGACGATTCCCTGGAAGATTTCTCTGCTGGATGCCCAGCGAACCGCCGCGGAACAGCACAAGCCGATTTTCATCTGGGCCATGGACGGCCACCCGCTGGGCTGCACGTGAAACAACGGCGTGCTCGACCGTGAGTCGACATTCGCTCAGCCGGAGATCGTCGAACTGCTGAAGACGCGGTTCGTCCCCGTCGCCATCGACCAGGCGTATCATCGCCGCCAGCAGGACACCGAAGGCGAGTTCTACCGGAAGATCGCCGGGCAGGGACCGCGCAGCAACTTTGAGTCCACGACGCAGGGATTCTACATCGCCACGCCCTCGGGCGAGCTGCTGCTCTACAACAACAACCGCGATCCGGAAAAAGTCCTGCGCTTGATGCGGCAGAGGCTGCGCGAGTTCGACCAGTCGGGAGCCAGGTCCAGCGAAGTCGCCGCGATCGAAGCGGCGAAGGTCGACGCACGGTACAACGTCCAGCCGCCCGAAGGCGGGCTGGTCGTCCGCGTCCACGCCAAGGTCCTTGGCGGTTACACCGAAAGCGACGATCCATGGCAACGGATCTTCCAGACCGCCGTCTCGCGCGACAATCTGTGGATCACCCGTGACGAACACCAGGCACTCGTCCAGGGACAGGTGCCGCGCAGCCTGCAAGTGCGGATCGCCCGCTTTCACCTGGTGGACAACACCAGGGGCGAGCCTCCGATGTGGAGCGAAGACGAGATCCGCACGCTGGAGATGTCGCTGCGGGACGGCCAGCTCGAAGGCCGCGTGGCCTTGAGCACACGCAACGGCGACCGCGGTTACGAGGCGACGATGCAAGGTCGAGTCGAGGTCAATGAGGGCCGGGTGGTTGGTTTCGACCTGGTCAGTCTGGGTCAGTTTCGGGGCGAAGGACCGTTCACTCGCAACGCTCCGCCCGGTCGATTCCCGCTGGGGATTTCGTTCACTCTGGCTGATGGCAGCGACATCGCGGATCGTGTTCCCCCGCAGGGTTCGCGCGGCTGGCTGCCAGGGTATCTTCGGTAGCCCAGGCGAGCGGCGGGCGTCAGCCCGCTGTCTCCCAGGCGAGCGGCGGGCGTCAGCCCGCTGTTTCCCAGGCGAGCGGCGGGCGTCAGCCCGCTGTTTCTCAGGCGAGCGGCGGGCGTCAGCCCGCTGTCTCCCAGGCGAGCGGCGGGCGTCAGCCCGCTGTTTCCCAGGCGAGCGGCGGGCGTCAGCCCGCTGTTTCTCGCTGAAGTGCAAAGCCGAACGACGTCGCCTATCCGAGTGATGAAACGTCGTGAACGGCTACCTGATTCACCAACGCGGTCGTTGGAATTCGGTAGCTTATTGTCTTGCCGACTGCAACTTCCTGAGCAACTCGGTGAAGCGCGGGTCCAAACGGAACGCTTGCAGATCGGGATCGTTCGAGATCGAATCAACGTCAACCGGACCTGTCGCCTCGACGAACTGGGCGAAACGAGCCAGTCCCTGGTCCCGCAATTCGGCCCGCACTTCGTACAACTGCTGGATCATCGCGCCGTGAGCGCATGCGACGTAGTAGGGTGCGAAGGGTCCTGGAAGCCGATCCAGTTGCTCGCAGGCGGCTCGAAATCCCAGTAAGTCGCCGTTATCGGCGGCGTGTACCGCGCGATAGTACCACAAGAGCTGCGCCACGGCTGGCTGTTGAGACGCGATCACGGAATCGTCTGCAATCGCCTGGCGCGCCAACCGGTGGGCAGTGACCACCTCTTGATAGTAGGCCTGTTGCCCGTCCCGCTCCTGGTCCGTCATGGACGCCTGGTCCAGCAGGGCGATGGCGGCCTCGAACTTGTCCGCCGCCTGATCGTACTCGTGGGCCCGCGACAGGCGGTTTGCCTCGTGGAGTGTGAGCCGCAGAAGCTCGGCAGGTTTCCGTGCCGGGTCGTCGGCTCCCGCCAATGCGGCCCGCCATGACTGCAAGCGAGCGATGTGTCGGGGCAGCCTCGGGTCATCCGGATCAAGCTCCAAGGCCCGGCGGTATGCGGGGATGGCCGCGTCATAGGCCTTGGTCGCCAGTTCCGGTCGCTCGGCCTCACGATGCATGACGCCCAACGCTTCGTGGCTTCCACCCAAGGTAGTCCAGGCCAGTAACGAGTCCGGCAACAAGCGCGTGAGCTTCGTCTCGGCCGCGATTGCCCGTTCGTACTGGCTGATCGCTCCCGGTACATTGCCTTCCTCAAACAGGGCGTCGCCCAGAAAGTGGCGAGCAATCGCTTCGGTCTGCAACGTCGCCTCGCTGGGCTGATCGTCGGCGTACATCTCCAGGTACTTCAGCGCCTCCTCGGTGCGCTGCCGCAAAAACGTCTGCGCCGCCCGGTTTTCCGGCAGGTCGAGCAGTTCGAAACGCAGGTCAAGCAAGTTCCGGACTGAGCCCAAGGCATTGTCGCGGAAGCCGACCGCCCGCTCGCGTTCGCGCAGGATGCGCGCATACGATAAACTTCCGCCAATCACCAGCACAAAAAACGAAACCGCGGCCAGGGCCAGGAACCCGGCGACCCAGGGTTTGCGGCGGCACCACTTGCCGACGACTTCCCAGCGGCTCGCGCGGCGGGCCCGGATTGGTTCGTGGTTCAGCAGCCGGCGCAGATCGTCGGCCAGCTCGGCCGCCGTCGCGTAGCGCGCCTGCGGATCGGTCCGCAGGCACTTCAGGATGATCGTTTCCAGGTCGCGCGACACGCTCAGACCTGGCTGGCGGAAATCGGCTGCTCCGCGGGGCGGGTGGCGGAGCACGAGCGCTCCCAGCGTCGCTCCGATCCCATACACATCCATTGCCGGCGAGGGGCGTTCGGACGACAACTGTTCGGGTGCCATGTAACCGGGCGTCCCCCCGCAGCGGCGTGCTTCGCCGTCGCCGTCGGCCAGCGAGAAGTCCGTCAGCTTGGGAGTTCCCTCGGCTGTCACCAGGATGTTCGCCGGTTTGATGTCCCGGTGGACGATGCCCAACTGGTGAGCGGCATGAGCCGCCTCGCAAATCGGAATCATCAATTCCACCGCGGTCCGCTCGGCGAAGTCCCCTTCGTCCAGGAACCGCTGCAAGTTGGTCCGGTTGTCGCCCCGTTCGATCAGCTCGGTCGTCAGATACGTTTGGCCCTCCCACGCGCCAACACGGTAGATGGGCACGATGTTCGGGTGCCGCAACTGAGCCATGATCTCGGCTTCCCTGGACGAACGGTCCTGATGGCGAAGCAGCTTCAGCGCGACGAATCTCCGCAACTGCTGTTCGTACGCGCGGTACACGGTCCCCATGCCACCGGCATCGATGCGGCTGCAAACCACGAAATCGTCGATTTCGGTTCCGGTCGGAATCTCGCACGACGCCCTCTCCCCAGGGGTCCACAACTGGGTCGACACGGCGCCGTGCGAGGCCAGTACGTCCGCCAGCAGCTCGCGCAGCTCCTCGGGCACGTGGCGCTGCACGAAGTCGTCGCGCACTCCCGGCTCAAGCTGCCTGGCAGCCTCGAACAACGGTTCCAAATCCACGGTGATCGAATGGCTCATACCCGGCCCTCTGTCAGCAAGTCGCGCAGTTGCCGCTTGCTGTCACTCCACTTGCGATTTGCCGTGCTTAAGCTGACCCCTAGAGTCGCAGCCGTCTCGGGCAGGGTCATGCCGAGCAGCCTGTGACATTGGACCACCTGGTGCGCCAGCGGGTCGAGTTCCGCCAGGCGCGACAGCGCTTCGTCCAGATCCCGCAGCAACTGGGCATCCGTTGCCGACACGTCCCGTTCGGCAACCGGCCCGGAATCCTGCAGCGACACAAAGCGTTGCCCCCCGCCTCGCCGGCCGGCCGACTGCCGCCGCCACTGGTCGATCAGCAGATTGTGAACCACGCGGGCGACGAAGGCCCGCAGGGTGACGCTGTCAGGCAAGCCCTGCTCGTACAGCTTCAGCAGAACTTCATCCAGGATCAGCGTCGTTTGCAGAAGCCCGCGGTGTTTCTCGGAGCGCAACTTGGCGCGGGCGACCTGGCGAACAAGGTCTTCAACCAGTTTGGCCGCCGCGGTAAACGCCGCCTGGTCGCCCTGCCGAACGCGGTCGATCAACGCCACAAGCTGCTGGTCCCTGTACTGGTCCATGGCCGGCACGGGGCCCTCTCCGCGGAGATGAAAAGAAAGTTTTCCCGCCTGACATGATTTCGCGGAAATCCGCGCACAGGTGGGTGACATGAATCGCATGGCGATTATGCCCGTCCTGGAAGTGCTGGTCAATAAAGGCCAGATGAATTCCCGCCCCCAAGTATAAGGAGCTCAAAAAGCTGGCCGACATCGCCGCGGGCCGGCACCCCGGCCGCGAACTGATTCGTTGTGACGTTTTCTTGTAAACGCTTGTGAGATTGGGAGAAACAGCATGCAATCGAAGTACTGGCCGAATGCGACAACGTTTTACCACCGCCACCTGCTGGCGGCCATGATCTGCGGCCTGTTGATGGCCAGCGGCCCCGCCCCTCGCGGCGCGGCGGACGAACTGGATGACGAGTGGAGTTTCCGCGCCGCCGAACGGATTCCGGGGCTTGCCATCCCGCGGGAGGAGGAAATCATCTATACCGATGGCTCCCGGCAGTGGTTCGTGGAGTGCGACGAATTCGATGCGCCGGCGATCACGGGCTTCCACCGCCAGTTGTGGGCCTTCTTCCGCCAGGGACTCCTCCGCAACACGAACAACCGCGGTGAAGCCTTTCTGCGGGTCGTCACCGACGTCGACTACTGCACGCCGGTCGACTACAGCAGTTCGCCGCTGGCCGCGTTCGATACGTCGTGGTCGGCCTGGGTCAACCTGACCTACGTGTTCTATCTGAAACGCACGCAGCGCTTCGGGATCGAACTGGACGGCGGCAAAGCGGAGGTTATCAACGGAGTCAGCACCAGCGCCCTGCGGCGGCGAGTGGACGCCAACATCGACTGGGACGCGGAGGCGCGGGTGCTGCGGGTCACCGTCAATGACTTCGACGATCCGCGCGACATGGGCGTTCAGGCGGTGTCGGCTCCGTACTACGTCATCGGCCGCTCGATCGAGTCGACGATCAACCGCGCGTACTCGATCAATTCGGGTATTACTCTGCCGCTTCCCGTACCTGAGGACGAAGATGGGCAACCCGGCGACAAGACACCCGCGACGAAGGTGTCGGTTTCGGCCAGCACCTACGTGCAGGAATCGAAGAAACGGCTGAAGGTGACGGTCGAGGGTGCGAGCTACTATGCCGAATTCGGCCACTTCACGGCGACCGAACACTGGAATTCGGATGGGCGGCGGCGGATGGAGTTCGCCTTCGGCGCCAACTGGACCTCGGACGCCGATATCGAGTACGACGAGGAGGCGAGCTGGGGTCACGTCGAATGTGCATCACAGAAGAAGCATGGGTTTGACTTCAGCTTCAAGGACTTCCTGACCAGCGTCGGTCTGGACAAGAGCGGCATGACAACCTGCATCGCCAGCTCAATGCAGCTTCCGGTCCGCGTTGCCTGGACCGCGAAGCCGACGCTGGATCACGACGACGACGAGCTGGAAGGCCTGTTCACGAAGGCCCGCTTCCTGACCGTGTGGGACCGCGTGAATGGCGGCGAGTGCTGGTATCAGCCCAGGTTCTCCTCGACCATGACCTGGCGGCTGCACGCTTATCCGACCGAGCGGTCGGGCGCGGTGATCGATGTCACGCACGGCCGCACGACTCCCCACGAGACCAAACGGCTTTATGTCCGCCGCTGGTAAGGAGCGATCGGGCTGGCGAAGGTTGCCGTAAGACCACAAAAGGTGTCCGACACCTTTTGTGGTCCTTCTGGCTCCCTCCCGCTGAGATCGTGCAGCTTATAAGTTGTTTTGGGTATGGAACTTGGGATGATGAACCGATGGACAGATCGACTTCGCCGGCCCCCCCTCACAATACTTCTGGCCCCCTCCCCGGCTTCCGGGGAGGGTTGGGGAGGGGCCTGTGGGACTATGGATCAAAGCGATTCGCTCAATCCGCGCATGGCCACTCGCGGGACGCGGCTTTCGGACGAGTCGAGCATCAATTGAGGATCTGGATTCATGAGTGCGACCGGTGTTGGGTGATTCCATCGGGCGCCAGGTGCGTCAAAACAGGGTGCATAAGAGCCCCTCCCCAGCCCTCCCCGGAAGCCGGGGAGGGGGCCAAACGGATTCTCAGGGGGGGCGCTCGCCGAAGTCCAGGCTGTCCACGTTTTCCCTCGGTCATGACGCCAAATCCCCACAGCAAAACAACTCAAAAGCTGCATGATCTCCTTTCGGGGAGGGGGCAAGATAGATATCAAGGGGGTGCGCTCGCCGAAGTGGAGGCCGTCCACGTGCCCCTCTCGGTTGTAACTTATTGTAATACAGGTCCTGACGTGACCGTTCGCGAGGGGTTCAGCGGTGGAAATCAATGACCAGCTCATCAGCCGGGTCGCCGAGGCGACGGACGAGCAGCGGTTGCTGCGGACCGCCATCCGGTTGATCGAAGTGCCCAGTCCCACGCGGTCGGCCGCGGACGCGGCCGATTGTCTGGCCGAGATGTTGGAGCAGGACGGATTCGCGGTCCAGCGGCCGGAAGCGGGCTGGGCCACGTCGCCGGCCGTGGTCGCTCGCTGGGGTCCGGCGACGGGCCGCACGTTGCAACTGAACGGGCACCTCGACACGGTTCACCTGCCATTCGTGCCGCCGAGCGTGCGGGAGGGAATCTTGCGCGGCAGCGGCGCTTCGGACATGAAGGGCGGGATCGCGGCGATGGTCGAAGCGCTGCGGATCGTCCGGCACGTCGCTCCCGACCTGCGGGGCTCCGTTCTGCTGACGGCTCACGATCTGCACGAAAGCCCCTGGGGCGACGGCAGCCAGGTGGATACGCTGATTGCCGAAGGTTTCCTGGGCGACGGCGTGTTGTTGCCGGAGTATCTCAGCGATCGAGTGCCGATCATCGGCCGGGGTCTGGCGGTGCTGGACGTGGCGCTGACCCGCGGCGGGCAGCCGGTGCACGAGGTGCTGGGCGGCATGGAGCAGCCCAGCGTGATTCGCGCCGGCGGGCGGCTGATCGGGGCGCTCGAAACGCTGGACGCCGAACTGGCCGTTCGCGCGCATCCGCTGGCCGGGCGCGATAGCCTGTTTGTGGGACGGGTGGCCGCGGGCGAGATTTTCAATCAGGCGCCGGTCCGGTTCGAGCTGTCGGGCACGCGCCGCTGGCTGCCGGGGACCGACGCGGGGCAAGTCCGCCGGCAGTTCGAACAACTGGTTCAGGATGTGGCCCAGCAATACGGCGTGCAGGCGGAGGGCCGATTTCTGCTGGCCCGCGACGCGTTTGAAATCAGTGCCCAGGATCCGCTGGTGGCCGCTTTCCAGCGGGCCCACCGCGCGATCGCTGGACAGGAATTGCCGCTGGGTGCCAAGCCGTTCGTGGACGACGGCAACGCCTTCGTCCGGCAAGGCGGGGTTCCCGCCATCACGCACGGACCGGACGCCCATGGCGCTCACACGGTGGACGAATGGGTGCCGGTGGCCGAGCTGGTTCGGGTGGCCCGTGTTTACGCCCTGACCGCGCTGGCGTATTGTGAATCGTCCGCCTGACCCTGGGGCAGCCGCCCGGCTGCGGCGGCCAGGTACGTTGTCTCCACCCCTGCTGAGTGAACGCCCGATGACTACGGAAGCCTCTCCCTGGATCGAAGATGACTTGTCCGATCAGCAGACCGCGGAGGAGCGGTTCCTGCGGCAGATTTTCATTCGCGCTCAGATGTCCGAGTTTGTGCGCGAGCCGCTGATGATGACGCGCGCCGACGGGGTGTACTACTGGGACGTGCATGGCAAGCAGTACCTGGACGCGTTGTCGGGGATTTACACGGTCAGCGTGGGGCACAACAACCGGCATGTGATCGAGGCGATCCGGCGGCAGATGGACCAGCTTTGCTTTTCGCCCGTGATGCACGGGTCGAACCCGCAGGCGGTGCGGCTGGCCAACCGCCTGGTCAATCTGGCTCCGGGCGATCTGAGTGCCGCCAAGCTGCTGTCGGGCGGTTCCGAGGCGACTGAGGCGGCCATCAAGATGGCTCGCCAGTACCACAAGCTGCGCGGGCAGGCGACGCGGTACAAGATCATCTCGCGCTATCATTCCTGGCACGGCTCGACGCTGGGCGCCCTGTCCGCGTCGGGGCTGGCGTCGCGGCGAGCGGTGAACGAGCCGCTGGCACCCGGTTTCTTGCACGTCTTTCCCCCGACGTGTTACCGCTGCCCGTTCGGCAAGGAGTATCCGGCTTGCGAGCTGACCTGTGCCAGCCTGGTCGAGCAGGTGATCGAGCTGGAGGCGCCCGAGACGGTGGCGGCCGTGATGGTGGAACCGATCGGGCACACGGGCGGGATCATCGACCCGCCGCCGGAGTATCTGCCGCTACTGCGCGAGATCTGCGACCGGCACGGAGTGCTGCTGATATTTGACGAAGTGATCACGGGCATTGGCCGCACCGGCCAGATGTTCGCGGCGGAAACGTTTGGCGTGACGCCCGACTTGCTGTGCCTGGGCAAGGGGCTGAGCGGCGGGTTTGCGCCGCTGGCGGCCTTGCTGTGCCGCAAGCACATCGCCGACGCTTTCTGGGGCGACGCGCGGGAGAATCCGGGCTTTGTCGAGGGGCACACGTACGAAGGCAATCCGATTGCCTGTGCCACGGGCCTGGCGGTGCTGGAGGAGATTCAGAGCCGCGAGTTGTGCGAGAACGCCCGGCGGATGGGCGCTCGGCTCCGCGCGGGGCTCGAAGGCCTGCGCCACCACGGCATTGTTGGCGACATCCGCGGCAAGGGGCTGCTGCAGGGCATCGAGCTGGTGCGCGATCCGCGGACCAGGCAGCGGTTCGAGCATCCGCTGGGCGTTGAAATCGGCCGCCGCGCCTTGCGGCACGGGCTGCTGACGCGGTTCGATCCCCACTGGATCGCGTTTGGCCCGCCGCTGATCGTACGGCCCGACGAGATCGACCAGATGATCGCCGTGCTGGACCAATCCATCCGGGAAGTTCTGGCCGCGCAACACTAGGCGCGCGATGCGGGACGCGACAACGACAGGCTCCGGCCGCGAACCACGCCGGCGAGTCGTCATGGCGACTCGACTTTTTCCCAGGCCGCCGCGTGGATGACTCCCTGGTGGCCGTTTGGGGAGGCGTCGTGAAGAATGTTGCCCTCCCCTTCATCGCAGTGAAACAGGCAAACCGTCTGATTGTCGACCTGGAACCGCTTGATGGGCGTGAAACGCGAGTCGTACCTGCTGGAGTTCGAGACTCGGACTTCGTCGATCAACCCCTCGAAGTACGACAGCGGTTCAACGCTCGCACCACCGGCCGCCGAGGGCAGCCGCGCGCCGATACCGAAAGTTGCGGTGCGAGGCAGATTCTGGACGTTGTTGACAATCATGGGGCGCTCTTGTCGGACCCCGTTCACGTAGAAGCTCATGTACCCGTCGGCGAAGACGGCCGCCAGGTGGATATTCTCATTGGATTTGGACACACTTGTGGAATGCAGTTGTGCCCAACCAATTCCGGGCGTTGACACGTAGGCTGCCAGCACACGCGAAGTGCCGCAGTACGTCAGCCAGACGGATTCGTGCCAGCCGAGACAGGTCTGAATCACTTCGCCGGTGGTGTCCGCTGGACGAACCCAGGCCTCGATCGTCCAGGGCTGTTTCGGATCAAACACCAGCGACGGCACCGAGACAAAACTTTCCCGACCGTCAAAGCGCAACGCATAATTGGGCGAGCCGTGAGCGACGGGCGTCGTGGTCAGTGGTCCCGCAGCGGTCGCCGGCGGGCCATGGCCTCCCGTTGTTTCCGGCGCGGCGGGAGCGGCCTGCACCCAATGGTTGGAGAGCAGGTGGTCCCACGAAGGGCCTAGCAAGACGACAGCCAGGATCACGGCCGTCGCGCCAAGCGCCGCTGCGGCCAGCAATTTCCGTCGCCTCGTCGGCCGCCGCGCCGGTTTTGGCGCGGCCTGAGTCGTAACCGACTCCGGGCGGACAGGCGAGGCTTCGACCGTGATGCCCCGACCATTCGCGATGGGGGACGCGGCCTGGCCTCGCAAGAACGTCGCCAGCTCGGGTTCCAAAACCTTCGAGCGACCTGCAGGACGGGGCCCTTTGCCGCGAATCCCCTGCACCTGCTGCAGGGCCCGAATAACTTCCCGCATCGTTTGAAAACGGTCCGCGGGGCGTTTGGCGACCATCTTCTGAAAGACGTCGTTCAGGCCCGGCAAGACGTCGCCGCAGCGCTCCGCCAAATCAGGGACGGGCTGCTCGCGATGCGCCAGGAGAATCTGGGGCGGCGAATCGCCGGCATAGATGGGCTGGCCAGTCAGCAGAAAGTGCAGCGTGCAACCCAGGCCGTAAATGTCCGACCGAAGATCGTTCCCCTTAACGTTCATGGCTTGCTCGGGCGCCATGTAGTCCAAGGTTCCCAGGATTTCTCCCGCCGTGGTCAGATCGTCGTGCTTGACCGCTCCGCTGCGCTCGATAAACCGGGCCAAACCCATGTCCGTGATCTTCACCACGCCCTGGCGATCAACCAGCAGATTGCCCGGTTTAATGTCGCGATGGACAACACCCAGTCCGTGGGCGTACTGCAACCCTTTGGCGGCACTCAGCAAGAAGTGGATCGCCAGTCGAGACGACAGCGGTCCGCGTTGCCGCACATAGGTGCTCAGGTCCGTCCCATCGATATATTCCATCACCAGAAAATGTGATTGTCCGACGACAACCGCATCGAATGCGGTGACGATATTGGGATGCACCAGTTTGGCGGCCATCTCGACTTCGCGCCGGAACCGCTCTGACACGTCGCGATTCCTCAGCAGCTTGCGGGGCAGCATTTTCAGCGCCACGACACGATTCATGTGGCGGTGCCGCGCTCGGTAGACCGTCCCCATCCCCCCTTCACCCAATTTGTCGAGGATAAGGTAGCGGCCCAGTGACAAGAGATTGGCCTTGCGCTGCAGCACGCAGCTCTGCTGAAAGCGAGTCAGCCGATTGGCGCGGACCAGCAGATCGGTCAAGTCTTCAGCGTTCTGGGGCAAAACCCCAAACTGCCTTTCAAGAACGGCAAGCTCCTCGGCGGTCACCAACCCGCTACCGAGAAGCTCGTCGACTACCCACTCAACAGTGGCCATTATCCTTGTCCTTCAGGGGGTAATTTACCACTGACTAGCTGGTATGCAATCTCCCTTTCTTTCTGACGGCAAAAGTTTTTCTGGTTATAACCGCTCGTGACATCCCACCCCCCAATGGCGCAGGGAGTGGAGAGTCGGAAAATCGAGAGCGCTGCGGGCCCCTTGAGGGCGGCTTGCGAGGGGAGCGAGGGTACTAGGCGGACGAATCCGGTGTTTCGACGATCAGCAGGCAGTTACAACCGTGAGCCACATCGGGGATCACTTGCCCTTGCCATTGTGATTCACGAATCAACAACTGGGCATTGCCGTCATCGACTCCGCCATCGAGCGTGACGCGGAGGATCCAGCCGAGCACCGAGTCTTGTTCGTACCTGGCCCGTCCCTTGAGGACCCGGCGCTGGTCGCCCACTGGCAACGAGATGGCAACTCGTTTGCCGTCGCAAGCGGCGAATTCCCCGCTATTCGGGCCGTTGTGGGCGGCATCCCGCACCTCGCCAAAATCGCGAGGGGCGCCGGGCAGAAATGGTCTGGAGCGTCGGAGCATGGCTTTACTTCCGTTCCACCGCGAGGAGCCAGAACTCATGGATTTCGACGTAGACTGACCGCCCCAGGCAGACGAGTGCCTTGCCCACACGCCGCCGCTCCACGAAGTCGCCTGTCACACCTTTCAGCTCCCCGGCCGTGATCTCGACACGCATACCGGGTACGAGACGCGCGACGCTCGTCTCTGACGCAGTGCCCGCGACCGTTTGAGACTGAACGCGCTTAGCCATAGTTGCAGGAGCCGGGCGATAGAGCACGAGTTCACTCGTTTTCGGCACGGCACGACACAAGCCAGGGGCTGACGAGCCCCGCTTGCAACACCGAGCCGGCGCACACGACACCCGGACGCAGCAACTCCTGCCCAGCCTGCGAACCGGAACCACGATTGGATGCCGACGGCCCCCGTCAAACTTCCGATTAGCCGGGCACCAAGTCGAAACCATCCGCAGATTCCTCCAACATAAGGGGGATCGATCCGAAATGCAAGCACTCTGAGTGGGTTTCCCACGACCGGCCCCAGCCGGCCTCTGAGTATTTTCCGGGGTTTTCAGGTCTCAAGTCAGTGTACGCCCAGCGAACTTGCCGACGATCCCGGCCGCGCAGCGCTTTCCGGCGGTCGACGCGAGGACGTTGTTGACAGTTGCCGCGTTGGCGTGATCGCGCGGCCGCGCGATCACGCTACGCGAGTCCAACGCCACACATCGCTGCGCCGGGTGTCGGGTCTACAGCACGTCCACGTTCTGATCATCCCCGTCGTCGTCGCCATCCACGTCGAAGATCAAGTTCAAGTCATACTGGGCTTTGTCCTTGTTGGCGTCCCGTTCGAACTCGAATTCCACCAGCGCGACCTGCCCGGAGCCGATCGTGCGGTTAGCCAGTGTGCCGGACTTCCAATCATCCGACCCGATCAGCAACCCGTCGACCGTCCATCCGGTCTCGGTCCGGAAGATCTCCACTCCATCGATCTTGATCTTCCGGAGTTTCTTGTTGCCCGAGGCCCACTTGATCAGCAGACTTTCGAGAACCGCATCGTTGTTGCCCACATTGGTAAGCGTGAACTTCAACTTGTTCTTGTTGAACAGCACGTCTCCCGCAACGACGTGTCCCTGGCCTGTGGGCAACTCCATGTTCGGCTGCAAGCCCAGCACGGTGCCCTCGTCGCCCACGAAACCGACCAGTTGGACGCCCGCATACGTATCCCCAAGGACCAGCGGAGCCGAGCACGAGGTATGCACCTCGACCGTCCGCAGCAGAACGCCGCTGAGCGCGTCCAAGAGGTGGATGTAGACCCTGGCTGGCAAGCTGGATCGTCCGGCCAGGGTCGCATCGAGGCCGAACACTTCGCCTTCTTCGACGGGGCCATCAAAGTACGATTCGGCATCCGCCCTGAACGCGTTGGGGTCGTTCGTCACGCGGATGGAAACACTCGAAACACCCTCCAGGCTGCCGTTGTCCACCCTAATGACTGCCTTGTCCCCCTGAGAGTTATCGAACTCGTCCGAGGCCGTGTACCGCAGATTCAGGCGTTGCGGATGCTCCCCTGTCGTGCAGACGTCGATGGCCGGCAGAACACCCCGATGGTGGCTCATGTCCATGTCCATCAATGCCACCTGGCCGCCGCCACTCTCCACGATGCCCAGGACGGTGCCCTTGTTGCCGACCAGCTTTTCTTCGCGGACCATGTCGATCGCCTCGAACAGCCACGATTCGCCGCCGTCAAAGATTCCATCCTCGTCCAGATCTCCGACGTTGTAACCCGATTCGCTCAAGATCTCCATGATGGCCCGGTCCACGCCCTGGGGCGGCATCCAGTACATGTCGTCGTTCGGGTCGCCGGGCGTGCCGTTGTCGTCGAAAACGTTCTCCAGCATGATCGGCGTGGTGCCCAGGTTGGAGATCTTATAGGTGAACACCACCTTGTCGCCCAGATCGATCTGTACGGCATCTTGAGGGTCGTCCGCGTCCTCGCCCAACTCGTCAAACGGGTTCGACGCTGGCAGGCTGGCCGTGTCGCCGTCGTTGTCCACCGCTCCGACGAAGGTGACACCGGCATAGACATCGCCCAGCCGCAGCGGCTTCGAGCAGGAAGTGTGAAACCCGATGCTCTGCAACAAGGTTCCCTGCGCTGCCGGGTCGCCACTGTAGATCCGCACGTAGGTCTGGGCGCCAAAACTCGCTCCGCTGAAGGACGTCGACAGATCGAAGTAACTCCCGAGTTGGACAAGTCCGGAAAAGAACAGATTGCCTGTCCCCGTCGCGTCTCGACTGGCCACGATGTAGACCTCCAGCGGCGGAGGATCGGCAAGCGTTCCGCTCAGTGTGGCCTTGCCTCCTTGCGGATTGCTGATGATGTTGTTGCCGTCATAACGCAACGTGATCACCTCGAAATGATCCAGGCTCAGGTCATCACAAACATCCAGTCCGACCAACTCGGCTGTCTCTCTTTCGCCGCGGGTGTATTTCTGGATGTCCAGCGGGCTGACGAAGTGGTGACTGGGGTTCTGGTCCGTGACGCCGTTTGGATCGGCCGTCACGATACCGATGTTCATCTGCTGGCCGGTCTCGTCGGCAATCTCCAGGGCCTGGTAGTACCACGTCTCGGATGGGTCAAGCAGGCCATCGCTATTGGTATCGCCAAAGTTGCGCCCGTTATCCTTGAGAATCGCTTCCACGAGGACGCCCGTATCGTCCGTGACGACCACGTTGGACAGCGGCATGTCCCCTGGGTTGGTCACGGCATACGTAAACGTGATCTTGTCGCCCAGGTTGGCGATCGGCCCTGTCGGCGTATCCGCCGGGACGCCGATGTTGCCGGGATCGAACGGGTGGTCCACTTCAAGCACAATCGTCGGGCCCTGCAACACCAGGTCGTCCAGCGGCGCCTGCGATTCCGGCAGGTTGACGGTCGCTCCATGTTCGCCGACGGCGCCCGCAATCTCGACGCCGCCGACAATGTCACCCAAGTTGATCGGCTGCGAGCACGAAGTGTGGTATTTCATGGTCTGCAGCGGGGCCTGACCTGCTTGAAACGCGGCCTCGTTGTCGAACAGATAGATCAGCATGTTCGAGCTGAATCTCGTTCTGCCGGCGAGCGACGCCTTGGCGGTAAACGCGTCGTTCAGCGACACTGTCCCCGAAAAGAAAGTCTTCGCACTGCCGCTGAATACAGTACTCAGTTTCGTCGTGTCGGTCACGAAGAAATAGGAATCGTTGGGCGTATTGTCCGGCACTCCGCTCACGGCCGCTTTCGAGGTATCCTGGCTGGTCTGGAGATCGCTGCCGCCGATGTAGTCGAACGTCAATTCCACCGGCCGACCGATCGCTTCGCAGACCACCAGATGTTCCGCGACTCCCAGATAATGGGCCGGGTCGTCGTCCATCACCAACGTCCCCGTGTCGACCAGGCTACCGGTAACCTTACCGATGTTCCTGTACTGGCCGACCATCTCGACGATGCCGGTGGCCGAGTAGACCCAGGTCTCGCCGGGATCCAGCAGGCCGTTGCCGTTGTCACCACTCACATAGTCCGGCGTGAAGTCGTCGGTGTTGTCCCCCGGAGTCCCCGCGTCATCCACCACCACCACGTTGGCGACCGGCTGATTGCCGGGGTCCGGATTGGTTACGACGTACGTCCACATCACTCCGTCGCCCACCTTGATTTCCGGTCCAGCCGGTGCGTCCGCGTCGTCGCCAAAACCCGTGGGAGCGGTTACGCTGCCGCTCTTGCCAACCACGCCGGCAATCACAACACTTCCCACGACATCGCCAATCTGAATTGGCTGAGAGCAGGAAGTGTGGTAGTACATCGTCTGTAGCGCGGCAGCGCCGGCCAGGAATGCCGCCTGATTGTCGAAGACGCGAATCACCGAATTGGCAGAAAATTCACTCGCGCCGGCATTGGCCGAAGTCGCCGTGAAAAAGCTGCCCGCGGAAACCGTGCCTACAAAGAAGATCTTGGCTCCGCCATCGCTGACAACCAGGTAGCTGTCGTCCGGCGTGGCGTCCGGAGTGCCAGTGGCATAGGCCTTGCTCGACTCCTGAAGCGTAAGCACGCTCGTGCCAGGGACGTACTGAAGTGTCAGGTCCACCGGTTTCGCCGTCGTGCTGCACACGTTGCCGGAGTGCGCTACGACTGGCTTGACAAACTTGTCGATCAGAATCGCCGCGGCCGGTGGAGCGTCGACGCGGGTGCTCTTGACGATGCGGATCGCCGAAACAAGCTGAACGATCCCGGCGTCGATGGTCGGATCGTTCTGGCCGGAGACCAGCGTCACGGTCGGCGAGAGACCAGTAACCGTGTTGGCGTCGCTGTCCAGTTGGTCATCGCCGCCCTGGTTGGCCGCGGTGAACGTTTCGCCGTTCGGAGCGATGAACTGCACCACGTAGCTGCCCGGAGCCAGGCCGGTGAATTCGTAGAAGCCGCTGCCGTTGGTCGTGGTGCTGCCGACGGCCGCTCCGTCGGGCACGCCGTCCTGGTTGGCGTCCACATACAGGTTGACGGTGGCTCCCGACACACCCGGTTCGTTGTTATCTTGCACGCCGTCCAGGTCCAGGTCGAACCAGACGTAGTTGCCCAGGCTGGCGGGCGGCGTCAGGCTGGCGCTGGCCTCGTCGTCCTCGACCGGCGTCGGCACCGTACCGTTGTTCGGGGTCGAATCGATGTCGGGCTGATTGGGCGCGGCGGTCACCTGAGCGAAATTGATCTTGGTGCCGCCCGTATCGACCGTGGCGTCGAAGTTCAGCGTCAGAGCCGGCCCGCCGCTGGCGACCGTGCCCACAGTCCAGACCAGCGTGGCTTCGTTGAACGAGCCCTGCGAGACGCTGGACGAGTTGGCCACCAGCGTCATGCCGGCCGGCAGCACGTCGCCCACCAGCACGCTGGTCGCGTCGCTCAGCCCGGCGGCGTTGGCCAACTGCACGGTAAAGGTGACGGTCGAACCGACTTCCGGCGCCGGGTTGCTGACGGACTTGCTGAGCGACAGATCGATCGGCAGCAGGCCGGCGTCGATCGTCGGATCGTACTGGCCGGAGACCAGCGTGACGGTCGGCGACAGGCCGGTAACCGTGTTGGCGTCGCTGTCCAGTTGGTCATCGCCGCCCTGGTTGGCCGTGGTGAATCGCTCGCCGCTCGGCCCGATGAACTCGACCACGTAGCTGCCCGGTGCCAGGCCCGTGAATTCGTAGAAGCCGCTGCCGTTGGTCGTGGTGCTGCCGACGGCCGCTCCGTCGGGCACGCCGTCCTGGTTGGTGTCGACATACAGGTTGACGGTGGCGCCCGACACACCCGGTTCGTTGTTGTCCTGCACGCCGTCCAGGTCCAGGTCGAACCAGACGTAGTTGCCCAGGCTGGCGGGTGGCGTCAGGCTGGCGCTGGCTTCGTCGTCCTCGACCGGCGTGGGCGCCGTGCCATTGCCCGGCGTCGAATCGATGTCGGGCTGATTGGGCGCGGCGGTCACCTGAGCGAAATTGATCTTGGTGCCGCCCGTGTCGACCGTGGCGTCGAAGGTCAGCGTCAGAGCCGGCCCGCCGCTGACCACGGTACCCACGGTCCAGACCAGCGTGGCTTCGTTGAACGAACCCTGCGAGACGCTGGACGAGTTGGCCACCAGCGTCATGCCGGCCGGCAGCACGTCGGCCACCTGCACGTTGGTCGCGTCGCTCAGTCCGGCGGCGTTGGCCAACTGCACGGTGAAGGTGACGGTCGAACCGACTTCGGGCGCCGGGTTGCTGACGGACTTGCTGAGCGACAGATCGATCGGCAGCAGGCCCGCGTCGATTGTCGGATCGTTCTGGCCGGAGACCAGCGTGACGGTCGGCGACAGGCCGGTAACCGTGTTGGCGTCGCTGTCCAGTTGGTCATCGCCGCCCTGGTTGGCCGCGGTGAACGTTTCGCCGTTGGGCCCGATGAACTCGACCACGTAGCTGCCCGGCGCCAGGCCCGTGAATTCGTAGAAGCCGCTGCCGTTGGTCGTGGTGCTGCCGACGGCCGCGCCGTCGGGCACGCCGTCCTGGTTGGCGTCCACATACAGGTTGACGGTGGCTCCCGTCACGCCTGGTTCGTTGTTGTCCTGCACTCCGTCCAGGTCCAGGTCGAACCAGACGTAGTTGCCCAGGCTGGCCGTGTCGGCCACCGTTTCTGGCCTCACGATTGTGTTACCGCTAAAACTTTGAACGGCTCCATTTCCTGGCAGGCTGACCACGGCTACCGCGGTCATCGAAAAAAGATTGGCGGGCGCAAACGTTGAATCGACCGTATCGTTGTAGGAACCTGGGCCGAAGGGACCCTGCAATCCGGTTGACGCCGTACTGGTCCCGAACGGCGCATTGGTATTGTCGACGAACGACTGGAACGCCAGCGTGCCGTTGGTCACGCCTCCGACCAGGCTGGTGAAGTTGGCCACCGTCGTGCCAGGCGCGAGTTGAAAGTCGGTGTCTGTAAGTCGGATAGTCAGCGTACCGGGCGCCGTGGACGTGACGTTCAGCGAACTGAACTCCAGCTTGCTCTCGGCCGGGTCTTTAATGGACGATCCCGTGGTGAAGTTGATCGAAAAGTTGTCGATTGAACCTTGAAACTGCACGACTCCCACGGCCGCGGCGGTGTCGAGCGGCGACTGATCATCCACCTGAAGCGTGGTCCCCCCGCTGGACTCAAGCAAGAGGGACACGGTGCTGAGCAGGTCCCGGCGTTCGAGCGACTCGAGCGTCAGCCGCCGGGCTTGTCGCAGGGCTACGAGCGACCGGCCGCCGCGATGCTTACGCTGGCGGTTGCGTGGACGAGAACTCACGGTTGCAGAAGCTCCTATCGACATATGCTGGGCTCTTTCTCTTCCAAGGGATCAGGGCAATGATTTTGTTCGGGAGGGAGGGCAGGCAAAGTACGAACGGACACCGTGCGAGAACGACTAAGCCGGGCGAACCGCTTAGGCAGAACGGGCCTCCGCACTTTGCTGGAACCGCTGCGGGGGAGAGGCTAGAAGGGTCGTCGCCAAAAAAGCGTCTTGCTGTGATCGCTGGCGTACGGCCAGGGGGGGCCGGCGAGTCTTGAACAGGAGGGACTCTTGACATCGCGGAAACTACCGCGTTCGCGGCCGGCTTGCTCCGCCAGGCTACCGAAACCCTTGCCGCGGGCTTGTCGCCGACGGGGCTCAACCGCGAGCTCGCCTGGCATCGGATCCGCGCGGACTCCGTCCCCTTGGGATGCGATCCCTTGCATGAACTATCGGGACGCCTCAACCACCCAATGAAATGCCAGGCACCGCACGCCCCGGAATATCCGCCGACTTCTGCTGGCTTACCCAGGCGTTTGGCGACAGATGACGCACAAAGCGCCGCAATGCCTGACAACCAGTCGCCCACCAGAGACAACCGGGCCGGTGGGCGGCCCTGGGGCCGCCCACCGCGCCTGGATGCGGTTTGTCACGCGATCAGACAACAACTTCCTTCGCAGCTCGCAGTTGGCGACGCTGACGGCTCCAGCGCCGGACGCCACCCACGGCCAGGCCGATACCGGCCAGCGACGACCAGACGGCCAACGAGACGGGTTCGGGCACAACCGAGGTGTCCAGGTCCAGGCTGGTCGTACCAGCCCCACTATGCGTGATGCGGACCGTTTGCGTCATCGAATACGTGCCCGCCAAGTCAACAGGTCCAGCGGTTTTCTCTTCAGAGAAAGCACCGGGGCCAAAGGTGGACCCGATGATGGTCAGCCCATCGCCAAACTCAACGTTGTCCGTATCCAGAGTCGCCTCGTAGGTGACGGACCCGCCTGCGGTGATCACACCACCGATGGCAGCCAGGAAGCTGGCGTCGGCGACTGTGGCATCAAAGTCGGTATCGGTCAGCATGATTTCCAGAGATCCAGCGGAGCCGCTGATCGACAGGTTGTGCAGATGCAACTGACCATAGTTCCCGGGCCCCGGTTTGGCCGAATAACCCACGGTCATCTGCACAAAAAACGCTCCCACCGTCCCGCTGAACGACACGACCGAACCCGTAACCGATCCGTCCGCGGTGGTAGCCAGACCCTTGGGGGTCCCATCGCCCACCATACCATCGACGTTGTCGATGACGATGATCTCCGGCCCACCAGCGGCCCCGAGATCGTCAATGGTCAAAATCAACCGAGCGTGACTGGTTGCCGCGCAACACGCGACCAGCATCCCAGCCAACAAAGCAATTCGCAGATTCATCGAAAATCTCCACGTCATTCGCCAAACTTCGCTTCGCGAGCCAACAGCTCCCGCGAACCTCCACGGCCTGCCAGCCGCCGATGACAACCCGCAGGCCACAAACAGACTCAGCGACTGGCCAGCAAACGTGGAGGGCGAAACAGCCCCGGAAAGATAGGGCGGCGATAAATCAGCTTCCGCTCGCCCACGACGGCAGCCGAAACCACCGGAGGCGACATCAGCAAAGTGACTGCCAGGCACATGAAACTGCCGCAACCGAAAAACGAAACGGCCAACCCCGACTCGCCGCCCATGCCGCCCGGCAGATCCCAGTCCAGCCAAGCGGGAATGCGCGGGGGAGACGACGTGGCTGGATTGCCCACCGCCATTGATTGCCCGCCCAAAACCTCACTCTGCATCACAATCCCACCGCGGGCCTCAGCGCAAAACGCGCCCAGGCACAGCCCGCTCAGGACCAGCAGGGGTAGAGTAAGGGATCGGCCGAACACGCGATGACCTCGACGTGGCAGATGATACGGGCAGGAATCTACTTCGACTCATCAACTCTTACACCGCCGAGGGTCGATTCCTGAGTGACATCGTGAGCAAAATTCTGAAAAAACCCCGACAGGAACGACGTAACTGCTTTTGAGATCAAGGGTTTCTGCGATTCTTCTGTGGGACCTTTTGTTCGGATCAGGCAGACCAGACGTGAGAAATGGAATGGCCTGTGGAACTCGGCGTCGCTGACTGCCGCTCGCACTCGGGCCGGGTGATGTCGAGCTATGGGGCGTCGGGCAGCCGTCGTCGCAGCTCTTCCAGGGTTTGCCGGTATTGGGAACGGGTCTTCTCATCGGCCACGTCCACCGCCTGGGACTGCCAGCGAACCGCCAGTTCCAGTTCACCCTGCTCGGCGCAGGCAGTGGCCAGCGTGGCCAGCAATCGCGCGTCCCGCCAGTTGGTCAACTGGCAGGCACGTTCGGCGTGCGACCGGGACTGCTCGGCGTCGCGCACGGACCGGTCGGGGCAGGTGGCGTAGATCCAAGCCAGATTGTTCAGAGCCATGGCCAGTTGGAGTGAATCACCTTGGCCTTGCCGGACCAGCCGATCGCAGATCGTGACCGAACGATCCAGATCCTGGACGCCGACCGCGTATTGGCCGGCCAGAAAGCGGCTGTTGCCCCGATTGCTCAGGTGGGTTGCCAGTTCGCTGGCGAATTGTTCTTGTCCCTGCCCTTCGACCAGCACCTCCAGCAACTCCACGGCCCGATCGTGATCCGCCAGGGCGCGAGGCAGTTGATCCATGGCCTTCCACACGAGGGCCCGATTGTTGCAGCTCGCGGCCAGTGCGGCGGCGGCACCGGGGCGACCAGCCCGCCAGAGCGGCTCGCGGAGCGCAATCGCCTGATGACAGTCGCGCAGCGCCAGGTCGAGTTGGGCCAGCGCCCGATAGGTGGCTGCCCGGTTATGCAGCACGGCGGACCAGTCGAACTGCAGCTCTGTCTGGTCTTCCGTCTCGACCAGCCGCTGGTACAGATCGGAGGCTTCGCGGTAAGCGTCCAGCGCTTCGCGATGCCGGCCCATTTGGGCCAGCGCGACGCCGCGGTTGTTCAAGCCGTGTGCCAATTGGGCATGAACGCGCGGCGAGTGGGATTGAGTCAGACGCTGGCGGCAAATGGCAATCGACTGGTCGTGGTCGTTCAGGGAGTTACCCAGATGCGCGTCCCGTTGGAGCTCGCCGCGCCGATCGAGCGCGGCGGCCAGGCGTTCGGCCAGGCTTGAGCCGGGTTGCCGGTCGATCCGTGCCTGGAGCTGCGCGACGACTCGTTCGTAGTCTTGCAGGGCCTGGGATGAGAACCCGGAGCCGGCCAGCACTTCCGCCCGCTGTATCTGGACGTCGGCCCGTCTCGGCAGCAGTTGCTGCCAGGCCTGTTGGTCTGGTGGCGGGTACAGTTCCAGGGCCCGGTGATAATCCCGCAGCGCGGCCTGGGAGCGTTGGGCCGCGTGCAGCGACGCGCCGCGCTCGACCAGCACGTCGGCCAGTTGCACGGCGTGCTGGCTGGTTGGCTCCCGCTGGTGGGCCTGCTCGCACAACGCGACGGACCGGTCGTGGTCGTCCAGGGCTTCGTCCCACTGACCCTGAGCGGCGCGCAATGAACCGCGCAGCGCCAAGCACTTGGCCAATTCCAGTTCGGCGGCGGTCGCTGGTTCGGGCTCCGACTCGGTCCAGAGCGTGACGGCTTCGTCGGCGGCAGTCCGTGCCTCGTTCGAGCGTCCCGCCAATCGCAGCAGCACGGCGCGGTTGGCCTGGAGCATGCCCCGCAATCGAGCCAGGTACGGGTCGGGTGGCTGGTCTTTCAGCAGTTCCTGTGCTTGTCGCAGGTCGGCCAGAGCCGCGGGCAGTTGTTCCTGGGCGGCGCGCACACAGGCTCGATTGGCCAGGATCCGCGCCGACCGAATTCGCCGATCGTCTGGAGTGGCGGACGTGGCGGACCAGCGTTTCAATTCCTCCCCGGCCCGGTTCAAGTCGGCTTGTGCGGCATCGGGATTGTCCAGCAGAAACCTGGCGACGGCCAACCCTTCGTAGGCGTCGGTGAGGAATGCCGCGTGTTGGGCTGGCACCTGGACCGGCGCCTCCAGTACCTGCTGGAAGGCGTTCGCAGCCAGCTCCAACTGGTACTGGCGCATCCGGCACTCGGCGACGCCCAACTGGCGCGCTGGGCTGGCCGCGACGGGCTTGCCACCCGTGTCCAGTTCTTCCAAAGCGGCCTGCCACTGCTGATCCGCCAACCAGGCTTCGCCCCGCAGTTGCCGCGCGTCGGGGTTGTCGGGCAAGGTCTGCAACAGGGCGGGCAGGGCGGCGGACTGCCCGGCGACCTGCTGGAGCGTGGCCAGCGCCAGAGCCCGCATCTGGCGCTCTTGCGCGGACCAGCCCGCCGGGTCGGCATACGTGGCTTCGAATGTCGCGAGCAACCGGGCCAGCCGTTCGGACGACTTCCGCGATTCGGCCGACGGCGCTCGTGCCAGCGGTGCGCACAGTGTCGAGGCGTACAACTGCAATATGTAGCCAGCGTCGCGCCGGTCGATCACGCTCAGCCGCGCCGCCGCGATGCGATCGGCCAATTCCTGCCGATTCTCGACTTGGCGACACCACAGGGCTTGCGAATAGCTCCAGCCAGCCAGGACTCCGGGCAGTAGCGTGCAGGCGGCCAGGACCAGCGAAAACAGGGCGTACCGCTGGGCCAGTTGCCGGATTCGTGGCTGATCCAGTTCGCCACGATCCAGTCCCAGCGCTCGGGCCGCCCGCCGCGCCGCGGCCTGCTGGAGGATGGCGCGAGGCGTTTCGGGAGCGGCATGCTCCAGCCGCCGCAGCCGACGAGCGTCGCGGCGCAGCAACAGCGCGTACACTGCCGTGATCGCGGCGACCACCGCGAATACGCCGACAAAAGTAAACCACACCAGCGAATTCATCCCGCACAACTTTCCTGCCATGCGTGCGGCTGCGTCTACATGGAGCTCGCCGGCCCGAACGAGCGGCCCGAACGAGCGGCCCGATTCAGCGCGTGGTCATGGTGGCAATGAACTTGATCAGGAACGCCGCCATGGCCATGCCAATCGCGGAGCCCAGCACTCCGAACTCCGCCATCAGGTCGAGCGCCCAACGCAACCAGGCGGGTGGTTCCGGCGAGCCCGCACCGGCAAGTGTTGCATCCGCACTTCCGGCGTCCGCGCGACCGTTCCCTCCAACTCGACCACTGCTGCCCGGCCCCGCACGAACACCCGCCAGCAGCCCATCCGGACCTGCTTCGCGCACTCCGAAGATGTCCCTGTGCGCGGCTCCCACACCGGGATCACTGCCCACTGACAGCGCGAACGACAACGAGCCGAACATGGGCGCGGACGACGGGTTCCGGGTCTCGCCGCCCAGTACCAGGAGGTCGACGGCTGCGAAGCGCCCCGACTCCCAGTCCCGGCCCGCGCGGAACGAGTGGCTGGTGAACCAGCCGGTCCAGTTTCGTCGAGCCGCGGCGGAACCGCGCGGGTCGCCAGGCCACGAGATCGTCCCTTCCACAGGCCACCACGCCGAGCCGTGGTCCGAACTGTCCGAACTGTTCGGGACGCGAATCTTCCCAACGGTCGAGGCATCCTGGAATGCACCCATCGCCGCCAGCTCGCCGGTCGCCGCCGACAAGCGGGTGTCGGCGGCCAGAGCGGCCACACCCGTCTCCACGTCAATCAATCCCGTCCCATCCGCCGCGATGGCTGTCGATCGCGCGTCCGCGCTGGCGGTCGGCGGCTGGAAAACCAGCGAGCCGCGAGCGCCTATCGGCAGCAGCCAGATCACGCTCAGCACGCCAGCAGCGACCGTCACCGGGGCGACGGCTGCGGGAACTGGCCACCAATAAAGCGGAGATTCCATATCGGGCCAAGCTGAGAAGGCACCCACGCGCAGCGGACCTGGGCGGGTCGCAACGGCTGCGCGCCCAACAGGCAGATGATTGTCTTGCTTGCGAGGACCAAATCAAGACCTTTGGGCCAAATCTCGCGGGAATTTCCCACTTTTCTCCACGTGACCGGGGGACCACTCCAATGCCATCCAGGTTACTCGGACTGCCGTGCCGCGAGCGGCGAGTTCTCCGGACCATCACAATGGGTGGCAAAAAAACCCAACCAAAACTCTTGACGAACACCCGAAAGTGCGTATCCTTGGTCGCATTGGGCTCGCGGACTTCCGCCGCTCAACACCTTGAAGGGGATCACGGAAGTCGATCACCCCACCAGGACGGAGTGCGGACCGACCGGACTTTCACCCGCCTTCTGGTTGCCCTGCCCGCCAAGCTCACGACGACGCTTTCGCTTCCCTGTCGGCCGTGACCGCCGCACGATTTTCCGATCTGCGAACCGCTTGCTTGTCTACCCTGGAATCCATCCGCGATTCGTTGACGATGTCTGGTTGCGCCCGGGCCGATGCGGCGCCGGACAAGATCCGGGCCGAGCGGTACCTGGTCGAGCGTTGCCTGGCGGGTGAGACGGGAGCGTGGGACGAACTGTATCTGCTGTACCACGAACTGCTGCTGGCCGCCGTCCGTCTGATGTTTGGACCGCGCCACTGGGATCCCAACGTGGTGGAGGAAGTGGCGGCGCAGGTCTGGTATGCGGTCGTTTCCAATAACGCCGAACTGCTCGCACAATTCGATCCGGACCGCGGGGTGCGGCTGATCACGTATCTGGCGACAATTGCCCGCAGCAAGGCTTCCACGATGTTTCGTGCCGAGAAGCGGCGGCGAAGCCGCGAGTGGCAGGCACACCAGGCTCGCGTTCCTGCGGCGTCGGAACGGGGCGACTTTCCGCAGCTGCAGTTCGATGAGTTTCGATCCACGTTAACCGCCAGGGAACGTGACTTCTTCGACTCGGAACTGATGAATACCGATTCGGAGCAGGCTTGCGAGTCGTTCACGGCTGCCAGCCGCTGGCAGTTGCGGAGTCGGATCCAGAACAAGCTGCGGCGCTATGTGTACGGGCATTAGCGATTGACGACCCCTTGGCGAGCCTCCCCGGAGGCTCGGCGGCAGGTTGGGAGGTTGGCATGAAGACCAAGTCCAAGCGTCCACGATGGCAACCAGGGCGAGAAGCCCTTTCGGGCCGCGCCGCCGCGCCCGTGGCCGCAAGGCGGGGCGCAGCCGCCCGCAAGCCAGCGGTTCCCGCCGCCGCGCCGCCGCGCGAGGAAGTTTTCGTGGGGTGGCGGGCGCGCGGGCTGGTCTTGTTCGGTCTGCTGGCGGCCTGCGCCTGGGCGAACTGGCCGGTCCTGGTTGAACTGGTCCAGACCTGGTCGCGTGAACCGGATTATTCGCATGGTTTTTTCGTGGTGCCCCTGGCTGGCTGGATGCTGTGGTTGCGTCGAGAATCCTATCCTGGGCTGGCCCCGAACTTCGCTTGGCCGGCGCTGGGGTTGCTGGGTCTGAGCACCGCGATGCGGGCGACGGCGGCCGTTTTCTATGTCGACGCCCTGGATGGCTGGTCGCTCGTTTTGTGGGTCGCGGGGGTCGTGTGGCTGCTGGGCGGCGTCCGCCTGCTAGGGTGGGCCTGGCCGGCGGTGTTTTTTCTGCTCTTCGCCATTCCACTGCCCTTCCGGGCCGAGCATTTGTTGAGTTGGCAGTTGCAAAGGGTGGCAACGAGCATCAGCACCTGGGTGCTGCAGTGCCTGGGGCAACCCGCGCTGGGCGAGGGCAACACGATCCAACTGGGCGAACATCGCCTGGAGGTCGAACAGGCCTGCAGCGGGCTGCGGATCTTTGTGGGCATCGCCGCCCTGTCGTTCTTCTACGTGGTGGTTGTCCGGCGCGCCTGGTGGGTCCGGCTGCTCTTGCTGGGCGCCGCGTTGCCGATCGCCTTGGTGGCCAACGCGACCCGGATCGTTTTGACCGGGCTGCTGTACAACCTGGTGTCGAGTGAGGCGGCCCAGACGTTTTCGCACGACCTGGCCGGCTATGTCATGTTGCCGTTGGCCGCCGCGCTGTTCGCCCTTGTGTTGTGGTACCTGGGCCAACTGGTGTACCGGTCCGACGGCGAGCCGGACGCGGCGCCGAGCGGATAGCCACCCAGCGCAGCGGCTCGCCGCGGCAGCGGCCAGCTTCCCCTGAACATCGGCAACCGATGACCCGGCCTGGGCGGCCGGGTCCAAGACTCCATTACGGGTAAGGTTCGTGTCGCACTATCCAGCTCCGCGTCCTTCCGGGGATTCCGGCTCACCCGCGGCCGGCTTGATCACCCCCAAGCTGATCCTCAACGTGTGGCGGCAGTGGTGGAAGATCGCCATGCCGTTGGGACTGATTCTGGCGGCCGTCGGCTGCGTGGCCGTGTTCGCCGTGTACAGGCCGCAGTACGAGGCCAAGTCCCTGCTGTGGATTGACGACGAGAAGCCGTACATTCTCAGTCCCTCCGGCGTTGACCGCGACTTCGTCGCCGACCAGCAGGGCTTGATCCGCAGCTCGCTGGTGCTGGGGCCCGTCATCAGCCGGCCCGAGATCGGCGAGTTGCCCGAACTGGCCGGCGAAGACGATCCGGTGGAGAAGTTGGCCGACATGATCCGGGTCAAGGCGGCGGGGGGTACCAAGCTGTTTCACCTCGTCTGTACCTCGCATTCCGCCGAAAACGCCCACCTGATCGCCAACGCGGTCACCGAGTCCTACTTTCGGCTGGCCGACGAGTTCGAGGCCGGGCGGACCACTCGCCTGATTGAATTACTGGAGCAAGCCAAGCTGGAGAAGGAGCGGTTGGTCGAACGCCTGAAGGACAACATCCGGGTGCTGTCGCGGCAACAAAGTGGCGATGATCTGGCCGCCGCGCCGGGATGGGACGAGACCCAGCAGCGGATCAACCCCTTGGCCGACTTGCAAGCCCGGCTGCACACGGTGCGCGTCGAGCTGGAAGTCATCAAGTCGCAGCTCAAGGCGTTCGAGGAATACCTGCAGACCACGCCCATCCAGGTGCAGGACGACGAGGTGGGGAAGCTGGTCGCCGACAGCGCCGAAGTGCTGAATCTGAAGCAGGCCATCAGTCGCCGGCAGGCGGAAGCCGCGGAAACGCTCAGCCGCAGCGCACGAGGCCAGAACGATCCCCAATACCAGCGCCTGCAACGGGAAATCGCCGCGGACGAGCAGTTCCTGGCGGACTCGCAGGTCGAACTGGCGGCCGAGCTGAAGCGGCGGCTGGAAACCGAACAGACGGTTGCCCGCGACGAACAGTTGGCGACCATGCGGGAGACGCTGGAAGCGTACCTGGTGCGCGAACGGGTTCTGGAGGAAGCGTTGACCCAACAGACGGCCAAACTCAAGCTGTCCCGTACCGAGAACCTGGAGTTGGAGTTTCGCCGGCGCGAACTGCTGCAGGAGGAAAAGCTGCTGGAGTCGGTGGCCGAGCGGTTGCATCTGCTGCGAACCGAACAGCGGGCCCCCGCGCGGGTCGAGCTGAAGCAGCCAGCCACGATGCCGCGGAGCCCCGAGGATCCGATCCCGTTCAAGCAGTTGGTGCTGGCCGGCGGGGCGGGCCTGGCGCTGCCTTTTCTGCTGGCCCTGCTCTGGGAAATGCAGTTGCAGCGCGTCACCGACACGCGACAACTGGTCGAGCACGGCAAGCTGTCGGTGGTCGGCGAGATCGTCCATGCCAGTCGCTTCCGCAGTCGTGGCGGGCGCGTCAACAAGGCGCTGCGGCTGTTCGAGGAAAGCGTGGATCACCTCCGGACCCACCTGGTGTTGTCTCAGTCCCTGGAAAAGTTGCAGGTCGTGGCCGTGTTGAGCGCGGCCAGCGGCGAGGGCAAGACCACGGTGGCGGCGCAACTGGCCGTCAGCCTGGCTCGCTCGACGGGCGAGCGGACCCTGTTGATTGATAGCGACTTGCGGGCTCCCGACGTGCACGACCTGTTTGAACTCGAATTGGAGCCGGGGCTGGCCCAGGTCCTCAGCCACGAAGTCGCGCTGGAGCAGGCTGTGGTTGGCAGTTGGCTGGAATGCCTGGATGTGCTGCCGGCCGGTCGCCTGTGCACCAACCCGCACAAGCTGGTGGGCAATGGCGCTTGGCGTGACCTCCTGGACGAGGCCCGGGCCCGCTACCGCTACGTGGTGATCGACACGCCGCCAGTGCTGCCGGCGGGCGAGTCGCTGGTGCTGGCCAAGTCGGCCGACGCCGCCATCCTGTGTGTCCGCCGCGACGTTAGCCGCGTGGACCAGGTGCAACGCAGCTACGAGCGGCTGCATGCGGCCGGCGCCAATCTGGTCGGCTGCGTGATGAACGGTGTTCCCAGGCGCCGCTACGAGCATTCGTACGGTTACTACTACGGGAACGAGTAACGATCTTGGCTCCCGCGAAAGTTTGCCAGCCCATGGTTTCAACTCCCAACTCTCGCCCCCGGCGCAGGGCGGCGAATCCGTCCATCCACAAGCTGAACGTCCCCCTGCTGGTCGGAACGCTGCTGGCTTTCTCCAGCCTGACCGTGGCGGCCTACTTCTGGCACGGGTTTCAACTCCGCCGGCTGGCCAGCATCTTTCTGGATCGAGCCGTCGAACTGGAGCAGCAGGACCAGTGGCGGGCGGCGTCGGGATATATCCATCGGTACCTGCGGCTGCGGCCCGACGATGGCCAGGCCCGCATTCGCCTGGCCAGGGCCTATGACCAATCGCTGGCCGAGGGCAGCGACCCGACGCAAGCCATCGACCTGTACTACCGGGCGTTGGGAGTTGCCGAAGCGGGCGAGCAGGCGCCGTTGCGGCACCGTTTGACGGAACTGCTGCTGGAGACGGGGCGGTTCGTCGAGGCGGAATCCGAGGCCCTGGCGATGCTGGCGACCGACGCGGCCCATCCGTTTGCCCGCCGCGCACTGGCCGTC
>JAGFJK010000102.1 GCA_024102795.1 Pirellulaceae bacterium
CCGCGCTCGACGAACCGGCGTCCGCGCTCGACGAACCGGCGTCCGCGCTCGACGAGCCGGCGACTGCGCCGGACGAGACCGTGTCCGCGGGAGGCGTCGCGCCGCTGGTCGCGTCGCACTGACTGCTATCGGCAGCCTCGTTCGTCCCAGTAGTCGAGCAGGACGAAAGGAACACTGGCGGCTCATCCGATGCATCAACACCGGCAGCGACTGAGGTACACGTTTCGACCCGCTCGGAGTCCACGGGCGGCGAATCCAGCAGCGCGGCTTCGGCCTCGCCAGCAACTTCCCACGTCGACGACCTGCCAGGCACTTCCGCCGCGCTCTGAGTAATCAACACTCCGCCCGAACAGATCGGTGCCAGCCAGGCGTCCTTCAGCAACACTTCGACTTGTTCCAGCGACAAGTCGTAACCACCGCCGCCGCGCGAGCTGTGAAATTCCTCCAGTGATGTCTGCGCCTCGCGCGCCCGCCAGGCGGCCAGCCGAGCGGCAATCGCGCTGGTGCGCGAATCCTCCAGCGTCGCGGCCATGCCCGCCTTGATCTGGTTCATGTCCACGTACACCATGCAGGTCAGCAGTGCCTGCTCATCCAGGATTTCCCGGCATCCGTAGCATTGCTCCCAGTGTAGCCCGATTGTCCCCAATCGGGTTCGTTGGCGCCGGTGGTTTGCGTTACGCAAGGAGCGATTGGGGACAATCGCTCTACACTCGTGGGCTCCCGCACCCACCGTTGCAGGTCCGGTTGCCACTCCGGCCAGGCCAGCTTCCAGCGGCAAGCCACCTCCTCGTCCGACCACCCGGCCGCGATGTCGGGCCGCGTGCGAGCGACCAGGTGCAGGTGGTTCGACAGCACACTGTGGTTGCCCACATCGACCGCGAACACGCCGGCCTGGTATTCCAGCAGCTTCTCGATCCAGTCGCGCCGATAGTCGTAATCGTCGCCCGTGTACGAATCCTGGCCGCACAGGAACGCTCGCTGCACGCACCGCGACCAGCAGTGATAGACCGCGATCTCGCCGTTGCGGACGACCTGGTTTCTGGCTTGAGCCGGCATCGGTGCCCTCCCGTGCGCCAAGAGTGTGCCTCTGTACACATTTCAGCGTACCACGCCTGCCGCTCGCCGGTCTTCTCACGGAGTGACCACAGGTTGTCACCGCTCACGAAAATCCCACATTTTTCTTCGCCGGCGCGTACGAGAAGTACCTGATCGCCGAAGCCACGGCGCAGGCGACTCGCGTGAGCCAGATCGCCGCGAGACTCCTACTCAAACTCGCTTCGTTTCCCAAAAGTCAGTGTGGGAGAAATGGAGAATGGAAGCCCGGCAAAGCCGCGACCGGATGCTCTGCTGGGGTCTCGCCCGCTACGGCGGACGGTGGCCTTGGAAAACGGCAATTCAAGTCGAGTGCAAGTTTGTCACAAGGCGTTTCGGCAACTCAAGGCTGACAGGGATGCCGCTTCTCGAAGCTGCCTGACGAGCGGTTTGACGCCCGGTGACCAGCGCTTTCTGCCCGCTTATCCCCGGTCGCCCCTGCCCTTTCCCCTCCGCCGGACCGCCCACCCACCACTCCAGCCGCTGCTTCCACCGCGCAGCCGCTCGATTGCTGGGTTTCTGGTCTTTTGTTGGTCTTGACTGCGCTCGAGTTCACGCGCCGCTGGGCGCTGCACGTGCTGCCCGCCGGGGTCACCAAGACTCGGACATTCGGCGGCTGGAGCAACCGGCGGCGGGCGAGCTATCTGGATCGGTGTGCACGGTTGCTGGGCGCGGCCGACGTGCCGTTGTCGGACGAAGCCGATCAGTTTGAGCCACAGAACTGGCAGTTGCGTGAGGAAGCCCCGTGCCGCTGTCCATCCTGCGGCGCCAGATTGCAACTGGTGCTGATGGAAACTCGGCGAAGTTGGCGCGACGTCCTGAATTCGCCGATCGCTCCCATCTGGTACCGGCTCCGAAATCCCTTGCGACCATCAGACTCCAGCGGATAGGATTCGCATAGTCCGTGGCGCGGGGCCGGTGGACGGGCGACAAAGTTCAACGCCGATCTATCCGTCCGCATCCTGCCGCCGGATAGATCGCAATTCGTTCGGCGTTCCCAGGAAAGCGGAGGAGGACATGTCGATGAGTGGCGGTGAAGAGCCGTTCGGTGCCCGACTATATGCGGAGCTACGCAAACTCAGCGGGTACAACGTGATCACCGGCATGCTGGATTACAAAACGATTCAGCATCTCAAGCAGGCCGACCGCGACACAACTGTGGCGATTTTCGCCCGAAGCAGCGATGAAGTAGTTCAGCAGCTCCGGGCGAAGGAGCCCGAGGAAGTCGCACGCTACCTCGTCGACAATGCCTACCGTGCGACTGTCGAGAATGCCAACCGCGCGGCTGACGACGGAAGCTCGATCTTCATCATGATCTCTCTGTTGAATTCCGGTTAAGGAGATCTTTGAGGTGAACGAGCCGAAAACAAATCGTTGCACCTGACGGGGCGGGTCGTCACCGTTCTCAATAGTTCAAGGTTCCACACCCCGCCCCGCAGGTGAACTGAAACGTTCGGCCAGTTGCTTGGCGGTGCCTACTCAGTTCATGAAAACGATCATCGCGATAATCGTCGCCACATTCGGCTTGGCCCTATTAGCGGACCAAGTGCAGGAGATCGGGGTACGCATCCCGTATATCCTACTGTTGATGTGGACAGGCTCCGCGATAATCGCGGCCCTTATCTTTTCGGAAGGTCTCCGGCCGCACTATTCAGCGTCCACCCAGGCAACCGAAATCGATTCGCAGACGTGGGCGTATAAGATGCGCCGGATCGGCATGGGTGTCCTGCCGCTGGCACTGGTGCCTCTATTGGAGTTTCGCCGTACCGGACATGATCCCGCACTCCTGCTGATGCATGGGGTCTTAATCGTCAGCATATGCAGCGTACCTGTTTGGTGGTTGCTTGCCCGCAGCATTATTGGAGCTGTAGTTCTCAGCATCTGTTCACTGAGTCTGCTCTGGCACTTTTCGGCGTGGGCATTATTCGAGCATATCGTGCGGCTGGAAGCGGCCAAAGAGGTCTCAACTGTGGATACGACCCGCACGTTTCATGCGTTCCTAGCTCCGGAATACCGCATTTTCTTTTACCTGCTCTGCGGAACGGCTTTGCTAGTTTACTGTCCGGTGATGATGTGGATCG
>JAGFJK010000109.1 GCA_024102795.1 Pirellulaceae bacterium
GAACCCGACAACGCCCTCTACCGCCACAACCTCCAGCAGCTCCAGCAGTAGAAATTCAGTCAGAGGCCATTTTCGTGGGGCCTGCACCGGCTCGGGTAGAGCCTGGGACCGAGAACAGATAGAGCAAGAGCAAAGGCTTTCAGCTAAGGACAAACGTCATGGGTGGCCGGCGAGGCGCCCGTGCCTCCGGCGCAGGGAGGGCCCAGGCCGTGCCGGCCTTGCCATCAGGCGCTGCGCCGCCGCCTGTTCTCCCTCTATGAGCCTTTGCCTTTCGGGACGCCACGAACCGGAGCGGCTGGCGAAGCGCGGTTCCCTCGACGCACGGACGGCTTGGGTCGTTGATGCCTGTCACAGAGTTGCACCGACTTGCGATCCGCGTGTAGCCTTTGGGGTCCCATCGGATCGTAGAACCGCTCGCCCCACCGGCACGTCGAGGAGTTCACGTCATGACCCAGCGCGACCTGCATCGACGGCGATTCCGGAACGTCTGTGCCATGTTGGCCTTCGCCGCGAATGCCGTCGTGGCACAGCCGACCCCAAACGGCGCACAGTTCCAAGTCAACTCCTACTGGACCGGGCGGCAGTACGACGCACGCGTTGCAGCAGCTCCTGAGGGCAACTTCACGGTCGTGTGGACGAGCGAGGGATCCTACGGGCCCGACCAGCACGACCGCAGCATCCAAGGGCAGCGATTCCACGCCGACGGACAGACGAACGGCGACGAGTTTCAGGTCAATACGTACTCCGGATACGGGCAGGTCGACCCGGCGGTGGCCCACGACGGTGTAGGTCGCTTTGTCGTCACCTGGAGCAACCACAGGATGGACTACGGGGACACGAGCGTCACGAGCATCCAGGCTCGGCTCTTCTCCGCCGACGGCACACCACTCGGGGACCAGTTCCTGGTCAACAGCTATACGACCAGCATTCAGGAGGAATCCGACGTCGCGATGGGCGCCGACGGAGAGTTTGTCGTCGTATGGAAGAGCTACGGATCGAATGGGCCGCAGCCGGGATGGATGAGCGTTCAGGGACGAGCATTCACAGAGAGCGGCGTGCCACTCGGCGACGACTTCCAGGTCAACGACTCCGCTCCGGCGCACTACATAGCAACGCCATCTGTCGCTGTCGACGCGGACGGCTCATTCGTCGTCGCGTGGGCCAGCGCGCTCTCGCCCGGAGACGACACCAGTGGCGCCAGTGTCCAGGCCCGACGGTACTCCGCGGACGTCGTGCCGCTAAGTCCGCAGTTCCAAGTCAACACCATCACCCTGCACGACCAGCGTCACCCTTCCGCGGCGATGCTGAGTGACGGCGGCTTTGTCGTAGCGTGGGAGAGCTACGGCTCCAGCATCCGCGCACGCCGATTTCTGAGCGATGGTACGCCGACTGGACCCGACTTCCAGGTGAATACGCTGCCCGACTACGGGCAAGGGCGACCAAGCGTCGCGGCCTCCGAACGGGCCGGGTTCGTGGTGACGTGGGAGGTCACGCAGGCGTCCCCGCTGGGAAGCAAGGGAGTCCGACTGCGCCGCTATTTCGCCGACGGCACACCGGATGGTGACGACATCCTGGTCAACACGCATACGGGGGTCTCGCCCCGCAGCGCGGCGGTCGCGGCGGATCGGCTCGGGAACCTCCTGGTCGTCTTCCACGACAACGGTCCGGCGACCGGATCGGATCCGCACCTACTGAGCGTCCAGGCTCGCCGATTCGATGCGATGTTCCGGGACGGATTCGAGCTCGGCGATTCGACGCGCTGGTCAGCGTCGAGTCGCTGAACTCCAGGACACGCAACCCAACCGTTCCATGCGCAGGACCGACGTACACGCCGGTGCTGTGGGCGATCGGGCCAGTATGATCGAAAGGCGCTCTGTTCCCAGTGATCGGCGGGACGGCTGGCTTGCGGTCGCGCTCGGCGTGGGCAGCGCGGTGGTTTACGCGCTGGGGGCGTGTCGGACGATCTACGTCGGGGATTCGGGCGAGTTGGTGGCGGCGGTGTACACGCTGGGGATTCCGCACCCGTC
>JAGFJK010000110.1 GCA_024102795.1 Pirellulaceae bacterium
AGCGTATGACGCAACAAGTCGTCTGGTGGGGGTCTGGCCATGGTGCCTGGTGGATCGCAGTTAACGGGTTGCCTCTTCTCTGATTCCCCGGAGGGTGAGGCCGAACGTGCTTGCCAAGTCGACGGCCGCTTCGTAGACGCTCTGCTGCTTGAGCGTGGCCCACAGATCGAGAGCGTTCCCCTGGATTCCGCAGTCCGGATTGAGACAGCGGAAGACGTGCTTGTTCAAGTTGACTGAGAAGCTTCGCTTCCGAGGGTTTTGCTTGCCGCAGATCGGACACGGACCACGCAGTTGGCGATTGCGGCCGTGCAAGTCGTCAAACAGTTTTAGGTGACGCAGCACACGCTCCATGCTCAGTTCGCTACGCAGAGCCTGGAAGTCGATCAGGCCCGGTTGAGTGGTCGCCGGTGTCGTCGGCTGCGCTGGGCTGGCTGGCACGGGCATTTGCTGGACCGGGCCGTCGGCAGCAGGTATTTTGCCGGTGGCTGCGGTGACCACTTGTTGTCCGGGCTCACTGTCCTGGTTGTGGCCCGCGGCCGTTTTTTCGTGAGCGGCGGTGTCCGGCGCGTGGGCAGATCCCGTGGAACCCCAAGGATAGTGCCCTGGATCGAACGGTTTTCCTGATTTCCAGATCGCAAACACCAGGTGCAGCAGTTTGCGCATGCAGTGGCCCAGTGCCACGCTCGGTTTGACGTTTCTGGCTTTGAGACGCTCATGCAGCGCACGTATGGCTGGATTGTGCTGGACCGCTACCATGGCTGCCATCCATAGGTACTTGCGGACCAGGTCGTTCCCTTTGCGCGACATACGCTGGGCCCCGGGCGCGACGGGCTTGCCGTGCTTGTCGGTTCCGGAAGTGTCCTCCTCGGGAAAAATGCCGAAATAGCCCACCAGGCTTGCGGGCGTTTCGAAGCGATCGATGGAGATCATCTTGGCAACCAGTGCAGCCACGGTGCGCAAACCCAAGCCGGGGATCGTCTCAATCTGCTGGTGATTCGAAGGAGGCAGCGTCTGATACGTCTCTTCCAGCAGTGTTTCCAGCTTTTTCTCCATCGCCTGGGCGTGAAGCAACTCCTGGACCGCTTGTTTCACCAGCGATTCAGCGGTCGCGCCGCGGAACGTGCCGACGGTCTGTTGCGCCGCTTGGCGAATCTCCATCGCCATTTCGTCGCTGAGATAAGGAATGGCCTTCAGAGAGTCCAGATGCGCCCGAGCAAGCTTTTCTGGAGTCGGATACTTGTTGAGCAGGCGAAGCACCCAAGACGCCGCCAGATCGAATACCAAAACGGACAACTCCGGAAATACCCGCGAGAGCAAATTGTGAAGCTGATTGAGACAGCGGCCGCATTGACGGGATTGGCTTTCCAGCCGACTGGCCACCTCGCGCAAGGCATAGAACGCCGTGGGCGTCTCCCGCGTCTCTCGAGGCCGTTCGATCACGGCAAAGCGAGCCAATGCGTGGCTGTCGGCCGGGTCGGACTTGCGTTTGGGGAACAGCACCTGACGGTAGGCTTTGTTGCGATTGGATTCTCCCACCGAGATCGTTTTGGGGATGGACAGGCCACGCAAGAACCCTTCCAGATTGAGTGCGTATTGGCCAGCTGCATCGATGCGCAGGTAGAAGTGGGCTTGTGGATACTGCTCCTGAAGTCGCAGCAGCGTCTTCAGCAAACGCTGGTAGCCCTCCTTCGACTCCTTGAAGTGAAATGCCCGGGTGGCAGGCTGTTGACCGTCCTCTTTGAGGAAAGTCACATGATGTGCGTAGCGTGCCGTGTCAATTCCGACACCGATCGCCGTGGTCCCAGTCGAATTCGAGGGCATGGTAGATCCTCCAGCACAGAAAGGGAGCAAAAACCGGGCCGTGAGGTTTCTCCGGCAATCCCCTGACATCGGCGGTCCTTGTTATGAACGGTCTAGCCGTAAGATGTAACCAAGCCTGGATCAGGGGCCGGAGGAACAATCTTCCGTAAGAGGTCGAACCTCAGGGGGCTCAAGGGCTCCTCACGACTTCCCTCCCCAGTTTGCCACACAGGACTGACTGGGGAAACGAATCGAACATACAAGGGGCTAGCGAGGCACCTTGATGGAAGTGTTTGGCTGTCGCTTGCCGTAAGGGCCATCGGCATGGCACGGGCGGTTCGGCTCGCTGCGCTCGTGCTCACAACCCTCTTCTTGCGTCGGACTTTGCGGCCGCCACTGGCGCACACTCTGGGCGCACACCGTTTGCCGATGTTTGTCGGCGAGGCCCGCCTTCGTGGCCTGGCATGCGCTGGCCACGCGGGCATTACCGGCCTGGTTCGCCAGTGTAAGCCGCCTTTGCTTCAGCGATTACGTCGATCGCAATGGGCCCCTATGGATCGGGCTATGTGTTGGCGGCGACTCGTGTCATTATCGCAAAAATCGTGTTGAGAATACAAGCTTTTGTGGACTTGCAATGCAGAGGATCTTTGGGTGGCGTGGGAACGTCGCGGGCCCTCAAGTTTGGTCTGTGCGAAGCGATGGCTGGGATGGCTCTGTTGTCGAGCTTCTTGTGAGAACTTGGAAAGGGGACTGTTCGTGCGAGCTGAGGAAGTTGGCCCCAATTGAGATGAATCTGCGAGCGGTAAAATCGGGGAGCAATTTCCGGTCACCACTAATCATTGGCTTCTGCGAGTTGGAAACCGGTGTCGCCTGGAACTTCAACACCGCTACCGTAATTGTTTACCGCACCGGGTCTGGCAGAGGAATTCCACCCGGTGTGCGGCGGAGGCGGGAGAACCAATCGACGGGACAGTGGCCTCGTTGCTCGAGGGTCCGACCGAGAGTGAGCGTGATGCCTTGGGCGTCTGCGCCCCGTGGAGTGCGGTTGCCACCCCACACTTTCCGGTTCACAACGGCGAACCGTAATGCCTGCTCCGCGCGGTAGTTGGTCGCGTCGATCTTGGGGTCGATTAAGAACCAGAACCAATGCAAAGCGTGCTTGAGAATATGATCCGCCAGCTTACGGTTTTCTTTGTTGCAGAATCGTCCCTGCGTAAGCTTCTCTAGCCGACAAGTGAGGTCCAGGCCCAACATCGCTGACTCGTCGGTACTGATGCGATGGCCGCGCCACCCACGCCGAACGCAGAAGGCCTCTTCGATCAATTGCAGCACGGCTTGTGGTAGACGCGCCGCGACGCCGACGGCTGCTTTCAACAGTCGCTCACATCGGCGCTTGAGATGGTGAATACATTGCTGGTGGAATGCGGACCGGAACCGATTGTAGGCGGACCACCCATCGTGGATCATCGTGTTTGACCAGTCGCTTCCCAGCAGCGTTTCCGCCACGTCGCCGCTGCGCCTGCCAATCTTGTAGCAGGTCGCCGTATCTCCCACCATCACGTGCAGCCAGGCGTTGCGGCCGCCCACGCGCCAGCCGGTCTCGTCCGGCACCACGAAGGGCGAGCCGCGGATGTCGCGTTTCGCTTGTTCCTGTGCCGACGTAGCCAATTGTGCCGTTCGCAGGATCGAGCGGATGCTGGTCGCACGAGCAATCTTGATTCCGAACAGGCGATCGAAAAGCCGGGCGCATTTGCCGTGCGAGAGCCCCAGTTCCTTGTTGAGAATCACCACCGCGGCATGGGCGTCAGGTCCCAACTGGCTGCTCGCCGCGCCCAGAGCGTCGGACGTTTGCAGTTCGTGTCGACCTTGCACGCGCCGCCCGCAGTCACAGCATTTCCCGATGTGGATATCGAACTGGCGATAGATGGGGCGGCGGGGTATTTCTGTCTGATACTGCGTAGCCATTGCCGTTTCTTCGAGGTGCCCGCCACCGCAATGCGGGCAAGCATCCGGCAGCGGGACGTCGTAATGCTCATCGATTTGGGGCGGTGGCGTCCGGTGAGCGTGCTGCCCGTGCCGCCTTCCACGCTTGCGTCCCGGCTTTTTGGGCTGCTGGCTCGGTTGATCTTGTTTGCGAAACGGGGCCGCCTGGCGTTTCGCAGCGCGACCGAGCTTTTCGACTGTCTGCCTCAACCGCTCGACCTCGCGTTGCGCTGCCCGCAACTGCCTCTCAGCCGTCTTGGCCCGCTGTTGTGCTGCTTTCAACTCCTGCCGGGTTGCGTTCAACTGCTGCTGAGTTGTCTGCAACTGTGTCCGGACCGCCTCCAACTCCTCCTGCGCGGCTTGCAACTGCCGCCGCAGCCGGCCGTTTTCCGCCAGCAACCGCTGCATCGCGGGCTGTTGATGCTGCTGTGCGGTTCGAGTTTTGTGTTCTGTGGTC
>JAGFJK010000135.1 GCA_024102795.1 Pirellulaceae bacterium
GCGTGCCGTCCTTCACCAGGTCGATCGCCGCTCGCTGCGGCAGCGGTTCGGTGTGCGTGTCCTGGTCGGTGACCGGGTTGTCGTTGGGATCGTTGGCCGTGACCGTGGCCGTGTTCACCTTCTGGCCAGCGTCCAGGTCGGCCTGCGTCAGGATGTAGACGCCCGTGTAACGCCAGACCTCGCCCACTTCCAGCAGGTTGTCGTTGTCGCCCACCAGGTCCGTGCCGCGCGTGAGGCTGACGACCGTGTCGGCGACCATCACGCTGTCCAGTGTCACGTTGCCCGTGTTGGCCACCGTGATCACGTAGGCGATCCGGTCGCCCACGTCGGCCTGACCGTTGGGCGGCACGAAGGTGGTGTCCAGCGTGCCGTCCTTTGCCAGGTCGATCGCCGGCAGTTGCGGCAGCGGCTCGTTGTTGGTGTCCTGATCGGTCACCGGGTTATCGTTGGGGTCGTTGGCGGTGACGAAGGCCGTGTTCAGCCGCTGGCCGGCGTCCAGATCCGCCTGGGTCAGCACGTAGATGCCCGTATAGCGCCACACCTCGCCCACTTCCAGCAGGTTGTCGTTATCGCCCACCAGGTCCGGGCCGCGGACCAGCGTCACCAGCGGATCACTGACCTGCACCGTGTCCAGCGTGACGTTGCCCGTGTTGGCCACGGTCACCACGTAGTTGATCCGATCGCCCACGTCGGCCCGGTTCGTCGGAGCGACGATCGTGGTGTCCAGCGTGCCTTCTTTCTCCAGGTCGATGGCCGGCACTTGCGGGATCGGTTCGTCGTTCATGCCCTGGTCGGTGACCGGAGTGTCGGCCGGGTCGTTGGCCGTGACGAGCGCCGTGTTCAGCACGCCGCCGGCGTCGATATCGGCTTGCGTCAGCACATAGATACCGGTGTAGCGCCAGACTTCGCCGACTTCCAGCAAATTGTCATTGTCGCCCACCAGGTCCAGGCCGCGGACCAGCGTGACCAGCGGATCGTTGACCACGACGGTATCCAGCGTGACGTTGCCCGTGTTGGCCACGGTGACCACATAGTCGATCTCGTCACCCGGATTGGCCCGGTCGATCGGGGGCACCACGGTCAGGTCCAGCGTGCCCGTTTTGACCAGGTCGATGCCAGGCTGGCGCGGGATCGTTTCGGTGTTGTCGTCCTGGTCGGTGACCGGGTTGTCATTGGGATCGTTGGCAGTGACCGTGGCGACGTTCACCTTCTGGCCGGCGTCGATGTCGGCTTGCGTCAGGAAGTAGCTGCCGGTATAGCGCCACACCTCGCCCACTTCCAGCAGGTTGTCGTTGTCGCCCACCAGGTCCAAACCGCGAGTGAGGCTGGCGATCGTATCGACCACGACCACCGTGTCCAGCGTGACGGTGCCCGTGTTGGCCACCGTGATCACGTAGTCGATCCGGTCGCCCACGTCCGCTCGTCCGCTCGGCGCGACCACGGTCGTGACCAGCGTGCCGTCCTTGACCAGGTCGATCGCCGCTCGCTGCGGCAGCGGTTCGGTGTGCGTGTCCTGGTCGGTGACCGGATTGTCGTTGGGATCGTTGGCCGTGACCGTCGCCGTGTTCACCTTCTGGCCGGCGTCCAGGTCGGCCTGTGTCAGGATATAGACGCCCGTGTAACGCCAGACTTCGCCCACTTCCAGCAAGTTGTCGTTGTCGCCCACCAGGTCCAAGCCGCGCGTGAGGCTGACGACCGTGTCGGCGACCATCACCGTGTCCAGCGTCACGTTGCCCGTGTTGGCCACCGTGACCACATAGCCGATCCGGTCGCCCACATCCGCTTGACCGTTGGGCGGCACGAAGGTGGTGTCCAGCGTGCCGTCTTTCTCCAGGTCGATCGCCGGCAGTTGCGGCAGCGGCTCGTTGTTGGTGTCCTGATCGGTCACCGGGTTATCGTTGGGGTCGTTGGCGGTGACGAAGGCCGTGTTCAGCCGCTGACCGGCGTCCAGATCCGCCTGGGTCAGCACGTAGATGCCCGTATAGCGCCACACCTCGCCCACTTCCAGCAGGTTGTCGTTATCGCCCACCAGGTCCGGGCCGCGGACCAGCGTGACCAGCGGATCGCTGACCTGCACCGTATCCAGCGTGACGTTTCCCGTGTTGGCCACGGTGACCACGTAATTGATCCGATCGCCCACGTCGGCCCGGTTCGTCGGAGCGACGATCGTGGTGTCCAGCGCGCCTTCCTTCTCCAGGTCAATGGCCGGCACCTGCGGGATCGGTTCGTCGTTCGTGTCCTGGTCGGTGACCGGAGTGTCGGTCGGGTCGTTGGCCGTGACCAGCGCCGTGTTCAGCACGCCGCCGGCGTCGATATCGGCTTGCGTCAGCACATAGATGCCGGTATACCGCCAGACCTCGCCGACTTCCAACAAATTGTCGTTGTCGCCCATCAGGTCCAGGCCGCGGATCAGCAAGACCAGCGGATCGTTGACCACCACGGTATCCAGCGTGACGTTGCCCGTGTTGGCCACGGTGACCACATAGTCGATCTCGTCACCCGGATTGGCCCGGTCGATCGGGGGCACCACGGTCAGGTCCAGCGTGCCGGTCTTGACCAGGTCGATGCCAGGCTGGCGCGGAATTGTCTCGGTGTTGTCGTCCTGGTCGGTGACCGGGTTGTCGTTGGGATCGTTGGCCGTGACCGTGGCGACGTTCACTTTCTGGCCGGCGTCGATGTCGGCCTGCGTCAGGAAGTAGCTGCCGGTATAGCGCCACACCTCGCCCACTTCCAGCAGGTTATCGTTGTTACCCACCAGGTCCGGACCGCGGACCAGGCTGGCGATCGTATCGACCACGACCACCGTGTCCAGCGTCACGTTGCCCGTGTTGGCCACCGTGATCACGTAGTCGATCCGGTCGCCCACGTCCGCTCGGCCGCTCGGCGCGACCACGGTCGTAACCAGCGTGCCGTCCTTCACCAGGTCGATCGCGGCACCGCGAGGAATGACCTCGGTATTGGTGTCCTGATCGGTGACCTGGTTATCCGCCGGATCGTTGGCGGTCACGGTGGCGGTGTTCACTTTCTGGCCGGCGTTGATGTCGGCCTGAGTCAGCACGTAGGTGCCGGTGTACCGCCACACCTCGCCCACTTCCAGCAGGTTGTCGTTGTCGCCCACCAGGTCCGGGCCGCGCGTCAGTCCGACGACCGTGTCGACCACCACGACCGTGTCCAGCGTCACGTTGCCCGTATTGGTCACGGTGATCACGTAGTCGATTTCGTCGCCGACGTTCGCCGTGTCGCTGGGCGGGACCACGGCCAGGTCCAGCGTGCCATCCTTCTCCAGGTCGATGGTGGCAATCCGCGTGATGGTTTCCGTGTTGGTATCCTGGTCGGTCACCTGGTTGTCGTTCGGGTCGCTGGCGGTGACCGTGGCGATGTTCACCTTCTGGCCGGCGTCGATATCGGCCTGCGTCAGCACGTAGGTGCCGGTGTAGCGCCACACCTCGCCCACTTCCAGCAGGTTGTCGTTGTCGCCGATCAAGTCCAGACCGCGCACTAGAGTGGCGACCGTATCGACCACAACCACCGTGTCCAGCGTGACGTTGCCCGTGTTGGCCACCGTGATCACGTAGTCGATCTCGTCGCCCACATTGGCCTGGTTGGCCGGCGGCACCACGCCCAGGTCCAGCGTGCCGTCCTTCTCCAGGTCGATGGTGGCAATCCGCGTGATGGTTTCCGTGTTGGTGTCCTGGTCGGTCACCTGATTATCGTTGGGATCGTTGGCGGTGACGCTGGCGATATTCGTCTTCTGGCCGGCGTCGATGTCCGCCTGCGTCAGCACGTACGTGCCGGTATAGCGCCACACCTCGCCCACTTCCAGCAGGTTGTCGTTGTCGCCCACCAGGTCCAGGCCGCGGGTGAGGCTGACGACCGTGTCGACCACCACCACCGTGTCCAGCGTGACGTTACCCGTGTTGGCCACGGTCACCACATAGTCGATCTCGTCGCCCACATTGGCCCGGTCGCCTGGCGGGACGGTGGTCAGGTCCAGCGCGCCATCCTTCTCCAGGTCGATTGTTGCGATCCGCGTGATGGTTTCGGTATTCGTGTCCTGGTCGGTCACCGGGTTGTCGTTCGGGTCGTTGGCGGTGACGGTAGCCGTGTTCACCTTCTGGCCGGCATTGATGTCGGCCTGCGTCAGCACGTAGGTGCCGGTGTAGCGCCAGACCTCGCCCACTTCGAGCAGGTTGTCATTGTCGCCGATCAGGTCCAGACCCCGGACCAGACTGACGACCGTATCGACCACGACCACCGTGTCCAGCGTCACGTTGCCCGTGTTGGCGACCGCAATCACATAGTCGATCTCGTCGCCCACGTCCGCTCGGCCAAGTGGCGCGACCACGGTCGTGTCGAGCGTGCCGTCCTTTTCCAGGTCGATGGCGGCGTTCCGGGGGATGATCTCGGTATTGGTGTCCTGATCGGTGACCTGGTTATCCGCCGGATCGTTGGCGGTCACGCTGGCGGTGTTCACCTTCTGGCCGGCGTTGATGTCGGCCTGAGTCAGCACGTAGGTGCCAGTGTAGCGCCACACCTCGCCCACTTCCAGCAGGTTGTCGTTGTCGCCCACCAGGTCCGGGCCGCGCGTCAGTCCGACGACCGTGTCGACCACCACGACCGTGTCCAGCGTCACGTTGCCCGTGTTGGCCACGGTGATCACGTAGTCGATCTCGTCGCCGACGTTCGCCGCGCCGCTGGGCGGGACCACGCCCAGGTCCAACGTGCCGTCCTTTTCCAGGTCGATGGTGGCAATCCGCGTGATGGTTTCCGTATTCGAATCCTGGTCGGTCACCGGGTTGTCGTTGGGGTCGTTGGCAGTGACCGTGGCGGTGTTCACCTTCTGGCCGGCATCGATATCGGCCTGGGTCAGCACGTAGGTGCCGGTGTAGCGCCACACCTCGCCCACTTCCAGCAGGTTGTCGTTGTCGCCGATCAGGTCCGGGCCGCGGACCAGGCTGGCGACCGTATCGACCACGACCACGGTGTCCAGTGTGACGTTGCCCGTGTTGGTCACGGTGATCACGTAGTCGATCTCGTCGCCCACATTGGCCTGATTGGCCGGCGCCACCACGCCCAGGTCCAGCGTGCCGTCCTTCTCCAGATCGATGGCTGCAATCCGCGTGATGGTTTCGGTATTCGTATCCTGGTCGGCCACCTGGTTGTCGTTGGGGTCGTTGGCGGTCACGGTGGCGATGTTCACCTTCTGGCCGGCGTCGATGTCGGCCTGCGTCAGCAGGTAGGTGCCGGTGTAGCGCCAGACTTCGCCCACTTCCAGCAGATTGTCGTTGTCGCCGATCAGGTCCAGGCCGCGCGTGAGACTGACGACCGTGTCGACCACCACGACCGTGTCCAGCGTGACGTTGCCTGTGTTGGCGACTGTCACTACGTAGTCGATCTCGTCGCCGACGTTGGCTCGATCACCAGGCGGGACAGTGGTCAGGTCCAGCGTACCATCCTTCTCCAGGTCGATTGTTGCGATCCGCGTGATGGTTTCCGTATTCGTGTCCTGGTCGGTCACTGGGTTGTCGTTCGGGTCGTTGGCGGTGACCGTGGCGGTGTTCACCTTCTGGCCGGCGTCGATATCGGCCTGCGTCAGCACATAGGTGCCGGCGTAGCGCCAGATTTCGCCGACTTCCAGCAGGTTGTCGTTGTCGCCGACCAGGTCCAGGCCGCGGGTGAGGCTGGCGACCGTATCGACCACGACCACGGTGTCCAAAGTCACGTTACCCGTGTTGGCAACGGTGATCAGATAGTCGATTTCGTCACCCACGTTGGCTCGATCCGTCGGCGGAACCACGGTCGGATCGAGGACTCCGTCCTTTTCCAGATCGATTCTGGGAAGCTGGCCGATCGTTTCGGTATGCGAATCCTGGTCGGTGACCTGGTTGTTGCTCGGATCGTCCGCGGTGACCGTGGCCGTATTCATCTTCAGGCCGGCGTCGATGTCGGCCTGCGTCAGGACGTAGGTGCCCGTGTACTGCCAGACTTCGCCCGCCTCAAGCAGGTTGTCGTTGTCGCCCACGATATCGGCGACGCGAGTCAGGCTGACGACCGTGTCGACGACCACCACGTTGTCCAGCGTCTGGTTGCCCCCGTTGGCCACGGCGATGACGTAATCAATCTCGTCTCCCACGTCGGCCTGGTCGCTGGGGCCGACGACCGACAGGTCCAGAGCGCCTTCCTTCTGCAAGTCGATGGCGGCGCTGCGGGGCTGGTTGTAGAACGTGCAGAAAACCGTGTCGAGGCGACTGAGCTGGATGTCGTTCACGGAGCTGCCGCTGAGCGTGCCGTTGGAGATGGACGATCCGGTGCAGCTTGCATCCAGAAACGTGAATCCCGGCTGAACGGTCTCCGTGATATCGACCGTGGCCTCGTCCTCGCCGCCGAAGTCCAGATCGAAATTGATCATGCCGTCGCTGTCCGTCATACCCATGGGCGGCGTGGCGGTGGCTGGAGCGTCGGGATTGGCGGTGAACGTCCAGCCAGCCCCATCGGACTGGTCGTTGGTGGTGTTCAGATCCCCGTCCAGGTCGATGATCTTATTGACCAGCACGGTCCCGCCGCACAGTTCCAAGGCAATCTCGGTGATCACGCTGGCAAAATCGTCGACATTGCTGACCGTGAAGTCGGCGATCTGGAAATCGTTGGTCGTGCCGGGCGGCGCGGGGAACTCGTCCGGCCCCGTGACGGCGATCAGGTTGGACTTGGTTACGGTCGGGTTGGGGACACCGACGGCGAAGATGTGCGAGCCTTGGATCTTGACGCCGTCGGCTTGCGGGATGGCGGCACCGAGCGGGTTGGTGAACGGAGTCGTCGGGTTGCCGTCGGTGAAGAAAATCACCAGCGGCGCGACGCCCTGGCTGTTGTTGACAGCTTGCGTCATCTGAAAGGCGGCGGCCCAATTGGTCAGGGTGTCCGTCCCGCCGTATTCGGCCGGATTGTAGCCGTCGCCGGCGGCACCCGGCGCGTCGTTGATGTACGGTTCAAAGATGGTGGCAATCGTCCCGGTCGGGCCCGACGTGATCGGAACGTAGGTGGGGATCGGCGTGCGGGCATTCGTGTTGAACTCGACGATCGCCAGGCGGGACGTGGTATCGGCCAGCACGTCGAGGAACGTCAGGGCGGCGTGCCGGACCTCAGCCAGAATGTTGTTCACCCCGCCGGCGCCGATGATCGAACTGGATTCGTCGAGGATGAAAATAATGTCCAGGCCGCAGGCCGACACCAGGTCCGGGTTCACCGCGTCGGTGAACGTGGTCGAGGCGGTCCGTCCCGACGTGAGACCGGTGGCGGTCAATTCGAAGTGCGAGTTCAGCGAGTCGTCCGGGTCGACGTACCAGGTCGTACTGACATTGCCATCCCGCGAACCGTCGCCGTCCTGCGGTCCGCCGTCCTCAACCAGCCACGGCTCGTGGCCGTTGCCCGTGTTGGGCGTGCCGTCGGTGTGCAGCACCTGGAACTGGACGGTTTCTCCGACCTGGAAACCGGCGGCCGTGATCCGGGCCGTTTCCCGCGCCGAATAGTCCCGCTTGTCCGTCGCCACGTTGGCCGGTCCGCCCAGCGGCTCGAGCACAATCGGCGCGGAGGCCGATTTGCCAGTGCGCGTGTTGCGGGCTTCGGCCCGCAGCGTCGCGTCGCGGGACGTGTCGAGCGGAATCGTCCAGGCGGTGGCTATCCGCCCGTTGCGCTGGCCGTCCAGATCGCCCGCTCCGCCGTCCGTCACCAGGCGAGTTACCAGCGGATAGTTGCCAGTCGCCGGATCCACGTGCTGGAAACCAATCTGCAATTCGTCGCCGGCAGCCAGGCCCTGCGCGGTGACGGTCACGACATCGCCGGGCAGGTAGGAGGAGGCGTCGGTCGCAATCACGGGGTTCGCACTGCCGCCCCCCGGATTCTGTCCCAGGTAAATGATCGTCCGCAGCACGTCGATCGGAGTCAACAGGCCGTCACCCGACGTATCCCAGTAAGGTGCCTGCGGATGATCGGCGCGGTCCGGCAATCGGCCGTCGCTGGAACTGACCGAGCGGGTATTGATCTCGTTGATGATGACCAGCGGATCGACCGGGCTGACCATCCCGTCGTTGTTGACGTCGTACGTCAGGAACGGATTCTGCCAGTCCGAGGCCAGCAATCGGCGATCTTCCAGTTGCTCCAGCCATCCCAGCCGCGCCCGATGCGGAGGCTGATGGTGCGCGAGACGACGACGAACCAGACGACTCTGGCGACGCGCAGGCGCGCGCCCACGGCGGGCAGAACTCATGGCGGCCACTCCTGTTGGATGTTCCGGCGGGCGTGGATGAGCGTCTTCCGCCACGTCCAGCGAAGGACAGACCTGCGGAGACGCCTTGTGTTATCGCGTCTCTGGGTGAGTGTGGCAGAATCGTCCGCGTCGCACGACCGCCGTACAAGCAGCCGCATCGGTGCCTGGTTCCCGCGGCACTTCACCCCCGCCCGCATTGTCGGGCGTCTCACCGATAGTCGCAAGGCCGCGCCGAAAAATCGGTTCCAGCCGCAGTCGCCGTCTTGACCGAACACGCCAGCCGCGCTGCCTGCGGCCCTGTCAGACCGGCTTGACGCCAAAGTGCTCGACCAGAATGGCATACAGGGCCGGCACCACCAGCAAGGTGAGCAAGGTGGCCACCGTCAACCCGTAGATCATGCACCAGGCCATGCCTTCCCAGAGCGGGCCTCCCGAAATGGCCAGGGGCACGAGCCCGCCAATCGTGGTGGCCGTGGTCAGAAAAATGGGCAGCAGCCGCTGCTTTCCCGCGTCCACCAGACAGCCGCGGAACTGCGGCACGCTGAGGCCGCAGATGGGTCCCGAACCGTCGCTCCGCTCGGCAGCCTGCTTGATCAGAATATCCGCGAACTCGAGGAAGATGATCCCCGTGTTGAGCACGATGCCGAACAGCGACAGGATGCCGAGCTGCGGCATGAAACCCAGCGGATTCCCCGTGAAGTACAGCCCCGGAAGCGCGCCGATCAGGGCCAGCGGGAGGGTGGTCAAAATGATCAGCGGTTTGGACCAGCCGTTGTACTGGATCACCAGCAACAGGATGATCACCAGCAACGAGATTGCCAGGGCGACCGACAACTGGGCCGCGCCATCCTGCGAGTTCTCCAGGTTGCCGCCGGCCTCCACCCGATAACCCGCCGGCATCTCGGCCAGCAACTGCCGCATGTCGTCGGACGCCAGCACGGCCTGGACCACGTCGTTGCCCCGCACGCCGGGCCGGACCTGCGAGCGAACCTCGATCACCCGGTTCAAGTCGCGGCGGCGGATCTGCGCGGGTTCCCATCGCACGTTGATCGTGGCGAAGGTATCCAGAGGAACTTTGCCGGCGCTCCCTTCGACCGTGGCCGTGCGGAGCCGTTCAATGTCCGCCCGCAGGTCCGAGGCCAGACGCAGGTACACCGGCACCAGATGGTCTCCCTCGCGGAACGTGGTCAGGTGATGCCCGCTGTAGTAGGCGTTCAGCGTTTGCGCGATTCCCGCATTCGTGACTCCGGCCAGGTTCGCGGCGTTCTCGTCCACGTCCACTTCCAATTGATACCCCGGCACACCCCACGAATCGCTCACGTCCCACGTGCCTGGATGCTGGCGGATCATCTCCTTGACTCGATCCGCGTACCGCCGCAGGGACTTCATGTCGGCAAATCCAGGACCGAAGACGCGCAGCTCCACCGGGTCGGCCGACGGTCCCATCAGCAATTCCTGTGGGACCACGCGAGCGCCGACGACAGGCGCCAGACCCAGGGATTCGTCGCCCCGCTCGGCGATTTCCAGCACTCGGCGAACCAGCTCAGGCGTGAACTCGGCGGCCGTGGTCCGCACCAGGATCTCCGCATAATTGGCCTTCCGCGATTCGGGACTCCAACCCAGGTACCAGCGGGCGCCCCCGCCGCCAACCATCGTGCGGATCCCAAGAATCCTCTGAATCGGCTCGCCCTCCTCGCCCACGGCGGGGCTGAGTTTCTGCAAAATGGTTTCCACCTGCCGCGCCGCCCGATCGGTCTGGTCGATGGTCACGCTTTCGGGCAGCCAGACTTCGATGGCGAACTGATTGCGCAAGTCCTGCGGAAAGAATTCCGAACCCACCGGCAGCGTCAGCGACCAGGCGAACAAGGCCACGGAGACGCCGAGCGTGACAAACTTGTAGTCGATCGCCGCCCGCACCGCCGCGCGAAACCAGCGATCGGTCAGATCCCCGCCGGCTGCCGCCACATCGCCCGACTCAGATGACTCGCCCGACTCACCCGGCGGCGCTCCGGCGGGGGCCGGGCGGCGCCCTCGGCCCAGCAGCGCCTGCAACCGGGCGAACAGCCAGGGCAGCGGGGCGCTGGGGCGAGACGGGTCGCGCGGCGCGCGGATGAACGCCGCGCCCAGAATCGTGCAAAACGTCATCGCCAGCACCCAACTGACGGCCAGCGTGACCGAGAGCGTCACTGGCAGGCTGTAGACGTACTCCCGCGTGCTGCCCTGCAGGGCGATGAGCATCGGAGCAAACGCCGCGATCGTGGTCGCGGTACCCATCAGCATGGGACTGGCAACCTGGCTGGATCCCGTCACGCTGGCGCTCACCGGATCCATGCCCAGCATCTGGTTCGTGCGCGACTGGTCGCAGACCTGCACGGCGTTGTCAACCAGCAGACCCAGGGCAATGATCAGCGAGGCCAGGGAGATCTGTTCTAGCTGCACGCCAAACAGGGTGATCAGACCGATCGAGCCCAGGACGACCACGGGGATGTTCGAGGCCATCACGGCGGCCGATCGAAACCCGACGACCAGGAAGACCACGACCACCACGATCACGATCGCCCCCACCACGTTGCTGACCACGTCCTGGATCTTCTGGTTGACGTTGACCGACTGATCCGACACGGGGGTGATGGCCACGTCGGGCGGCAGTACCCGCTCCACATCCTGCAGTTCCCGCACCCGTTGTTTGGCCGCGTCGCAGATCGTGATGATGTTCGCGCCGGACTTCATGGTCAGGGCCACCACCACCGCGGGCTGCGACGAGTGGGGATCGGTATAGCGGCAGATTAACCGCGGCGGGTCCTCGTAGCCGCGAACGATGCGCAGTCCCAGTTCGCTCAACGAGACCGGCCGCCCGTCGCTGCCATCGCTCGCAGCCCCCGCCGTGCCGCCGACGACCGAAGCCAGCTCTTCCACGGCGTCCAATTCGCCGCCCGGTTTGACCGAGAACCGCCCGGCGTCGGTTTCGATGCTGCCGCCGCTGGCCACGATGTTCCGCATCTCGACCAGTTGCTGCAACTGCGATGTCGTCAGGTTCAACTGGGACCAGGTATCCAGGTCCGTCTCGACATAGATCGCCTCCTGCCGGACGCCGTCCTGCGCCGCCTTCGCCACGCCGGGCAACAACCGCAGTTCGTCCTTGAGCTTCTCCGAGATCAGGTCCAGTTCCCGGAACGTATAGCGCCGCTCGTCGCGAATCGCGGTCTCGCCGGGCAATGGCACCTGCGAGACGGCGAACAGGATGATGTTCGTGTCGCCGAACTCGTCATTCACATCGGGCACCAGCCCCGCCTGCGGCATCTCCACACGTTGCACTCGGGCGCGGACCTTGTCCCAGACGTTGTCGACCTGATCAGGGCGAACTGCGTCTTCCGCATCGACGTAGATCGTGGAAATCCCGACGTTCGTCTCCGAATAGACGACGTCGACCTCGTCGATGCCGTCGATCGCCTCCTCCAGCGGCTTGGTGATCAGCTTTTCCACTTGCTCGGCCGGGGCTCCCGGCCAAACCGTCGTCACCACGCAGGTGCGGACCGTGTATTCGGGATCCTCGCGCCGCGGCATGGTCACGACCGAAATCGCGCCCCACTGCATCAGCAAGGCCGTCAGGGTAATGACGATCGGGCGATACTTCATCGCCAGCGCGGCAAGGTTCACCGGCGGACCTCCACTTCGTCCGCCACGCTCACCCGCTCGCCATCCACCACGAACGCCGCGCCGCGGGCGACGATCTTCTGGCCGGCGCTCAGCGGCTGGCCGCCGGCGGCTTCAATGCGTCGCAGAGTGCCCACGGGATCGGACACGCGGACTTCCACTTGCCGGACCGTATCGCCGTCGGTAGTCGATTCGACCAGGAACACGTAGGTCTGCCCGGATCGCTCCAGGATCGCGTCCAGGGGCACGTAGAAGCCCGGAGTCGTCTGCTGCCGGGCCAGGCTGACCGACACGATGTCGCCGGGGCGCAATTCCCACCGCTCCAGGTCCAGGAACACGCGGTCCCCCGACCACGGTTCGGCGGAACCTTCCGGCAGCCGGATACTGCCGGTGATCAGGTCGACGGCGGGGTCGAACGACTCGCCCTCCTCCAGTCTCAGGTCACGGAGCACGGCCAGACCCAGGATGGGAATCCGCAACTCGCCTGGCACGACGCGTACTTTCCGCACTTGCAGCAGCCGCGAGCTGCTTCCCGGCGAGGTTCCCGCCGACTCGCCGACGATCTTCCAGAGATAGCTGCCCTCCGCGTCCTGTTGCAGATACTTCTCGTTCACGAACAGCGTGTCGGGCTGCAGCCCGAAGCCTCGGATCATCCGTCCGATCGTATCGGTCCGAGCCACGACCTGCCCGTCCTCCGCGGCGGGCGGTTCGCCGCGGACGCGCTGGTTGGGCAACATCAGCGTGATCGTGAATGTCCGCGTCGTGGGGTCGGCCACGGCGTCGATGGTGTAGATGTAGGCGAGCATCTCGCGCGGCGCGCCATCCGGCTGCGGCAGGTAGACCGAGACCGGGTCGCGGTGGTTCAAGGTGCGAGCGGTGGCCGCCGAAACCTCGAATTCGACCTTGATCGGATGCATCATCTGCACGGTGACGACCGGTTCGCCGCGTTCCACGTAACTGCCGGCGATCACGTGCACGTCGGCGACCTGGCCGGGCACGGACCAGAGCAGGCGGCAATCGGCCAGGTCGCGTTCCGCCTGCCGCTGGGCCTCCTGAAGCTGGCCGATCTTGGCTTCCAGCGCCGCGACCTCGGCCCGCTTCGCCTGCCGCGTGGCCTCGAGTTGCTTGAGGTTGGCCGTGGCTTCGTCCTGTTTGGCGCGGGCCAGGTCGAGCGCCCGGGCGGCCGCGGCGTTCTCGGCGACCAGCTTCTCGTTCCGTTCCACCTCGGTCCTGGCCAGGGCGAACTGGGCCTGAGCGGCCTCCAATTGGGCGGGAATCACGCTGTCGAGTTCAATTTGAGCCGCGTCGCGCTGCTGCTGCTGCGCCGCGACGTCCGCCTTGGCACTCTCGACATTCAACTGGTACCGCGTCGGATCGAGCCGCGCCAGCTCGGTCCCCGCCGACACCACGCTGCCCTGCGCGTCAACCACCTGGCCGGTGATCTGCGTCTCCGGCTCGACCACGAACTCCACCCGCCCCGCCACCTCGAACCCCAGTTGGTCCGTCTTCCAGGAAACGATCGTTCCGGTGAACCGGTCGAAGCGGCCCGGATCGGACTCTCGCAATTCAAGCACGGCAACCGGCCGCGGCGCCGGCGCCGGAACCTCGTCCGGCCCCAGGCCACAGCCGCCGATACCGGCGCACAGCCATCCCAGCGGCAAAAATCCCCAGCGGATCAACTTGGAATTCATCAACGGACTCGGCTGGACGTACGGAACCGCCAGGCTATCCGAGGACCGGGCGTATTCGTGAGTATACAATCCGCCGTGTCCAACGAAGGGCGCGGTCGCCAAGATCTGATCCCCGCCCGGTTATCTTGCTTCGTCGCGACAGGTTATACTGGGAATTCGGGCTCCCCGCAGTCAGGCTTCGTGCCGGCCCGTCCGTGGTTCGCCTACCGAGTTGGGAACGTGTGTACCGGTGGAGACAACCCGGTCCGAGGATAGCTCGTCATCTGCCGGCCGCACGACCGGTCCGGAGTCCAGGCCGAGCCGGCTGCGGTTCCGGTTCGTGCATATTCTGTATGCGCTCACGCTGCTGGCGACCGCTCTGGCCACGTTCGGGCCCGGCGGGCTGTATGGCGGACTGCTGGTGCTGGCCTTCTGGACGATCGTGTTCGCCAGCCGCTCACGGCCGCAAGCCTTGGCGCTGGGGTGCCTCGTGTTGCTGTTTGGCATCTGCCTGATCGGCTTGCTGTTGCCCAGCGTTTCTTCCGCCCGAACCGCCTCCCGGCGGGCGCACTGCCTGAACAACCTGAAGCAAATCAGCCTGGCCTTGCACCTGTACTACGACGACTACGGCTCTTTTCCGCCACCCTTCCTGGTGGACGCCCAGGGGCGCCCGATGCACAGTTGGCGCGTGCTGATTCTGCCTTACCTGGAGCAACAGGCGTTGTACGATATCTACCGTTTTGACGAACCCTGGGACGGGCCGAACAACCGGTTGTTGCTGGCCCGCCGGCCGCCGGTCTACGGTTGCCCTGAACACGCGCCGAACCCCCGGAACGACGCCAACACCAGCTACCTGGCAGTGGTCGACCCCAGGGCCGCCTGGGAAGATCGTGTTGCCGGGCAAGGCGGGGCTGCCGGGCAAGGCGGGACCTCCGGGGGAGGCCGGACCGGGCGGCTGTTCGTCGATTTCCCCGACGGGACCAGCAACACGATATTGCTGGTGGAAGGCAACCTGGACGTGCCCTGGACCGCCCCGCAAGACGCCAGTCTGGAAGAGGCGGTGGAGCTGCTGGCGACCGAGCGCGGCGCCAATCGCGCGCCGCATCGCTACGAAGACTTCTTCCACGTCCACGGCCTGCAGCGTTCGGCGGCCCTGGTCGACGGCAGCGTGCGATCGCTGTTCCTGCCGCTCGATCCTGGATTGGCTTGGGCCCTTTTGCAACGAAACGACGGCCCGCTGCCGCCGGAGGATCAGTGGCAGGTAAACTTCCGACCGCGGCTGAAGGTCGCCAACTGCCTGCGGCTGGCGGCCTTCGTCGCATTGACCCTGCTGCCGCTGCCCTGGGTCTGGTTGGGCCAGCGTCAGCGCCGCAAGACCGGGGCCTGATCCAAAATGTCCAGAATCATTGGACCGACCCTTGTCTTTGCTGTCTTGATCGCGTGTGCCGCAGCGACGACCGCACAGGTTGCGGCCCAGCCGGCGGCGGCCCGCTTGCGGCTGGAATCGCACGATCGGATCTGCGTGATCGGCAACGCGCTGGCCGAGCGGATGCAGCACGATGGCTGGCTGGAAACGCTGCTGCAACACCATTTCCCCCAGCAGCAACTGGTGGTGCGCAACTTGGGATTTGGCGGCGACGAACTGGAGTTGCGGCTGCGGTCGCCAGGCTTCGGCAGTCCGGACGAACATCTCGAACGAATTGGCGCCGACGTCGTGCTGGCATTCTTCGGCTACAACGAGTCGTTCGCGGGCCAGGCGGGCGAACAGGCGTTTCGCCGGCAGCTCGATGAATTCGTCACCCGCACGCTCGCACAACGCTACAACGGCCGGTCGGCTCCCCGCCTGGTCCTGGTGACTCCCAACGCCTGCGAGGACCACAGCGACCCGCATCTGCCCGATCCCCGGCGGCTGAACGGCAACCTCCAGCGCTACGCGCGGATCATGTCGGACGTGGCCGCCACGCATCGGATTCCCTTGGTCGAGCTGTTCCATGCGACACAAGCGGCATACGCCAGCTCGACCAGGCGGCTGACGATCAACGGGATTCATCTCAACTCGGAGGGCAACCGCGTGGCGGCGGAACTGATCGTGCGCGGGTTGTTTCCCGACCTGCCCGCGGTGGACGCTCGCTCGCCGCGACTGCAGGCCTTGCGGGCCGCCGTGCAGGACAAGAACTTCCACTGGTTCCAGCGGCATCGCACGGTGGACGGCTATTCCATTTACGGCGGGCGATCGTACCTGAGGTTCAGCGACGGGCGGACCAACCGCGAGGTGCTGCAGCGCGAGATGGAAGTGCTCGATCAGATGACGGCCAACCGCGATCGCCGCATCTGGTCGCTAGCTCAGGGCCGGTCCGGGACGGTGGACGACAGCAAGTTGCCGCCACTGCTGCCAGTCGAGACGAACCTGCCGGGGCCGGGGCCTGACGGCGCCCATGAATTCCTGAGCGGCGAAGAATCGATCGACCGGATGCAGGTGGCCGAGGGCCTGCGGGTGAACCTGTTCGCCTCGGAAGAGCAGTTTCCGGAACTGGCCAATCCGGTACAGATGACGTTCGACGCTCGCGGGCGCCTGTGGGTGGCGGTCATGCCGTCCTATCCGCACTGGAAGCCGGGCGAGGTGCTGGATGACAAGATATTGATCCTGGAGGACACGGATCGGGACGGGCGAGCGGACCGCTGCACGGTGTTCGCCGGCGGTCTGCACGTGCCGACCGGCCTGGAACTGTACGGGCGAGGAGTGTTTGTCGGCGCGCAGCCCGATCTGATGTTCCTGCAGGATACCGATGGCGACGACTGGGCCGACGTTCGCACGCGCGTGCTGCATGGCATCGATTCGGCCGATACGCATCACGCGCTGAACAGCTTTGTCCTGGCGCCGGACGGGGCGTTGTACTTTCAGGAAGGACCAATCCATCACACGCAGGTCGAGACGATCTGGGGCCCGCCGCGGCGGAATGTGAACGGGGGCGTCTATCGCTACGAACCGCGAACTCACAAGTTCGACGTGCACGTCGCCTACGACTTCACCAACCCGCACGGGCAGGCTTTCGATCGCTGGGGTCAGAGCTTTGTTTCCGACGCCACAGGCAACATCAATTACTTTCTGACGCCGCTCTCCGGCCACGTCACTTGGCCCGCTCGCCACGCCCGCTACTTTCCCTTTCTGGAACAGCGGGTGCGGCCCAGCGCCGCCTGCGAGATCCTTTCCAGCCGGCATTTTCCCGACCAGTTCGAGGGCGACTACCTGATCGCCAACGTGATCGGCACGCAAGGCGTGCTGCGCTACCGGATGCAACAGGAGGGGTCGGGCTTTCGCGGCGTGGAGCTGCCGCCACTGGTCAGCTCGCGGGATCCGAACTTTCGCCCCGTCGACCTGGAGATCGGTCCCGATGGCGCGCTCTACATCGTGGACTGGCATAATCCGCTGATCGGCCACATGCAGCACCACGTGCGCGATCCGGGGCGCGACCGCACTCACGGCCGCATCTACCGGCTGAGCTGTCCGGACCGACCGCTGGCACAGGTCATGAACCTCGCCAATCTGCCGATTCCCGAGCTGCTCGATCTGCTCAAGCAACCGGACGATCGCCTGAGGTATCGCGTGCGGATCGAGTTGAGCGGGCGGGAGTCGCGGCAGGTGATGGAAGCGGTCGACCGGTGGGTCGCAGCGCTCGACGCCGCGGACCCCGACGACGCGCATCACCGGCTGGAGGCGTTGTGGCTTTGCCAGTCGCACGATCGGGTCCACCGGCGACTGCTGGATCAATTGCTGGAATCTCCGGAACCGCGAGCGCGGGCCGCCGCGACACGCGTGCTGTGCGCATGGCGCGAGCGGGTGGACGATCCGCTCGGACAACTTCGCCGACTGGCGCGCGATGCGGACCCGCGAGTGCGACTGGAAGTGGTGCGGGCCTGCAGCTTCTTCTTGGATACTCGGGCCGTGGAAGCGGCCATCGAGACGCTGCGGCAGCCCACCGACCGATTTCTGGACTATGCCCTGGCCGAGACGATCCGCACGCTGCGCTCCGTCTGGCAACCGATTCTGGCCGCCGGGCAAGCGATCGCCACGGATCATCCGGCGGGAGCCGAGTATCTGCTCGACCAGTTGACGATCGGCGAGTTGCTGGCGCTTCCAGCCAGCAAGCCGGTGTGCGGCGCGTGGCTGCAGCGCGAGCAGGTGCCGCACGAGCGCCGCCACGAGGCTCTGATGTTTCTGGCCGAGCGGAATCAAACCAGCATGGCCGTTGAACTGCTGGCTGCGGTCGGCAGGCTGGACCAGAGCCCGTCGCCGCGCGCCGCCAGCGTGCTGGCCGAGTTAACTCATCTGCTCGCCGGGCATGCCGCCGACCAACTGGCGGACCAGCGGGCCGAGTTGCAGCAGCTTGCCAATCACGGCCGGTTGCCGCTCACCCGGCAGCTCGCGCTGGCCACGTTGATCGCCGTGGACCGCGAGCTGGAATCGGTCTGGACCGGCGCGGCGCGATCGCCCGCCGCGATGCGCGATCTGCTGGAGGCGATCCCCCTGGTGGCCGACCCATCGCTGCGGGCCGCTGCTCATCCGCGGCTGGTGCGGCTGGTGGAACGGATCCCGGCCAGGGTCTCCGAAGAGCCGGAGCTGGCCGTGCAAGTCGCGGCTGTCCAGGCTCTGGCGGCAACCGGCAAGGAACCGGCGGAAACGGTGCGGCTGCTCGGCAGGATGATGAGCCAGACGCTTGCGAGCCGGCCGGCCGCGGCGCTGCGAACCGCCACCGTCCGAGCGTTGGGGCAGATTCCGCTGCGGTCCTGGCCCGCCGATCAAGTGCGGCCGACGATCGAAGATCTGGTTGCCAACGTGGCTCGGTTGCCAGCCGATCAGCGGAGCAGCGACGCCGCGTTGAACGAGTTGGCTCTGGCCAGTCGACTGGCTGGCTTGCTTCCTCCGGAGACGGCTCGCGACGTGCGGCAGCGGCTGCGGGAGCTGGGCGTGCACGTGATCGTGGTCCGCCCCGTGCCGCGGCAGATGCGGTACGATCGCACGCAGCTTTATGTCGAAGCGGGTCGGCAGGTGGAAATCGTGCTGGACAATGTCGATGTGATGCCGCACAACCTGGTGCTGCTGCAGCCCGGTTCGCTGGCCAAGGTCGGCCTGGCGTCGGAACGCCAGGTCGGGCAACTCGACCAGTCCGATCCTGACTACGTGCCCGACCTGCCCGAGGTGCTGCTGGCCACTCGGCTGGTGCAACCAGGTGAGCGGGACCGGTTGAGCTTCGCGGCGCCGCGCGAGACGGGCGAATATCCGTTTGTTTGCACGTTCCCCGGACACTGGCGGCGGATGTATGGGACACTGCACGTCGTGGAGCGGCTGGACGACGTGCCGCTGTCGCAACTGGCGCCCGCTGAAGACCCGGCCCATCCGCCGCGGCCCTTTGTGCGCGACTGGAAGCTGGCCGACCTGGAGCAGGATGTGGCAGCGGGCATCCGCGGCCGTTCGTTCGACAGCGGGAAGTCGCTGTTTACTGAACTGGCTTGCGCCGTTTGCCATCGCGCGGGCGACGCGCCTGGTGCTGGTGCCGGACCTGGTGCCGGACCGGATTTAGCGAGCGTTCGCGGGAAAATCGAGCGGCGGGAGTATCAGCCGCGGGACGTCCTGCGCGAGATTCTGGAACCGTCGGCGCGAATCGACCCCCAGTACGCGCTGGTCGTGATCCAGGACGTCATGGGCCGCGTCCACACGGGGATCGTCGCGGACCGCGACGCGAACCGCGTGCGTTTGCGGGCCGACCCGCGCGACAACCGCGACCTGGTAACCATTCGCGTCGCGGACATTGATCAGGAGATCTCGTCCCCGGTCTCGCTAATGCCTGCCGGGCTGCTGAACACGCTCAGCCGCGACGAAGTGTTGGACCTGCTGGCCTTCGTCCTGGCGGGCGGCGACCCGCGTCACCCGGCGTTTGACAAGCGACCGTAGGGCGCTCGGCGAGCGGACCGGAGGGGCAGCGTTTGCCCGATGTCTGCTCTTGACCACGGGCGATGGGGCGAAAACAACCAACCGAGTCCGACGCCGTCGCTGCCGAATGTCGCGTTTATATGGCGAACAGGTGCAGGAAGCCGCAGTCGGCACACTTGTAGGCAATGATCGGTTCGCGCTGCGCGTTGCTGCCGACGCTGCCAGTTTTCAATCCGAGGAACTTGCGGTCGTGTGGCTCGCCCGCATACCAGCCCATCACGACACTCGACCGGTTGTCTCCGGCGTCGGGGATGAATCCCGGATCGAGCTGCTTTCCGCCACACGCCACACAGGTAGTGATGTTCATGGGAGTTGGTCTTCGAGTTGCGGAGTTCGCTGGTCCGCGGCACGTGCTGTGCAGATTCTAGCCGACCGGACGGGGCAGTCGCAAGAAATTCGCTTGGCGAGCGGGGGACGTGAGTCCCCTGTTTCTCCGGCGCTCATGAAACGTCGAGTTTGCACGGGAGAGCCGAACGAGCGGCGAAGCGGAGAAACAGCGGGCTGGCGCCCGCCGCTCGCCTAGTCCGGTTGCCGTTTCACACGCGACCGAGCCCAATCGGCCAGGATGTCGCACACGGCGAGGCTGATTGGCCCCACCTGGCCCCCATCCTCCGGACCTAACTGGTGCCCCACGTCGGGAATGATTTTCAGGTCGATCTGCCGCAGACGCTGCGACTCGATAAGGTCCGCGATCACCGGGGCATGGTGCGACTGAGCGTTGTCGAGCGTGCCGTAGATGACCAGCGTCGGGATCGGCTTGCGGCTCAGAATGTCCTCGGTCCACCGCATCCCGAAGGCGTCGGTCGCAGCGGGCTTTTGGAGAATCCGGCCCGCTCGACGATGGCGAGCGATCCCGGCGGAGATCTCCCAATCCACCAGCAACCCGTCCGAGTGAAAATCGAGTCGCTCGAAGGACTGGCGTGCCAGCGGATGTTGCGAACCAGGTTGTTGTTTGAGCCAGGTGCTGAACTCCGCTTCACTGCAGCGGCGATCCTGATTCTGGTCCGCCAGCTTGAGGAACTCGGCCGATTCCCGCCGGTTCTGGTTGCGCCCCGCGTCGTCTGGCCCCGTGCGAGTGAACTGGGCGGGGGCCAGCAGAATCAGAGCACAAATGCCGTTGTCGTCGGCCGCCAGGTTGGCGGCGCGAACGGCCCCCAGACTATGTCCCAGCAGCAGGACGTGCCGCGGCGGAAACCGGTTCCGTTCGCGAAACGCCGCCAACGCGGCCGCCGAAAACCGCAGCAGCTCGCGCGGTGAATGCGGAGTTGCCTGGCTGGGCCACAATCTGCGCTTGGGATCTTGCTGGTGGAGCGTTGACCAGTGCATCACCGTGAACCCGCGCTGGGCCAGCGAGCGGGCAATGGCGGGGGCGTCCGCGTGAGTCTGGCCGGTCAGCGTCAGCGGACGCCGCTCCTGGCCCTCGCCGATCGCTCCCGGCGTACTCCAGTGCAGGTCGTTACCCACGCCGCCGCCAATCATCAGGACGCCATAGCCATTCCGTTCCCGCTCGGCCGGCGAGACGACCTCGGCATCAAATACCAGGCCGTCGTCGGTGGAGAACGTGACTTGAGTGGTCGCCAGCGAGGCAGCGGTCCGCGTGGACTCCTGCGCCACCAAACGCGGCGCCGACGAACTGAATCCATACAACAAGCAGCAGATAATAAGAATTCTGAGTCGCATAATCATACGCTCGTCGGTTTACATCGCAGCGCCCGCGTGCGGATAACGGTGCAGTCGACAACTGAACGTCAGTTCAAAAGGTGCCAGCACGCTGTGAGCGAGAAGCCTTCAGCGCGAGACGCTTCCCGCTATGGCGGTTGGTCGCCGAAAACGCCATTCTAGTTGACGTCGTCGCCCGCCGCTCGCCTGGATCGCTTGGCCGACACACCGCGCACGCAGACGTGGTATGTTGCTCTACGAGCTACCTGCTTACTGACAACTGATAACTGATAACTGATAACTGATAACTGATAACTGATAACTGATAACTGATAACTGATAACTGATAACTGATAACTGACAACTGATTACTCACCACTGACCACCCACCCATGACCACCCTTGATCCTGGCCAGACCGCTTGCCTCGTCCGCTTGGCGCTTGCGCTGGTCGACCAGCATAACGCTCGGATCGTCGTCCCGCCGCAGGCGCCGGCGCCGGGATTCTGGTTTGGAGGCGGTAACCTGTTGGAAGACGATCAGGGCATCTTGTACCTGGTGGGCCGCTATCGCAACGCGGGCGACTCGCGCACCGGCCTGGCCGCGGGCGAGCGGGGGCTGGAGCTGGCGATCTTCCGCTCGACCGACCGCGGCACGACGTTCGACAAGTGCCTGAGCTTCAGCAAGCGGGATCTCGAGCGCGAAGGTCACCAGGTGCTGTCGATCGAAGGCAGCGCGTTGCACTGGACGGCCGGCGGCGTGGAGCTGTTCGTGTCGTCCGAGAAGGCCGGATTGGGGTATCCGCCGGGTTTCGAACCATTCCTGAAACCGGGTGCCGGAGTGTGGACGATCGAGCGGCTGTGGGCCGAAGGGATGGACCAACTGGCCGAGGCCGTGCCCCAGACGGTGCTCCAGTCGCGCCAGCCGCAGTTCCTGCACGTCAAGGACCCGGTCGTGTACGACGACGCTCAAGGCAATCTCGTGCTGCTGTTCTGCTCGCACCCGTTCTGCTGGACCAGTTCCAACAGCGGCTACGCGGTGCGGCGGAGGAATGAAGCGGACTTTCAGCCGGCCCGCTTCCAGTTCTTCCCCCGCGGCTGCGCCTGGGACGTGGCGATGACGCGGATCACGGCGGTTGTGGACGTGCCGGCGGTGGGGCGGTTCCGCGAGCAACGGGTGAGCCTGGTGTTTTACGATGGCGGCGAGTGCGTGAGGCGACTGGATGAGCACGAGACGGCCGTCCAACGGCCTCGAGGCTACTCCTGCGAGGAGCTGGGCGGAGTGGCCTGCCTGGTCGATGGGCGGTGGGACGACATGCAACGGCTTTCCGAGAACTTCCCGCTGCTGGTCAGCCCTCATGGAACGGGTTGCAGCCGCTATGTGGACGTGCTTCCGGTGGGCGAGGGCTTGATCGCCACCTGGCAACAGAGTCAGCCGGACGGGTCGCAGCCGCTGGTGAGTCACTTTCTATCGCGGGACAAGGTGACGGCGATCTTGTCGGAATAATCGGCTCTCGCGGCGGCGGCCAGTTACGACGGGGGGAACACGGCCGCCAAGGTTCAGGCGTCAGGCCCACTCCGCGTGTTGGCGCGATGTGCCCCGTGGTCCCATAATTGATGGTTTGGACGGCGTACGAACCAACGTGCTAAACCAACGTCTTTCAGGGACTTCGCGGATGCGACTCGCAGTGGTAACAAGCTATGTGCTCGGCTTGCTTCTGCCGGGGCTGTTCCTGGCAGTCCGATCCGGGCGAGCGGACGAGCCACCGGCAACGGCCACCGCGGTGACGTATTCCCGCGATATTCAGCCGCTGCTCGCTCGGCACTGTCTGGCCTGCCACGGTCCGGACAAGGCCGAGGCGGGGCTGCGGCTGGACCTGGCGGAACGGGCCACCGCGCCGCTCGAATCCGGCGTGCGGGCGATTGTGCCCGGCGACGCGGAGGCCAGCGAGCTGCTGCGCCGGGTGGCGGCCACGGACGACGCCGAGCGGATGCCGCCCGAAGGCGAACCGCTGACGGCGGAGCAGGTGGAGCTGCTGCGGCAGTGGATCGCGGCGGGCGCCGCGTTCGAGCAGCATTGGGCCTACCAGCCGGTGCGGGAACCGCCGTTGCCGGCCGTCAGTCACTCGGCCTGGGTCCGCAACCCGATCGATCGCTTCGTGCTGGCGAGGCTCGAACAAGCAGGCGTCGAACCCTCGCCGCCGGCCGACGCGGCCACGCTGCTCAAGCGGCTGCACTATGACCTGGTCGGCTTGCCGCCTTCGCCGGAGGACGTCTTGGCGTTCCTGAACGACTCGTCGCCGCGGGCTTACGAAGACCTGGTCGACCGGCTGCTCGATTCGCCCCATTTTGGCGAACGCTGGGGGCGCCACTGGCTGGACAAGGCCCGCTACGCCGATTCGGACGGCTATGAGAAGGACAACCCGCGGCCCGACGCCTGGCGTTACCGCGATTGGGTGATCGACGCGATCCAGGGCGACGTGCCGTTCGACCGATTTACGATCGAACAACTGGCCGGCGACTTGCTGCCCGACGCCTCGCCGCGGGACAAACTGGCCACGGCCTTCCATCGCCAGACGCTGACGAACACTGAGGGGGGCACGGACCAGGAGGAGTTCCGCGTGGAAGCCACGTTCGACCGCACCGAGACGACGGCCGCTGTCTGGATGGGTCTGACCATGACTTGTGCCCGTTGTCATTCGCACAAGTACGACCAGATCCCGCAGCGCGAATACTACCAGTTGTTCGCGTTCTTCAACAACGCGAACGAAACGACGACGGAAGTTCCGACCAGCCAGGAAGCGTTGGAATCTTACGAGCGTCAGCGGGCCGATCACGCCGCCCTGGTCGCGGACGCCGAGCGGCGATACGCGGAGGCCAAGAAAGAACTGGGGCCGCAAGTGGAGGCGTGGTTGAACGAACAGGCCGCGCGACTTGCCGAGCAGGTCAGCCCGCTCGGGTTTCAGCCGCTGAAGCCGATCGCCGCGACCGCGACCAGCGGCGCGACGCTCACACCGCAAGACGACCATTCGCTGCTGGCCGCCGGCACGGTTCCCGACAAGGACACCTATACGCTGGTGTTCGAGGCGCCGAGCGAACCGCTGAGCGGACTGCGGCTGGAATTGCTGGCCGACGAGTCGCTGCCCGCTGGCGGGCCGGGCCGGGCGCCCAACGGCAACTTTGTGCTCAGCCGGGTCGAACTGCTGACCAGCCCGGACGCGTCGACCGAGCGGCGGGAGACGATGGAACCAGTGGAGTTGGTGGACGCCGAGGCCGACTTCACGCAGGATAAATTCTCGCCGCGCGGCGTGCTGTCCGATGAGGAGCGGTCGGGCTGGGCCATCGCACCGCAAATGGGAAAATCTCACCAGCTAAGCTTGTTCGCCGCCGGCCCGGTGAGGCGGGATGGGGCCCGGTATCTGCACGTGATTCTGCATCAAGATTACGGCGGGGCGCACACGATCGGTCGAGTGCGCGCGGCGGCGATCACGGGCTTCGACCCGCTGCGAGCGCTGCCCAGGGAACTGGCCGATGCGGTGCGGACGCCCGCGGAGAAACGCACGGCCGAGCAGCGGGAGCGGATTGCCGACCACGTGGCGTCGCTGGATCCCCGCGCCGGCAAGCTGGCGGCGGAACTGGCCGACCTGCGGAAGCAGGCTCCGCAGCCTCCCGTGATGAAGGTCCGCGTGATGACCGCGGCCAGCCGGCCGACGCGGTTGCTGCAGCGGGGCGACTTCCTGCAGCCGGCGGCGGACGAGCTGCGGGGCGGCGCGCTGGCCGTGATCGCGCACTCGCACCCGCTGGTCGCGCGCCAGCCCAATGGTGTTCCCGACCGGATCGACCTGGCTAGCTGGCTGGTCGATGCCCGTCATCCGCTCACGGCCCGCGTCACCGTGAACCAGGTGTGGGCGCATCTGTTCGGCCGGGGCCTGGTGCCGACGCTGAATGATTTCGGAGTTCGCGGCGAGCTGCCCACGCACCCGGAACTGCTGGACTGGCTGGCCTGGCAGTTCCCGCGCGGGATGGGCTGGAGCCGCAAGCAATTGATCCGGGCGATTGTCACCAGCGCCACGTACCGCCAGTCGTCGGTGCACCGGGCCGACCTGCAGCGGATCGACCCGACGAACCGGCTGCTGGGCCGGCAGAACCGGCTGCGGGTCGAGGCCGAAATCGTCCGCGACCTGCATCTGGCGGCGGCCGGCCTGTTGTCGACCAAGGTGGGCGGACCGAGCGTGTTTCCGCCCTTGCCGCCGGGCGTGGCTGAATTGAGTTACGCCAACAATTTCAAGTGGCAGACCAGCCCGGGCGAGGATCGTTACCGGCGTGGCATGTACACGTTCTTCAAAAGGACCGCGCCGCACCCGACGCTGATCAGCTTTGACTGTCCCGACTCGAACACGACGCGGCTGGGACGCGAAGCCAGCAACACGCCGCTCCAGGCGCTGGCCACGCTGAACAACGAAGTCTTCACCGAGGCCGCGCAGGCGCTGGCCGCCCGCGTGCTGACCAGCGGGGGCGAGACGGATCGCCAGCGGTTAGAATATGCGCTGAGGTTGTGCATCGTGCGGCAGCCTGAGTCCGACGAAGTCGAACGGTTCCAGAAACTGCTGGATGCCGCCCGCGGCTACTACCGGGCGCATCCCGACGACGCTGGGCAACTGGCGCGGCGGCACGCCGCGCCGGGGATCGAAGCGAGCGAAAACGCCGCCTGGATCGCCACCGTGCGGATGGTTATGAACCTGGACGAGTTTATCGTGCGAGATTGAGTTTCATGGCACCCTCGGCTGATCCGAATCATAACGCGCTGCTGGCCGCTCGCACGC
>JAGFJK010000305.1 GCA_024102795.1 Pirellulaceae bacterium
TCGCTGGCGGCCGCCGGGGAACTGGTGTTCGCCGGCGGGCTGGTGGCGGTGCTGGCGTTCAGCAGCCCGCGGCCGCTGGCCACCTGGAACCCGCGGACGCACCTGTTGCGGCTGGTCGATGGGCTGACGGCCCTGGCCCGTTTGTCGAGCTTGTTTGGCGACGTGCTGAGTTACCTGCGACTGTTCGCGCTGGGCCTGGCCAGCGCCCGCCTGGCCGCCACGTTCAACGAGATTGGGGTGGCCAGTTGGGAGGCTGGCGGGCTGGGAGTGGTCCTGGCCCTGGTGGTCGTGCTGGGCGGGCACACGCTGAACCTGCTGCTGAGCCTGATGAGCGGCGTGGTCCATGGCCTGCGGCTGAACTGTATCGAGTTCTTTAATTGGAGCCTGCCCGACGAGGGCTCGCCCTTTCAACCCTTTGCCAAGAAAGCGGTAGCCGGATGACGGATTCGCTTGTGTCCCTGTTGGGCTGGGCCGGAATCTACGCACCCACGGCGCTCGGCGCGGTGGGCAGCGTGATCGGCTGCGCGATCGCCGGCCAGACGGCGTGCGGCGCGATGCTGGATGTCGAATCGGGCTACGGCCGCTTTATCGGGATTTCGGCGATGCCTTCGTCGCAGATGATCTACGGCATCGTGGTCATGTTCACCCTGGAACGGCAGGTCACTCCGGAGGGGGCCGGAGCCCTGTTCGCCATCGGCATGCTGTGCGGGCTGGCGCTGATGTGCAGCGCGATCTATCAAGGTCGTTGCTGCGCGTCGGCGATCAATGCCAGCAAGGCCAAGCCGGAGGTGTTCGGGTTGTCGGTGGCGCCAGCGGCCATCGTCGAAGGCTTTGCCGTGTTCGCGTTCGTGTTCGCCCTGGTGTTGGCCAATAACCTGCCGGTACCGGTCACTGCGGGCTGAGAGGGCTCGCGGTGGTGCCGGGCCTCCAAATACGAACTGACTCAACAGGATTTCTCGAGGAATCATCGCATGGCGCCGTCGCAGTCCCAGCCCGGAACGGGCGTGCAGGAATTGATCGATCGTTTGAGCCGCGAGGGGGTGGCGGAGGGGGAGCGGCGGGCCGACGAACTGCTGGAAGCTGCCCGCCGCGAAGCCCACGCGCTGCTGGCGGCCGCGCGGCGGCAGGCCGACGAGCTGCTGGCGGAGGCTCAGCGCGAAGCGGACCAGTACCGGCAGGCCGCCGAGCAGGCGTTGCAACTGGCGGCCCGCGACATGGTTCGCGAGCTGGAGGCGCGGATCAGCAACAACTTCCGCAACCGGTTGCGGCGGCTGGTCGCGCATGAGCTGCAGGACCCGGATGTGTTGAAGCAACTGCTGCGGGAGGTCGCCGCGCGGGCGGCTCCGGAACAGGATCAGCCGCTGGAACTGCTCCTCTCGCCCGACATCATCACCGACGCCCAGGTCCGCCAGCAGCTCGACTCCGGCCAGGAGGACGCGCTGACCCGCTACGTTCGCGGTTTGATTGGCGATTCAATCCGCGAAGGCCTGCAAGTGGGCATTGGCGGCGACGAACAGTCCGGGATCCGCCTGCGCGTCGTCGACCAGGACATCGAGGTGGATCTGACTCCGGAAACGATCAGCCACGTGATCGGCCAGCACCTGCTGCCCCGCTTCCGTTCGATCATGCGGCATTCTTGAGCTCTGTTCGCAGGAAGGCGACCCGCACCGTGACCGGTCCCGCGTACTACACCCTGCTCGGCAGCCTGCCCGCGTTGCCGCGGCATTTCGAGCAGGCCGACCGCGAGCCGATTTCGTGGTATCAGCTCCGGCAGCGGCTGGAGATGCTGGAACCGCCGGACGCCGAAGTGCTGGAACAGCTCGCGCGCTTCCTGGCCTGGGAGCGCCAGCCGCTCGAGCGGACCGACGAGGAGGTGTGCCGGAGATACGAGGAGCTGCGCGGCCAGTTGAAGAATCCGACCGCGTGGGGCGTGGTTGCGTTTCGCATGCGTGTGCGGACGATCATGAGCGCCCTGCGGCGACGACGGCGGCGACTGGGACCGCCACCGGGCGTCGGCTCGCTGGCTCGGCACATCGCCCGCAACTGGGATTCGCCCACGCTGCGTCTGGAGGTCCGCTATCCCTGGATCGTGGACGCCGAACGGCTGCTGGTGGAAGCCCGCCCGCTGGAGCTGGAAGAGCTGCTGCTGCGGATCTCCTGGAAGTGCTGGACCAGGCTGAGTGACGAGCAGACGTTTTCGTTCGACGCGGTCGTCCTGTACGTGGCCCGCTGGTCGGTCCTGAGTCGTTGGCTGAGTCGCGACGCCGCGGCGGGCCGCGAGAAGTTCGCAATGCTGGTAACGGAGGCGATGGGTGAGCAAACCGGAATCCACTTCTGACATCCGGGCCGCGGCGCATGACCGGGGGCGCGAATCGGCGGGCGCACGGAGCCTGGCCAAGGTCACGGGCGTGGCGGGCAACATCGTCGAGATCGTCGTGCCCGGACGCGTGATCATGAAGAACGAAGTCGCCTTGATCCACGTCGGCGACGATCAGCTCAAGGCCGAAGTGCTCCGCGTGCGGGAGGACCGGGCCGAACTGCAGGTGTTCGAAGCGACCGAAGGCGTGCGGGTCGGCGATCCGGTCGAACTGACCGGCCAGATGCTCTCGATCCGCCTGGGCCCCGGATTGCTGGGCACGGTCTACGACGGCCTGCAGAACCCGCTGTACGACATGGCCGAGTGGTTCGGTTACTTCCTGCAGCGCGGCCACTACCTGCCGCCCTTGGACCAGACCCGCGAATGGACTTTTGAACCCGCCTGCGAGGTCGGCCAGCGGCTGCGGGCCGGGGACGTGCTGGGCAGTGTGACCGAGCGGCACGTGCGGCACAAGATCATGGTCCCCTTCGGCCAGCGGGGTGAAGTGGAGGTGGTCCGCACGCGGGAGACCCGGTTCACGATCGACGCGCCGCTGGTCACGATCCGCGACGACCGCGGCCACTCGCGCGAGCTCGCGCTGGCGCAGTCCTGGCCCGTCCGCCGTCCGCTCACCGCCTGGATGCTCGGCCAGCGGTTGATCCAACGCCAATATCCCTCCGAACTGCTGGCGACCACGCAGCGGATGATCGATACGTTTCTGCCCGTCGCCAAGGGCGGCACGGCCTGCATTCCGGGCCCGTTCGGCGCCGGCAAGACCGTGCTCCAGGGGTTGATTGCCCGCTACTCGGCCGTCGACGTGGTCGTGCTGGTGCTTTGCGGCGAGCGGGCCGGCGAGGTGCTGGAGACGATCCTCGAATTCACTCACATGGACGATCCGCGGACCGGCGGCAAACTGATCGACCGCACGGTCGTGGTCTGCAACACGTCGTCGATGCCCGTGGCGGCCCGCGAGGCTTCGATCTACACCGGCGTGACGATCGCCGAATACTACCGCCAGATGGGACTCGACGTGCTGCTGATCGCCGATTCGACGTCGCGCTGGGCGCAAGCCATGCGCGAGACCTCGGCCCGGCTGGAAGAGATACCCGGCGAGGAAGCCTACCCCGCCTATCTCGATTCGGCCATCAAGGGCGTGTACGAACGGGCGGGCGTGGTCACCACCCGCGACGGCGGACAGGGTTCCTTCACGTTGATCGGCACGGTCTCGCCCGCGGGCGGCAACTTCGAGGAACCGGTCACGCAGTCCACGCTGGGGACGGTCAAGTGCTTTCTGGGGTTGTCGTACGATCGCGCGTATCGCCGGTTCTATCCGGCCATCGATCCGCTGATCTCCTGGTCGCGGTACCTGGACCAGTTGCGGCCCTTCCTGGACGACTACTTCGGCCCGGAATGGGTCAGCCAGGTGAAGGCCACCCAGCAGTTGCTGCTGGATGGCGACGGAGTGCACCAGATGATGCAGGTGACGGGCGAGGAGGGCATCACGCTGGAGGACTTTATCGTTTGGCAGAAGTCGTTGTTCGTCGACATGGTATACTTGCAGCAGGACGGATTCGATGCCGTCGACGCCAGCGTTCCGCTGGAACGCCAGAAGGAAGCGTTTCAACTGCTCCAGCAAGTGCTCGCCCGCAGCTACCGTTTCCAGGACAAGGATCAGGCTCGCGACCACTTCACCCGGCTGACCGGCCTGTTCAAGAACTTGAACTACGCCGAGCTGGGCAGCGACGAGTACGCGCGGCGGCGGGAAGAGATCGCGGCGCTGGAACGAAGTGTATCGTGAGTTGGAGCCTGCCATGCGAGAGCGCGACGATCGCCGGCTTCCGGTCCGAGCGCGCGGCGGCTTCACGCTGGTCGAATTGCTGGTCGTGATTGCCATCATCGCGGTGCTGGTCGGTCTGCTGCTGCCGGCCATTCAGAGTGTTCGCGAGGCGGCCCGCAAGTCGAGTTGCCAGAATAACCTGAAACAGCTCGGCTTGGCGCTGCACCTGTTCGCGGACGTGTACGGCGCGTTTCCGGCTTCGGGCTGGACGACGACGGGGCCGGGAAATCCCGCGGGCCGGTTTGTCGGCTGGCGGCCGCTGACGTTGCCGTACATCGAACAGGACAATGTCCGGCGGCTGTATGATTTCGAGCAGCACTGGTGGGAGGGCACGAATCCGACGGTCGCGGCCGTGCCGATCAAGGTCTTCCGGTGCCCCAGCACGCCGACGGGCCAGGAAGTGCTGGCGGCGGTTGCCAAGCCGCCTCGGCCCGCCATGACGTTCGCCAATCCGCTCGCGGCAACGGACTATGAGGCGATCATGGGAGTGCAGCCGGGATCGATCAACCCGCATCTTGCCGCGCCGCTGTACGGCAGCTCGAACCGATTCTCGGTGATGCACCGCAATTCGCGCAGCGGGTTCGCGCATGTGCTGGACGGCACCTCGACGACCATCATGGTGGTGGAATGCGCGGGGCGACCGGCGGTCTATTTTCAGCGGCGAGTTGAGGGCGGCCTGTGGAACGACCAGGGCCTCGGCTGGGCCGACAGCGAGGGGCCCTTCAGCCTGGACGGAGCGACGCGGGATGGACGCACGCATGGCTGCGGGCCGGCGGGCGGCTGCAGCGTGGGAGTGAACGCCAGCAATTACAATGAACCGTACGCCTTTCATCCGGGCGGCGGCAATCTGCTGTTTGTCGATGGTCACGTGCAGTTCCTCCCGGCCGATACCGCGCTGCCGGTGCTGGCCGCGCTCTGCACGATGAGTGCCGGCGACTGACCGAGGCGGCGGGGGGAATTTCCAGGGCAACGTCACTCGCGCCGGCGACATCCTGGGCACGCCCAGCCACAGGGCGCCTGTTCAAGAACCTCAACTACGCCACAATAGGCAGTGACGAAACGGTGCGCGGCGGCGGGAGGCGATCGCGGCGCAGGAACGAAGTGTATCGTGAGTTGGAGCCAAGAATTGCCCCCACGCGAACCCGCATCCCACGACCCGCCCGCGCCGACGGACTCGCCCGCGCCGGCCGCCTTGCTGGCCGGGCGAGCCAGCGGACTGTTGCTGCACCCCACGTCGCTGCCCGGACCGTACGGGATCGGTTGCTTGGGCCGCGAGGCATACCGCTTCGTCGACCTGCTGGCCGCGGCCGGCCAGTCCTACTGGCAGATTTTGCCGCTGGGTCCGGCCGGCTACGGCGATTCGCCCTACTCGGCGTACTGCTCCGCGGCCGGGAATCCGCTGCTGATCGATCTGGAGCAATTGGTCGAGGCAGGCGATCTGGACGCAGACGACCTGCGGCACGCTCCCGATCTGCCGCAGGGCCAGGTGGATTACGAGCGGCTGAAGCAATGGAAGCTGCCGCTGCTGGCCAAGGCAGGCGAGCGTTTCCTGCGCACCGCCGGCGGCCCGCGGGGCGGCCAGTTCGAGACCTTCTGCCGCGAACAGGCCGACTGGCTGGACGATTACGCCCTGTTCATGGCCATCCGCCAGCATTGCCACCAGCAGGCTCGTTCCGCGGGCCGCGACGATCAGCCCTGGTACATCGGCTGGGACGCTGACCTGGTCCGGCACCAGCCGGAAGCGTTGCGGCGCTGGCGGCAGCGGGTTAGGCCGCAGTGGGAGGCGCGCCGAGTCTGGCAGTTCTACTTCTTCCAACAGTGGAACGCCGTGCACCAATACGCGGGGCAGCGCGGCGTGCGGTTGTTCGGCGACATGCCGATCTTTGTGTCGGACGACAGCGTCGACGTCTGGATGGCTCCGCAGCTGTTCCTGCTGGACGACGATCGACGGCCCACGTTCGTGGCCGGAGTTCCGCCGGACTATTTCAGCGTCACCGGCCAGCGCTGGGGCAACCCGTTGTACGACTGGCAGGCGATGTCGGACGAAGGTTTCGCCTGGTGGACGGCCCGTTTCCGCCGCTTGCTGGCCATGGTGGATGTCATCCGAGTGGACCATTTTCGCGGTTTTGAATCGTACTGGTCGATCCCGGCCAGCGAGCCGACGGCCGTGCGGGGCGAGTGGCTGCCCGCGCCGGGTCGCGAACTGTTTGAGTCGTTGCGGCAGTCGCTGGGGCCGCTGCCGATCGTGGCCGAGGATCTGGGGCTGATCACCGCCGAGGTCGAAGCGCTGCGCGATCAGCTCGGTTTTCCCGGCATGAAGGTCCTGCAATTCGGGCTGGAGGGCATCGGGCCGGACAATCCGCACGTACCGGAGCGGCACGTCGAGAATTCCGTCGTCTATACCGGGACTCACGACAACAACACTACGGTCGGCTGGTACGAATCGCTCGCCACGCCCGACAAGTTGGCGCTGGGCAGTTACTTGAAGACGCCCGTCACCGACCCCGCGTGGCAACTCATCCGGCTGGCCATGCAGTCGCCGTCGCGAATCGCCATCGTCCCGGTGCAGGACGTGTTGCGGCTGGGCAGCGAGGCCCGGATGAACACGCCCGGCACGCCGGCGGGCAACTGGCGCTGGCGGCTGCGTGCCGGGCAGCTCAAGAAGAACTTGCTCGCGGCATTGCAAGAAGCCACCGACGATGCCGGGCGTTTGCCGGCCGCCTCCGGCGAGCGGCGGGCGTGAGCCCGCTGTTTCTCTCCGTCGCGCCGTGTTGTCACACGTCGTTCGCCCCCCGCTCGCATTAGGGTGTCTCGGTGACCGGGGGCAGCCGGGCAGTCCCGCCAGGAATTCGCCTCCGAGTCCACCTCCAGAGACAGACGGTGCCACGCCCGGCGGCTCATTTCTCCTGCGGCACTTGCAAGCGGGCGTCGAGCACAGCGGCGGCCAGTTTGTGGCAATCGTCCAGATAGTACGAGCCGACCTTCCAGGTCACGGCGAAACCCAAACTGGCGGCAATCACCGTCCCGACGACGGGCACGTATTTGGCGAACTGTTCGGCCGCCACCAGGCTGCCGCATTGCTTGAGCAGCATCAAGATGCCCTCGGTGCTGCAGAACCTGATGACCCCGTTGACCATGGGGGCCAGCGCCGGCACGGCGTATTCCTTCGTCGCCAGCACGCGGTCGGTCAGGCCGTAGGTGTCGCGTACGAAGCGAAACAAGGACAGCAGGATCGGCAGGTCCACGGCGAAATTCGCGCCTGGAATGGGGATCGTGCCGCCGGCGGCGGAAATGGCGGCGGTCCAGGTCACGCGCTGTTCACAGAGGTTTTTTTTTTCGAACAGAAAGGCCCGCGTGTACGCCTTGGCGGCCCGCACCCAGCGTTCCTGCTTGGCGGGTTCCAGGCGGCGCTTGATCGCCTGCTCCAGTTCGTCCAGGCCGGTGTTCGAGCGGCAACTGGTGAAGAAGACCTCCGCGGAGCCGCCCACCTGTTGATGGACGTTATCGACCACTTCCTGTTCAAGTTCGCCCAGCTCCATGCCGTCCTGCCAGAGCGTGTCGTGCTTGTTGCGGACGAACAAGCAGATCTTGCCGCGTCTGGAAACTTCGTGGAACAGCGCGGAATCGGCCTCGTGGAACTTGCCGTCGAACACGCACAGCAGCAGATCGAACTTCATCACGCCGAACCGCGACAGGTATTCGTCGGCCGGGAACTTGGAGGTGTCGTAACCAGGCAAGTCAACCAGCGTCAAGCCGTTCCATTCATAGTCCTGCCGCTCGGTTGTGACGTCGTTGCGGACGCCTTCGGCGGCCAGCTTTTGTCCCGTCAGACGATTGATCAACGACGACTTGCCGCTGCCCGGCTGTCCGAACAGCGCGATCGAGACGTGGACGGCATCTTCCGCCGTCAGTTTCTCGCGGATGCTCTGGGCGGCTACGACCAACGACATGCGGATGCTCCCTTCAGGCCGATTGGGGCGAGAACCAGAATTATCACGGTTGGCAATTCGGCCTGCAACTGAATTCTCGCATGGCGTGAGACAACGGGGGTGCCGCCAACGTCCCGTGAGGGGTCATGCGCAAGCGGCAGTTCGCCGGACGGAGGCGTGCGCCGGTTGCCGTTCCGGCGCGGCCGAAACCTGGGAAATTGATTGCGTTTGCCGCCAGGGTCACGGAAGATGGAGAGGTTCCGCAACTTGCCCTGGCGCTCCGTTGCTCGTCGTGGCGTTGCCGTGCCGATTTGCCGCGGGCCATCCGTCGGCTAGTGAGGTGGGAGGATCGCGCATGTCCATTGGATCGCGGGTGAAAGTGGCGGTCGTGTTCCTGGTCTTGGGTGTTGTGTTGTTTGTCCCGATCTGGATGTGGAAAGTCGAACGTGTGGAGGTGGAACCCGATTATTTCCTGGTGGTCACCAGGCGTTGGGGCAAGTCGTTGCCCGAGGGGGCGATCGTGGCCCCCGACGCGACGTACCGGGGCATCCAGCGCCGGGTGCTGTCCGAGGGTCGGCATTTTCTGAATCCCATCCTGTACACGTACGAACAGCATCCCATCCTCAGGGTTCCCGAAAAATCCTGCGCCGTGCTGGTTCGCAAGGCCGGCGTGGAGATCAGCAGCGAGCGCAAGGCGCGGGGTGAATTCCTCGCCTCCGGCCCGATTGACCTCGACGCCAGGCAGCCGCCGGGTGAACGAGGCGTGATCGAACAAGTGCTCGGGCCGGGTAAGTATCGGATCAATCCCCACGAGTACGAGGCCGAGATCGTCAAGGCGGTCGAGATCGAGTCTCAGCAGGTGGGCGTGAAGATTCTGCGCTGGGGCAAGGAGCCGCCCAAGGACCGCGAGAACCAGTACATCGTCGCCGACGGCGAGCGGGGTGTGCAGCGGACGATCGTCCCCAGCGGGACCCACTACATCAATCCCTACGTCACGGAGATCGTGCCCGTCGATGTGAGGACTCACACCGTGATCTTCCTGGATATTGAGTTCCCGACGAAGGACGGCTTCACGATCGAGCCGCGGGTGGAGGTGCGTTACAAGGTGATCCCGGAGAAGGCTCCGGAGTTGTTCGTCATGCTCTGCGAGAACGGCGTGCTGTACCAGACGGACGAAACGCCCGAAGACCAGAAACAGAATCCGATCCTGCAGAAAATCGTCCTGCCGCTAATCCGCGGTTATGTCCGGATCGAAGGCAGCAAACACGACGCCCGCGAGTTCATCAGCAAGCCGCGCGAGGAGCTCGTGCAGGATGGGCCCGCCACCAATCCTCGCGAACAGATGCAGGAGGAACTGATGGCCAAGGTCAAGCCGGAATGCGCCAAGGTCGGCGTGAACCTCGAGTATGTGGCGGTCGGCCAGACGCAGATGAATCCGCTGCTGGATGAATTGGCCGAACAGATCCGCGAACGCGAGCAGGCTCGAATCACGCGCAGGACAAACGAACAGAAGGTGACGCAGTTCGAACGGCAGCAGGAACTCGAATCGACCAAGGCCCTGGCCGAACAGCTCACGCTGACCATCGACGCCAATACCAAACTGGAACAGGCCAAAGTCCTGGCTCAGCGGCAAACTCAAAACGAGACGGCCAAACTGGAGGCCGAGTTGCAGTCGGCCCAGACAAGGCTGGAGGGCGCCAAGCAGCGAGCCGAGGCGATTCGGACGCAGGCTCAGGCCGAGGCCAACGTGATCGAGGCCGAGAACGAGGCCGCCGTGGCCGAACTGCGGACCGCCGTCGAGGGCTTTCCCTCGCCCCAGTACTACTCGCACTACCATGTATTGCGGAAGTTATCGCCAACGCTGACGGAGATCTTTGCTTCCGACAGCAGCGATTTCGCCAAGCTGTTTTCGACCTACATGCGGCCCGAACTGGGCCCGTCGCCCGCCCGCCAGCCGCTGGTAACGCTCGACGAGACGACGGCCACCATGCCCGAGATGCTTGAGATGGTTGAAATGGTCGAGATGCCCAAGATGGCCGAGGGTGAGCGTTAGCATGGGTGATGTTGGCGGCGAATCCAGGCCCGGGAAAGAACAACCGTAACGGCGAGGTACGAACTCATGGCGCGACGGCGATTCACCAGCGGCGAGGAAGAATTTGATGATGCGACCCCCGCGCGGCGCCGCTTCTGGACGGCATTCACCCGCCACCCCGGCCTGGTGGCGCTCTTTCTGTTCATCCTGGTCGCGTCGCTGCTGATCAGCTTCTGGAACGTCTTGTTTCAGAACGTCCCGTCGGGACACATGCTGGTGGTCATCTCCAAGTCGGGCAGACCATTGGAGGACGGGCAAGTGCTCGCTCAGCCGGGCCAGAAAGGCATCCAGGAAAGGGTGCTGGGCGAAGGCTGGCACTTCATTGTGCCGCTGCTGTATGCGACCGAAATCAAGCCCAACATCATGGTGCCCGGCGCCAAGCTGACGTCCGCGGGGCTCGTGCCGCCCAAGGTTGGCATCGTCAAGGCACTGGGGGGAACGCCCTTGCCGCCGGGCCAGTTTCTGGCGGAACGCGGGCAGCAAGGAATCTGGCGCGAAATCCTGCTGCCGGGGTCGTATCGGTTGAATCCTTACGGCTACGAGGTCAAGTTCGTGGACATGGTGGAAATCAAGCAGGGCTACGTGGGCGTGAAGCGCCGCAAGCTGGGCGAGGACGGCCCCAGCGAATACGCCACGAAGCCGACGGAGAAGGGCATTCTCAAGGATGTCATTCTGCAGCCCGGACTGTACCCCATCAACACCGAGGAGTTTGAGGTGCTGGCCTGCGAGGTCGGCATCTATCAGACCTCGTATCACTATTCCACGGACCCGGCGGAAAACACGGCGCTGGTGTTCGACGCCAGCGACAGCAATCGCATTCAGTTGGATTGCACCATCGAATGGGAACTCGTGCCGGAGCACTGGCCCGAGTGGCTGTCGAAGTTCCGCAGCATGGAACGGATCGAAGCGACGGTGATCAAGCCCAACGTCAAGAACATCAGCCGCAACAAGGGGCAGAACTACGGCGCCGAGGACTTTCTGGAGGGCGCTATGCGCGAGCGCTTTCAAGCGGACTTCAACCGGGAATTGCTGGATGCCTGCATGGACGACAACGTCATCATCCGCAACTCGTTCATTCGCAACATCATTATTCCCGATACTTTTCTCAGGCCCAAGCGCGAGGAACAGATCGCCAAGGAGAAGGCGGCCACGCACATCGAACAGACCCAGACCGCGGAAACGCAGAACGAAGTGGATGCGGCGGAACGCACCATCCGCCTGGAAGTGGCCAAGGTGACGGCGACGACCGAACGGATTGTCGCCGGGATCGAGCGGGAGGCCGAGAACGTCATGGTTGTGGCCAACGCGGAGGTCGAGAAGATCAAGGACGAGTACAGCGCGAAGATCGCCATCCTGGAGGCCGAACGCAGCCAGACGCTTGGCAACGCCGAAGCCGAAGCCAAGAAGTTGGTCAGCACGGCCAAGAACGGCCTGTATAAAATGCAACTGGCCGTGTTCGCGCAGGATGGCGAATCCTTCATTCGCTACACGATGGCCGAGAACCTCAATCCCGAAATGCGGTTGCGATTGTTCCAATCCGGTCCGGGCACCTTGTGGACGAACATGGGCAATAAGGACATGAATCTGTTCATGCCGCTTCCCAACTCCGGATCGGCTCCCGCGTCACGGCCCTGACGCGTACCCCGTTTCCGCGCAGGGCCGCCTGGCGTCCCTGCCGCGAGGCGTGCCCCCGGCGAGCGGCGGGCTCCGGCGAGCGGCGGGCGTCAGCCCGCTGTTTCTCTTTTTCTCGGTCGCGCCGTGTTGTCACACGTCGTTCGCCCCCCGCTCGCCAAGAGAAACAGGGGGCTGACGCCCCCCGCTCGCCAAGAGTAACAGGGGGCTGACGTCCCCCGCTCGCCTTAGGGTGTCTCGGTGACCGGGGGCAGCCGGAACAGTTCCGCCTGGCGTTCTCGGGCCGCCAGCGCCTGGGAAAGCGGGCTGCGACCGCGGGGCCCCGTACCGTCGCTGTCGGGTTGCGCTCGCCGCAGCGCGCCGCCAAAGCTGCCGGAAGTGCGCCAGCCGAGGTACCATTCCAGGTAGCGGCCGCGGTAGCTGAGCATCGGCAGGTAGAGCAGGGGTCCGGCCTGGGTGACCGTGGCGTTGAACGAGCCTTGTTCATTCCAGATCGATCCGGCCTCGATCCCCCAGCGATGTGTCCGCCGGTCGGCCACGCCGATGATGTAGCTGTTGAAGTTGTGCATCGGATTCCGCAGGAACCAGGTTCGCTGGCGTTCCTTAAGCGGCGCGTCGGGTTTCCACCACCAGGGGAGCGGATCGTCGGCGTTTTCGGCCCACCAGGCGGGGTTCAGCTTTGGAACCCCCAGCAGCCGGCTGCGTTCCAGGTCGGGCTGCTTCGGTTCCGGATAGGCGTGGTGGCGCGAGGCGACTTGCCGCTCGATCGGCACCCGGCACTCGCCCGGCACCAGCGCGCAGCCGGGCAGTCCCGCCAGGACGACGGCGATCGTCGCCAGCAGCTTTCGGCGGATCGGCGATTGGAGTGGCATCGGCGCACGGCGGATCGGGAGGGGCGGGCGCGGGGCGCCGGGCAAGGGCTGTCGGGACCCCCATCGGCCAGTCCTGGCGGCTTACTGAAGTCAAAGTCCGCCAGAAAAGCGAAATGCGCCTGAAATGGATCGGGGGCAAGCTCCCGGCCGGCTGGCGTTTCCAGCCGCCGCTGCCCTACACAATCACGCTCAGCAATGCCTGGAAGTCCGGGTGGTTGCGGATCGGATCGAAGTCCCGCTCATCCGCAATCAACTGCCGGTACTTGGGCTCCAGTTCCAGGGCGTGCGACAGGTACTCCACGGCCCGCGCCGGCCGCTCGGCCAGACTCCAGTAGCAGGCCAGGTTGTAATGCAGGATCGACAGGCTGGCATCGATCTCCAGGGCCCGTTCCAGCGCCCGGATCGCCAGGTCCAGGCGGCCGCAGCGCTTCTGGCACCAGGCCAGGGCCAGCAGGATCTGGCAGTTCTCCGGGTCCAGCCCGGCCGCACGCAGCAGCACCTCCGCGGCCTCGCTGTGGCGTTCCAGGCACTTCAGCGCCAGCCCTTTCAGGAACGCCACGTCCGCCCGCCGCCACCTTTGCGGTTCGAGCTGCTCCAGGATGTCGAGCGCCCGCTGAGCGACCCGGTCGCGCACCGCCGGGCGGGGAGGCCACCGGTCGGACAAGGCCAGGACAAGGTCCAGGTAGCCCTCGGCTTCGCGAAGCTGTTGCTGGCGGCGGATACTGGTGCTTCTGGTCACTGGCTGGATACTCCCAGTTCGGATCGAGGCGACTCGAACCCAGACATCTGACTTCACTTCGACCTGCCCGCACTCCGAACCAACGCCACTGTGCTGTGTATTCTAACCGCCAGGCGGCACAGACCCAAACAACATTCGCCAAGATCCTCGTCCCGGATGTTGCCGCGGCGCAACCTTGTGGCGGTCGGGCAACATGGTCGGGCGCCCTCCCGTCGATCTTGACGAACGTCCGCAACGGGTTGGTCCACCAGACGTTTGCGGAGTTGCCGGCCGGTCATCCCGCGGTTTCGGCCCGCGTGTTGCAAGTCACGGCGGTCGGCCGGCGCGAATGCCAACCCGCTCCGAGACTCGAACGATCCGAGTCGTTGGTCGCCAGCCGGTCGGAACACCACGTCTTGTCGCGCGGAGACACTTGCGGTGCGCAGCTCGCTGGTCACTTTGCTGCTGGTCCTGATGCTCAGCCTGGGACACGCGGGCTGCCAGCCGCGCCGTCTGGCATCTGAGCCGGCGGCGGCCAGAGTGGGCCAGCCTGACCTCGAAGCCGCTGGCTCTCGCCCGCTCGATTCCTGGCGTCGCACCGACCAGGGTTGGGAGGACACCCGCACCTGGACCACGCCGGCCCGTCGACCCGGTGTCTCGATTTACCGGGTCCATCCGTTGCTGGTGGCCGCGCTGCAGTTGCTGGGCTCGCTGTGGGCATTGCTGGCGTGGGCCACGCCGCGCTACCCCACTTGTGGACGGAATTCGGCGTTTTCGGATAAATCTCGTACGGAATCCGCGAGCCGGGCCCACTAACAATTGCATCGCGAATGCACGGGGTGCGGCCGATCGGGCCGGCGGCGGAAGCGGGTTCTCTTGGTGCGAGGATAACCGGTCATGCGATTGACTTTACGGACGATGCTGGCCTACCTGGACGACATCCTGGAACCGGCCGACGCGGAGCAGTTGGGGCAGAAGATCGAGGAAAGCAAGTTCGCGGGCAACCTGGTGCACCGGATCCGCAAGTGCACGCGTCGCGTGCAGCTCGGCACTCCGCCGGTGATCGGGCGGGGTCTGGGCGGCGACGCCAACTCGGTGGCCGAGTACCTGGACAACACGCTGGCTCAGGACCGCGTGCCCGAATTCGAAAAAATCTGCCTGGAATCGGACGTCCATCTGGCGGAGGTCGCCTCGTGCCACCAGATTTTGACGATGGTCTTGGGAGAACCGCGGGAGGTGCCGGCCGAGGTCAAGCGACGCATGTATGGTCTGAACCGGCCGCAAAACATGCCCAGCCACGATTCCAGGGATCCGAACAACGGCCGGACGGAAGCCGGAAACCCGCGGCGGCGGCGGGCCGAGGAGCAAGCCGCGGCCGAGAAGAACTCGGCAGCCGGCAAGAAATCCGTCTCCCGCGGAAAAACCCCGGAGCCCGCGGCCGCCGTTCAAGACACGACCGAACGGACGTTGGAAGTGCCCGATTACCTGCGGTCGGCAACGCCGCCGAAGTCGCGACTGGTGCCGGTCCTGGCGACCTTGGTGGCGACGTTCCTGGTGGCGTTGGTGGCGCTGCTGGCAATGGGCCCGATCAATCGCCAGCACCCCGTCTTGCGGCTGCTGATGGGCCCCGGTCAGGCAACCGAAGTGGTTGGCACCGACGGGGCCTCGCCGCCGCCGCTGGCTGGCGAGTTGCCTGGCGAGGTGGCCGGCGAGGGTGCGACTCCGGAGGGTGCGGGGGGGACGGACACGGCCGCGACGGAGGACGGGGCGAGTGGAACCGACGCGGTGGCGAAAGCGGCGGCGGACGGACCGGACGGTGCCGCGGCGGACGTGCCGAGG
>JAGFJK010000178.1 GCA_024102795.1 Pirellulaceae bacterium
GAGGTCAGACCTTTCTGGTTGGGGTGTCTGACCCTTATTGACCTTTCTGGTTGGAACTCATGCGGCGACAAGACGGCTGTCGGTTTGTTCGACGCGGGTGTCGAGCGAAGCGACATCTTGCGTTGAAAAAACTCGCTTCCAACTGCCACGGCACGGCCTGCCTCCCTGGAATTTGGCCAGACGGTGCGTTTGACAGTTGTCGGCGCAAGAATTGCGGAGATGTGCCACCCCGCAGGTGGTCCGCACGTAGCGGCGTCAGTCCGTCCACGAACCCGCCAGCCCTGGTGCCACGTGTGTCCATGAGTTCTGATGGCAGAACGACTCCCTAAACGAACCCAGATGACGATTCGCCGGCACAGGACGCGGGTCGACCGCGTATCATTCAATCGTCGGACCTGTTGAAAGATCGGCGGGAAGTGTGGATTGAACACGGCGACGAGATGTATCGCCTGCGCCTGACATCCAACGGAAAACTGTACCTGACCAGGTAGTGGCCGACCTGCTGATGCGATGGATCAATCGACTTCTGGGGCGTCCCTCGGTTTGCAAGGCGACGCTGTGGTCCCTGACGATTCACGTCGGATCGTTCTCGGCCGGATATTGCTGGTGGTCGGAGCCGGTGGAACAAGCCTCGTTCGCGGGCCAGCGGCAAACGGTTTGCCTGGAAGCTTCGTTTTCGGCTCCCCAGCCGGTGGAGCAGGTCGAGTTCCGTCTGGAGGTCGATCCGCTACCGGAGGCGAGGCCGACCGAGTTGGTTCCCGATCGTGAACCGCCGCTGGTCACCGAAATCGCATTGCCCGAAATGCCGCTGGCCAAGAGCCAGGTCGCCGTTCTGGTGGAGCGGCCAGCGGACAGGGAGGTCGAGTTGTTCGTGGAGGTTGGTGAACCGGCTGCGCCATCGGCCGCCGCGAGCCGTCATCCGAGCGAGTCGGTCGAGGCGGAGATGAGACTCACCCCGGCCCCGGCGCGCCTGCAGAAAAGCGCCATCGCCCCACCCACGCCGCAGTCGACCATGGCGGTCAGGCAGATTGCCGGCGTCGAAGACAAGGAGCCACCCGATTTTTCCGGCAACCTGCCTCCCTCCTACCCGGCGGAAGCCGTTCGCAGGCGGCTGGAGGGCACCGTCATGCTGCGGCTCCACATCGCCGCCACGGGCCGAGTTGTACGGGTGGAGGTCCTGGATTCAAGCGGCCACGCCGTCTTGGACCGCGCGGCGGTCCAGGCGGTCAGCAAGTGGCGGGGCCGGCCAGCCCAGCAATCCGGCCTGCCCGTTTCCACCGTCGAATCGCTGTCCGTCCGCTTCCGGCTGTAGGAATCAAGCGGGCAGGAAAGGTCAAGAAAAGTCAGGCAAGAAAGGTCGAAGAAAGGTCAGACACCCAAGATTTAAGCGGCTGGAAGGCGGAAGCAGCCGTTGGAGTGGTGACCGGCTGCTCCGGCGGAGGGGGAAGGGGAAGGGGCGGCCGGGGGCACTGGGCTCGAGGCGATGCGCAACGGGCGCACAACTGCCGGACATGCAGCTTCGAGACGCGGCATGCTTGCACGCTGAGTGGACCGATCGAGATGACCGGCTTACGCAAGAACTGATGAATACCAGGGAACTTGCTCCGGCGGCGGGCAAGCTATGGCTGACTATCAACCTGGCTGATCGCCCTCACGCTGGCCGGAGCAGGTCGCTACCGCCCGGTCAGCCGAACGTCGCTCCACTTTACCCCTCTGCCAGGCAGACCGCTCACCACTCCAGCCGCTCGTCCCCCGCGCAGCCGGCCGATTTTTGGGTGTCTGACCTTTCCTCCGCGCAGCCGGCCGATTTTTGGGTGTCTGACCTTTCCCCATGACCTCTCCCAGCCGTCCGATTTCTGGGTGTCTGACCCTTCCAGAGTCCCACTTGTGGCCGCCCGCTCTCAAGCACGCGTACCGGTCGCGACGATAGTACCTGATGGACCATGCGCAGCGGATCTGACAACGATGCGGACGGTGACGGAAAGCCACGGAGAGAGCGCATGACGATCAGGTCCCAACTGCGACTGGCTCTGGGGCTGGCCGTCCTGATCGGCATGCCGCGCCTGGTGGTCGCGCAACAGTCCTACGGGCCAGCTCCTGTGTCGAGCATTCCGCAACGTCTGGCGGAACTCGAAGCCGAAGTTGCCAGCTTGCGAGCTGCCAGCCAGGTGGCTCGCGCGGTGCCTGCCGAGTCGTCGCTGAATATGCCCGTCTCGCACGCCTTGAGTGCATGTGAAAACGGCTGCCGTTGCCCCCAACCGGCCTCCGCTTCCTCGGGCGCCTGCGCCAACTGTGGAGGAAGCCGCTCCGGCGCGGGCGGCAAAAGCAAGTACCCGGCCATGTCGCTGACGGGGTTCTTTCAGGCCGACGCCGCCTGGTTCGTGCAAAGCGAAAACAATCGGCTGACGGTCGGAGACATTCAGGATGGCGCCGACTTCCGCCGAGCTCGCCTGGCAGCCAAGGGAGACCTGGCTTCGAATGTCGACTGCATGATCGAATTCGACTTTGCCTTTCCGGGTCGACCTACGTTCATGGACGTCTACACGACGGTTAAGAACCTGCCCTGGTTGAGCAACTTCCGAGTGGGACAGTGGCGGCAGCCATTCGGCCTGGACGCTCAAACCAGTGTCAAGGAGCTGACATTTCTGGAGCGAGCGCTGCCGTTCGCGTTCGTGCCCTTTCGCCAGATCGGAGCAGGCGCTTTTGACGAGATGGAGGACGAACGAGGGACCTGGGCCGTGTCACTCTTCCGGTATCCGACCGATGTGTTCGGCGGCAACGTGGGTGACGACGGTGGCTACTCGATGACCGGCCGGCTCACCCGATTGATCGTCGACCAGGAGAGCGACGGGGCACTGCTGCACGTGGGCGGAGGCTATTCTTACGTGAATCCCGCCAACAACTCGCTGCGGCTGCTGACGCCCCCGGAGCTGTTCATCCAGGAAGTCCCTGGCACCCTGCGTCCTCCCGATGGCCGCGAGTTCGTGCCGCCGTTCGTCGACACGGGCTTCATCGATACGGACCACCAGCATCTGTTCAATCTGGAGTTGGCCGGCGTCTCGGGTGCATTCCACGGGCAGGCCGAGTACTACTACACGCGCATCGACCAGACGGACGGTCCCGGTCTGGCCTTCCACGGCGGATACGCTCAACTGGGCTACGTGCTGACAGGCGAGCAGCGGGCATACAACCGGGCCGCAGGCGCTCTGGCGCGAGTCGTTCCCTACCAGAATTTCGCGCCGGGCTGCGGCTGGGGAGCGTGGGAGACCGCCTTCCGATGGTCAATCATCGACCTGAACAGCCAGAACATTCAGGGTGGACAACTGTCTGACCTGACCTACGGATTGAACTGGTACTTGAACCGCTTCACGAAATTCCAGTTCAACTACATCCACCCCTTTCTGGACAATCCCACCTACGGCAAGAGCAACGCGGACATCTTCGCCGTCCGCTGCCAGGCGGACTTCTAGCCGCCTACGAGGCCAAGGGCTTTCGAGGCCAATTCACGAAGCGTCGCAAGTTGGCCGCACAGAAACGGTCACAGTCGGGGCCATGATCTGGTCGCCGGTGAAGCTGCTGCTTGGGATCCGGTTCTCGGGAACGTCCGCTTCCAGAAGCGTCAGCACATCGAGTCCCAGCGGGCCGTCGATCTGCTCGGCGTGAGCGTGGTACGGTGGCGGAAGCGCCAGAATGCAGAAACAGCGGGCTGACGCCCGCCGCTCGCCATGCCCGCCGCTCGCCATGCCCGCCGCTCGTCGTGCGCGACAGGATAGAAACAGGGGGCTGACGCCCCCCGCTCGCCAATCCGCCGCTCGTCGTGCGCGACAGGATAGAAACAGGGGGCTGACGCCCCCCGCTCGCCAATCCGTCGCTCGCCGTGCGCGACAGAATAGAAACAGGGGGCTGACGCCCCCCGCTCGCCAATCCCCCGCTCGCCAATCCCCCGCTCGCCAATCCCCCGGCTCGCCATGCCGCCACTCGCTTGTTCCGTGTGGGTAAGCTGTGCCGGTTTTATCGGCAATCGGACCTGGCGGATTGGCAAGGATGAGTTCTGTTATTTCGACGGTATCGGTTGTGCGCAGCGCGGCGAATTTCGTGGTGTTGCCGAACACACCGCTCGATAGAGTAATTACGGCTTGCAGGCTGGTGCGGGATTTGCTGATTCCGCATCCTGCCCCCAACGTACCCACTCGCCGGTGTACCGCCGCTCGTACGCGGTCACCCTACGCCGTCCAACCAGCTCCTTTCTCAGAGGCAGACCGATGAACGGATTCCTTCGCCCCTTGCTGGCGGCACTCACGCTGCTCACGGCCGCTCCCGCCCTGGCGCAATACGCCCCGCTCCCGCAGGGCCTGGCGACCCAGGCGTGGACCGAACCCGTAGGATTCAACTTCTCGTCCGCTCCGGTGGGGTTGATCCCCGTTTCGGACGCTCACACGCTGGGCAAGGAGATCGTCCTTACCGGCGGAGCGGGTTCCGCGCCGGCCTGCGATCAGGCCTGCGGCGCAACGTGCCAGGGAGGGTGCCAGGGCACGTGCTGTTGCCCACCTCGATATGTCCATCGATCGGGAGCATTCGCCGAGTTCCTCTACATGCGCGCTCGCAACGCCGAGGTTCTGTACGGGACGCGTGTCAACGGCCCCGCGGTGGCCCCGCCGACTCCGCCCCTGCAACTGCCGCCGATGGGAATCACCGACCCCGACTACTCGCCCGGTTTCCGAGCCGGGTTCACGCTCGCGCTGGACGACTGCTCCAGCCTGGCGGTCAGCTACTCCTACTTGGACATCGCCACCGAAGACGCGATCACGGCCGATCCGATTGAGTTCATTCAGCCGATGCTGCTTCATCCTCAGTCGTTCAACGCGGCGACGAATGCGGAGCTGGCCACCGCGCGGCACGACATCGACTTTCAACTGGTCGACGTGGACTACCGGTTCCTGCTGTGCGGCAACTCCAAGTACGTGCTCAACGCTGTCCTGGGTGCCCGCTACGGCAACCTGACTCAGGAAATCGACGTGGTGTACGACCTGGGCGGAACCCTGGAACAGGTCAGGTCGAAGCTGAATTTCGACGGCGGCGGCGTCCGCATCGGGCTGGAGGGAGATCGGCAGATTCGCGGCGGCTTCCTGGCTTATGGCCGCGGCATGGCTAACTTCCTCGCCGGCCACCTGGGCGGCTCGTACCAGCAGGGCAACGAATTCGACCCGCTGATCGCGGACGTTCGCTGGGGTGCTGGCCGGCTGATCAGCATCCTGGAACTCGAACTGGGCGCCGGCTGGCGGAGCAAGTGCGGCCGCTGGAGCGTGACGGGCGGCTACCACGTGAACGCGTGGTGGAACATGGTCCCGCTGGACGAGTTCATCCGCGCCTCGCAGTCGAACGACTTCGTCGACCTGACGGACACGAACCACTCGGTGAACTTCGACGGCCTGGCGTTCCGCGTGGAATTCCGCCACTAGAGCGGCGGACCAACGGCGTCACCGGCAGGCGACACACTCATGGAGCCAGCGATTCCGCTGGCTCCATGTCGTTTCTTGACCGCCGTCCGAGTTTCTCCAGGCGACTTTTTTTGGCTGGCTGATTGCACCGGCGTTGGCGGTGCAGTACGATTCCGCCTGCGCCACCATGTCACGCACGTTCTGCGCGGCATCCCGCCGCGAAGGGGATCCTCGCGCGGAGTGCGATGACTACTGTCCACGGATGGGTGGCTTCGTCACGACGGGCGGCCTGCAGGGGCATCGACCCTTGCTTGACAACGCGCGTACGCCTCTATGCTTGCCGAGACTTTCATCATCGGGAGGGTTCTGCCGTGTTGTATTCCAAGCTGAATGCGCTCCGTGAACAACGACCATACGGCCGCGCGAGAAAGTCGGCGGCGAAAGCTCGGCAAACCCGGCGTCAAGGCAGGTTGTCCCTGGTTTTCGAATCGCTGGAACAACGCCTGGTCTTGTCCAGCATCGTGTGGACCACGCGCGGCGGCCCCGTGGTTGGCGACACGGACAATTTCACGGCCACCTTCGGCGCCAACGACCAGCTCGCCCGCTCGATCGTCGATCGGGCGATTGATGACTGGGAACGGGTCATCCAGAACTTCAACTACCAGGCCTTTGGCGGCGGCGGCGAACCGATCGCCGACAACACGTACACCCTGGACATCAACGCGGCCGACCTGGGCGGCGGCAGCCGAGGCGTGACGAACAATGTCAACTCCGATGCCCAGGGCAAACCGTACGACGCCGACATCACGATGGACGACGACGGCGGTGGCGCCGGCTGGTTCCTCGACCCCACGCCCTGGGACGACCAGGAATTCACCACGTTGCTGAGCTCGTTCACCGCGAACGGACCCAACGCGCTGGGCGGCAACGATTTCTATCGCACCATCGTGCATGAAATCGGTCACGCGATGGGGATCGCCTCGAGCACTGCCCTGGCCATCCATAACTTCCTCACGGCCTACGGTACCGATGCCGTCGATGGAGCCTCCACGCTCAGCCTGTTTCAAGGTGCTTCGATTACCGCCAGTTTGACCGACGACGGTGGTCTGCACATCTACGAAGGGCCCGCGGTGGGCGGCAACCCAACCCACCCCAACGACCTGATGAATGCAGGCCGCACCGTGGGCTTCCCGCCTCCCACCCGCCAGTTGATCACGGACACCAACGCCTTGATTCTGGCCGATGCCTATGGCTACACGATCAACCTGCCGTCGCAACTCAACACGTTCCACGCCAACCTGAATGCCACCACGGGCGTGCTGACCGTCAACGGAGCGCCGGACACGTTCGACGACCAGATCGTGATCGACAACAACGGCAGCCTGCGGGTGATCGTCAACGGCACCGAGGAAACGTTCCTCGGACAGAACATCACGCAGATCGACATCCTTTCAGGCGCCGGCGACGACTTTATTTTCGTTTCCGCCGACGTGGGGATTCCGGTCAGCGTGGACGCGGGCACGGGCGATGACGAATTCCACTCGGGCGGCGGACCCACGACCATCGTGCAGGACAGCGACGATGGCAATGACCTTTACAACCTCAGCAACCTGCTCCAGCCGATTACGCTGACCTACTTCGGCGACCAGGGCAGCGACCAGTTTATTGGTAGCGAATTCAACGACGTGCTGAACGTCGATACGTCGTCGGGCCTGCTCGCTGGCACCGTGTCCTTCGACGGCCGCGGCGGGTTCGACCGGATTAACGTTCTCGGCGACGGCAGCTTTACGAACGAAGCGGTGAACATCGGCGCCACCGCCGGCAGCGGCCGCCACACGCTGGACGGCCAGTCGCTGGACTTCGAGAACATCGAACCGTTCACCACCAACGTGGCCGCGACGAATTTCGACATCACCAGCACACCGGGGCTGGCCAGCCTGCTGCAGGACGACAACCAGATCAACTATTCCGCCGGTCAGCTCACCTCCGTCAACTGGGGCCGCGTGACGGTCGACAACTTCGAGCCGATCGAGTTTCTGAACAAGACCAACTTGACCATCGACGCCGGAGCGGGCAGCGATACGATCAATCTGAATTATCAGAACCCGGCGCAAAGCGCCCCCGGCGGCCTGACCGGCACGATTACCGTTAACGGCCAGGATCCGACCGGCAGCGACCAGTTGATCCTGAATACCCGCGCGACCGTACTCGACGACTTGATATTGGCCCCGCTTGCCCAAGGGGCTGGCTCAGTGGAATCGTCCGGCGGGCTGCCGACCACGGAATTCACGGGGGTCGAGCACCTGACCGTCGTCATGCAGCCGAATGAACAGGACAGCTTTGCGATCGACGGAACCAGCGGCAACGATCAATGGAGCTTCGCGCCCGGCGCCACCTCGGACACCGGCACGTTTACCGGCACCATGGATCTGACCGGGTCCTTGGCCGCCGGGCCGTTCCCGCTGGTGCCGACGACCTTTGCGGGAGTCGATATCGCGGCCAGGACGGTCATCCTGAACGGCGACTTCACGCTGGCGGGTGAAAGTGGCGGTAACGACTCGCTGATCTTCCACGGCACCGCGGGCAACGACACGATCCGGGTGTATGACAGCGCAGGCGCGGACGTCGGCGTCCAGAACACGATCAACGGCTCGCTGTTCTCGAACATCGACTTCTACAGCGACGGCGGCGAGACGGTGATCGTCCGCGGGCTGGATGGCGACGACCTGTTTCTTCACGACAACACCAACGGGATTGACGATGTCGTCCATTACGAGGGTGGAAGTCCTGGTTCGGGAAGCGACGTCCTGCAGTTGCTGGGCGACACCTCGGCGGCGGCCGTGGAGAACGTGACGATCCGACCAGATGCCGCCATTCCCACGAATCAACAGATCGTGGGGCTTGGTTCGCCGATCGGTGTCTCGGGAGTCGAGCTGATCGCCTACCTGGGAGCGCCTGACGGAGCGGCGCCGCCGGTGCCCAACGACTCGCTGACCGTGGAACTAGGAGACGGCGACAACTGGGCCCGCGTCGAACGAGGTTCGGACGTGGCCGGCACGGCCGCCGACCTGCTGACGTCCGACAGCTTACCCGATCTTCAATTCGCGACTCTCGACACCCTGACGATCGACGGCGGTGGCGGCGAGGACCAGATCACCTTCCAGACCTGGTTGCTGGCCGGAGTGGAGAACTACATCATCGACGGTGGCACGGAGGTCGATACGCTGACGGTGGAGGGAACATCGGGCCCCGATTTGATCGATGTCTTCCAGCCCGCCGCTTCCAGCCTGGCCGCCGACAACTACACGCTCAGCATCGCAGTCGGCGCCACTCTCAAAGTGGTTGAGATTACCAAGACGATGGCCGCTACCGCCCCCGACACGCCCGGCAACCTGCCGACCGTGGAGGAGCTGCGCATCCTGGCTGGCAATGGCAGTGATACGATCCGCGTGGGGCACGCCGATGCCTACACGGACCTGAACGCCGCCGCGAACGTGCCCGATCAGCGGGTGCGAATCACCGTGGATGGTGGCGAACCGAATGCCAGCGACCGCCTGGTGGTGCGCGACGACGGCGATGGCGACCTGGTTCTGGTCCGCCAGGCGAACGACGAGCGGAGTGGCCGGGTGACGGTCGCTCCCGCCGCGACGTTATTCAGCGCGACCCAGGCCGGCGCAGGTGACGTGGCTTACCAAGGGATCGAACGCCTGGATATCGTGCCCGTCGACCCGGTCTCGGGTGGCTCGGGCGCCGACGGCGGCGGCCGTGTCGTCGTGTTCCAGACGGATCCGTTCGAGCTGAATGACAATCGGCTGATCTCCACCGAGTTTTCCGATCTGACCCGCATCCACCGCAACCCCACGATCGATCCCGGCGCGGGCGCGTTCGATCTGCCGGGCGACGAGGACTGGTACGAGTTCCGGGCGCCGAAGATCGGCACGTTCCGCTTTGACGTGTATTTCGACCGCCTCACCACCACGACCAATGGGCGCCCCGGCCTGCCGGGCAACGGCGACCTGGGAATCGCCGTTTACAACAGTGCCGGGCAGGTGATTGTGCATGGACAAGCCGATACGTTAAGCGCGAACGCCGAGGTCACGGCGTCGGCGACCTTCAGCGCGGCTCAGGACCAGGTCTATTTTCTCCGCGTGCGCGGCGGCTCCGAGGCCCGCGACAATGACGCCGCGATCAACACCTATTTCGCCTCGCTGACCGAAGTCGACTTGCTGGGCCCGCAGGTCTTCGATCCCGACGGCGCAGGTCCGGAGCAGGCGATCCAGATCGTCACCGCGGGCGTGGTCAATGAGAACTTCAACCTGTTCGAGGTCAAGCCGGATGGCGTCGACCAGGGACCCACGCCGCTGATCGACGGACTGCTGATCAACGTCCGCGACCTGCTGACTCGCGAACTCGAGCGGCGAGCGCCGGGCGATCCGTTGAGCGACATCTACCCGGCGCTGGACCAGATCGTGGCCGAAACGATTGGCAATTATCAGGTGGTTGGCGATCACGTCGGGATCATCGCCATCGAGAGCGTGGTAGTGAACAACGACATCCCGGACGACCGGCGCGCGATCTCGGCCACCGTGACGGCTCAGAACAACCTGTCCAGCTTCACCGCCGCGGGCCTGATTGGTTCCGAGGTGGTGGCGGGCGACGTGGTGGTGTTCGAATCGACCAGCGATCTGGATTTGGCAGGTCAGGTACGCGTGATCAGCGCGTTCGATCCAGCCACGGGACAGATTACCGTCGCCGATCCGTTCCTCGACATGCCGGTCGCCGGCGACACCCTGACCGTGCTGCGGATCGCCACGGCGACGATTACCTTGAACTTCGTCGAGCCGTTGCCGGACGACCGGTTCACGCTGGTGATTGACGATTCGGTCACGGATCCGCCGGGGAATCTGTTCGACGGCGAAAGCAACGCGGGCCAGCCGATCGACTCGCCCACGTTCCCGTCGGGCGACGGCGTATCCGGCGGCGACTTCGTGGCTCGCTTCACCGTCGACAGCCGCGCGGAGATTGGCATCTGGGCCGCGGGCAGCGTGTGGATCGACACCAACGGCAACTTCTTTGCGGATCCGGAGAACGCGGACGATACCAACGAAGATATCACGTACGTCCTGGGCTTTCCCACGGACAACGTGTTCGCGGGGAATTTTGTCGGAGACCCCCTGGCGATGGCCGATGGTTTCGACAAGCTGGCGGCTTACGGGCGCGTCGCCGGCCAGTTTCGCTGGCTGATCGACACCGACAATGACGGCGTGCCCAATCTGATCCAACCCAACTCGCCGTCGGTGAACGGCCTGCCCTTCGCGGGCAACTTCGACGGAAATGCCGCAAACGGTGACGAAGTTGGTCTGTTCGGCGGCGGTATCTGGTACCTGGATACCACTCACGACTTCCAGACCAACACGCAGCTCCTGGGCAGCAACATGACGGGCTATCCGTTCGCGGGCGATTTCGACGACGACGGCATTGACGATCTGGGGACTTTCGCCGACGACCGTTTCCAACTGGACCTGAGCAGCGTGGGCGGCATCACGGGTCAGTGGGATCGGGAGATCCGCTTCGGCTTTACCGGGGTGCTCGAGCGGCCGTTCGCCGCCGACTTCGACGGCGACACCATCGATGACCTGGGACTCTGGGTGCCCAATGGCCGAGGGACGACGCCCGAAGAGCTTTCGGAGTGGTACATCTTTGTATCCGACGAACGGGCGATCGACGCACGCTTGCGTCCCAACCCGGAAATCGGCGGAGCGGGAACGATTATCGACTTCGTCCCGATTCCCTTCGGCGCCGATATCTACGCCGAATTCGGCAACGCGTACGCCCTGCCCGTGGTTGGCAATTTCGATCCCCCGGTGGTGCCGATCGACTCCAGCAACCTCACGACGCTTCGCTTCACCAACCTGGACAATCCCACCGACATCAATCGCGACGGTCGCACCACGCCGGTCGACGCCTTGCACTTGATCAACTACTTGAACGTGCACGGCAACGAAACCTTGCCGCGGATCACGGTCGAATCCCACACGACGCTGGATGGCCCGCTGCTGGATGCGACCGCCGATTGGGTGCTGTCCCCGGCAGATGTGCTGCGGGTAGTGAACCGGCTCAATCAACTGGCTGGCGGCGAAGGCGAGGCGGCTGGTCAGCAGTCGTTGGGCGAGTTGTCCGGCGGGAGCACTCCCGGTGTCTTGCCGGCGGACGCGGGCGCGGTCGCGGCCAGTTTTTCCTTGGCGGATCCCGACCAGGCGGCCGCAGCGCAGGCGGATGTACGGACACAGCAAATCGAGTCCGCCGTCGTCGCTGGCGCAAGTCAGTTACTGGCGCCGACCGAGGCGACGTCGCGCTCGGCGGCGGTGGGCCAACTCTGGGAAGATCAGAGCCTGGAGAACGTGCTGGACGAACTGGCGGCCGACGTCTACGAAGCCTGGATCAACGGCTGACGTGAGTCGTCCTCCGCCCGGAACCACCGCCTGGACAGGCCCGTGCGCCTCCAGCTTCTGGTTCCAGGTGTGCTGCACCATCAACGCCGCCGGCGGTCACCGGACCGCCGCCAGCAGACTATGTCTTCAAAATCCGCGTGATCGGCGGCTCCGGTTGACCGCTTTGTTCTGTCTATTTGGCATCGCCACGCGGCGTGACACCATCCTGTGGTGGCGGCGCAATGATGACGGCCACATACGGGAGCCCCTCTTCGATCTTCATCCGTTTTCCTTCTTGGCCAACGCGCAACCGCACGGGTCCAACTGCTCGACTACCAGGTTCATCCCGCAGCGTGATATTCGCCTCGCCACCGACAGGGCACATCCAGCCAGCAAGTCGGACCAACACGCGACCGTCTTCTCGCTCAGGAATGTCTCCGTTGACAGAGAAATAGGAGTGTTTGCCGCCAAGACGACCATCCCATACGTCATTGTCTATGATATCGTCCACAAGCAGCCCATCACAAACAGGCACCCAGTTTGTGACAGCAAAATATTCGGGCTCACCCAACTCTTTGAGCTGCTCCGCAACCCACGACTCAACGACAGGGCCGTCCTGCTTAGGAGTGCGCGAGGTTACGGGCACGATGACTTTGACGAACACCTGATTGAACCGTCGGCGCGCGATCGACTCCGGCGTAGGGCCCTGAGCGGGTAACTCGGCGGCAATGGCTGCGACCATGTTGAAGACCAAAAGACAGACGACACGATGGCGACTCATTTTGGACCTCACCACTTGTCAGTAACAGGCAGAACGACCAGGTTCAGTGGGCGGCGTGAGTTGACTCGCCATCCGCACAGGCTTCGTTACGCCGCTCCACTGCAACCGCTGGTTCGGCGTTGTTCGACGTTAGCTTGATCGAGTCTTCATACATGGTGTCGGGGCAAATGTCTTGTTCGTTCGGCCAAACTACAGTGCCGTGTGCGACCGAAGCACGCATGAAATAAGCGACATCCTTGAATTCCCGGAAGACTCCGAAATTCATTAGATGACGGCAGTCAAAATCGCCAATTTCGCCATTCGTAAACGTCAGCCGGAGACGATAATCGTCTGTCGGCTCGACAGCCTTCACCCGGGGGTTCATCGTCACCTCAATGGTTCGATCCTGAACGGTTGCTGACCCGCCACTGCAAGCTCCCAATCCGCCATCAACTCCTCTTGGTGAATTTCGACCCAAGCCACAACCATTTTCATCTAACCCGGCGGAAGGCTGCGGACGGGTCGATCGGTGTTGAACTTTGTCACCCGCCGACCGGCCCCGCGCCGCGGACTATGCGAATTCTATCCGCCGGGGACTGGTGGTCGCAAGAAATTTTGGGGCCGGTACCAGATGGGAGCGACCGGCGAACACAGGATGTCGCGCCAGCTTCGCCGAGGGTCCATCAGCACCAGTTGCAATCTGCCGCCGGTTGCTTCAGCCGCCAAAGGTCCGCGTCTTGCTGAACCCGGCAGGTAGCACGTGCAGCGCCCTGCGGCGCGTGAACTCCAGCGACGTCAAGACCAGCGGAACCTGCCGCACGTTCCCAGTTTTCCGACAGCTCCGCCTGATGTATGGCGTACCAGTCCAGAACCGCGTGCGTTCAGCGGGCGAGCATCTGGCGGATCACTTCGCGGGCGGTGTGGCAGGCGGCGGGGATCTTTTCGGGATGCTTGCCGCCGGCCTGCGCCATGTCGGGCTTGCCGCCGCCGCCGCCGCCCACGACCGGCGCCACCTCGCGCACCCAGTCGCCGGCACTCAGCTTGCGATCCACCAGCTCGCGGCTCACGCCGGCCACCAGCAGCACCTTGTCATCGCCCTGGCGAGCGACCAGCAGGACGGCGGTCGGTTCGCTGGACTTCTTCCGCACCTGGTCGATCAGTTGCCGCAGCAGGTTCGGCGTCGCGCCGGGCAGGTCCCGGACAATCACTCGCACTCCCTGCACCAGCTCGGCTTCCTCCAACAGCGATTCGGCCGACAAATCGCCCGTTCCAGCCAGCTCGCGCAACTGCCGCTCCAGGTCCCGCGCTTCGGCCTGCAGCGCCGTGATGCGCGCCGGCACGTCAAACGCGGCGACGTTGAGCAACCGAGCCGACTCGCGCAGCGCCTGCCGCGCCGCGGCGTATTCCAACTGGGACACGTCGGCCGAGGCCGCGGCGCGCGGCGCGATCGCCTCGGCCTTGGCACCGCCCGACAATTCCTTTTTCATGCCGCGCACATGTTGCGCCAGCTCGCGGACGGCTCCCGGCAGGTCGAGCGGCGCCACGCCCATCAGTTCGGCGGCCTGCCGCAACGCCGCCCGCGTCTGCTGCTCGTGCTGCCGGGCTCGCCCGCCGGTCACGGCCGTGATGCGGCGCGTGCCGGCCGAGACGCCCTCTTCCGACAGAATCTCAAAACATTCGACCTCGCCCGTGTTGGCCAGGTGCGTGCCGCCACACAGCTCGCGGCTGAACTGCCCCATGCTGACCATCCGCACCGGGTCGGGATATTTTTCGCCGAACAGCATCATGGCGCCCGCCTGGCGAGCTTCCGCCAGCGGCAAGTATTCCCAGCGAATCGGCTCCGAATCCTGGATGTGCCGCGACACCTCGTGTTCCACCGTCGCCAACTGTTCCGCATTGACCGGCGATAGGTTGGTGAAGTCGAACCGCAACCAGTCGTCGTCGACCTTGGAGCCTTGCTGCTGCGCGTGGGAACCGAGCGTCTGTTGCAGGGCGTGGTGCAGGATGTGCGTGGCCGAGTGCGCTCGGCGGATCGCGGTCCGTCGCTGCACGTCCACGCGCGCGGTCGCCTTGCCGCCGGCCCGCAGTTGGCCCCGCGTCAGATGACCCACATGCAGGATCAGGTCGCCCTCCTTCTTGGTGTCGGTCACGCGGAAGGTAAAGTCAGAGCCCGAAATCTCGCCCGTGTCGCCCACTTGCCCGCCCGATTCGCCATAGAAGGGCGAACGGTCCAGGACCACGATCAGCGGCTGTTCGTGCCCCACTTCCGCCACGCGATCGCAGAGCTGTCCCTGAGCCACGATCCCCTTGATCTCCGCCTCGGCCTCGGTCGCCTCGTAACCCAGGAATTCGGTCAGGTGCAGGGCCGCCTTGAGCGCCTCGATCGGCCCCGTCTTGAACAGTTCGAACTGTGCCTGGCCCGACACCAGGCCGTGCTGGTCCATCGCCGTGCGAAACCCGGTCGCGTCGAACGTATAGTTCCGCTCGGCCGCCAGCGACTGGACCACTTCGGGCGGCAAGCCGTAGGTCGTGTACAGCTCGGCCGCTTCTTGCCCGTCGACCATCACTCGATCATCTTCCTCCATGTCCGTGAAGATGCGTTCCAGGCGGGCGAGTCCGCCATCGATGGTGGCGAAGAACGTCTGCTCCTCCTGGCGGATCACCTGCTGGACGCGCGAGATGGACTGCAGCAGTTCGGGGTAGGGGCCCTTCATCATCTCCACAACCACGGGCACCAACTGGTGCAGGAACGGCTCGCGCCGTCCCATCTGATGGCCGTCCAGCACCGCTCGCCGCAGCAGTCGCCGGATCACGTACTTTTCCTTCTGCGGACCCGGATAGACGTTCTCGTGGATGGCGAACGTGCAGGCCCGCACATGGTCGGTGATTCTGCGCAGCCGGCGGCCCGTGTCGCTTTGCGGTTCGTACGCCGAGTGGCAGACTTCGGCCGCGGCTTCCACGATCGGCCGCAGAATGTCGATATGGTAGTTCGTGGTCACGCCCTGCAGCACGGCGGCGGCCCGTTCCAGCCCCATGCCGGTGTCGATGTTCTTGCTGGGCAGGGGCCGCAGATTGTCCGGCGGGTCACCCACTCGATTGAACTGCGTGAACACCAGGTTCCAGATCTCGACCGCCTCGCCCGAATTGTCGTGAAAGAAGATTTCGCTGCAGGGGCCGCAAACGCCGTCCGGCCCCTGGCTCGGCGCACTGGCCGGCCAGAAGTTGTCGCTCTCGCCCAACCGCTCGATCCGGCTCGACGGCAACCCGACTCGTTCGTGCCAGATGCCGGCCGCCTCGTCGTCGTCCAGGTACACGCTGACCGTCAAGCGATTCGGGTCGAGGCCCAACCACTTCTTGGAGGTGAGGAATTCCCAGGCCCAGAGAATCGCCTCCTGTTTGAAATAGTCGCCGAAGCTGAAGTTGCCCAGCATCTCGAAGAACGTGTGGTGGTAGGCCGTCCGTCCGACGTTTTCGATATCGCCCGTCCGCAAACACTTCTGGCTGGTCGTGGCGCGAGTGAAATCCAGCTTGACCTTGCCCAGAAAGTGGTCCTTGAACTGGTTCATACCGGCCGGCGTGAACAGAACCGAAGGGTCCCAGGTGGGCACCAGCACGTCGCTCGGTCGGCGAGCGTGGCCCTTGGATTCGAAGAAGCTGAGGTACTTCTCGCGTAGTTCGTCGGCCTTCATGGTTCACAGCTCGAATGGGTCAAGGTCGAAACGACTGATGATAGCCGCCACGGGCAAAACGGGCCAGCGGACCAGGTGGGGCGAGGACCGCAAACGCCAAGGGCCAATCGCCCCTCGCGGGCGCCTCGTGACGAGGCACGATGATCTTCCCAGGCCGCAGGTGTGGTGATTGTTTAAGCAACAATTGACTGCCAGGCAACTCTTGGGCGCGCAGGCTGGCGACAAGGAAAACGTTTCCACCGTCCTGGCATTACCAACCCGCTATTTCAGAGATCGTGCAGCTTTTAAGTTGGGTTGGGTATGGAACTTGGGATGATGATCCAATGGTCCGCTCGACTTCGCCGAGCTCCCCCCTCGCAATACTCCTGGACCCCCTCCGCTTCGGTGAGGAGCCAAAGGGATATCGAGGGGGAGGGTTCGCCGAAGCGGAGGCCGTCCAAGTTTCCCTCGGTTGTCATGCCAAATCCCCTCGGCAAAACAACTTATAAGCTGCACGATCTCTTTAGGTGGGATGCAGTCCGCTCGTCTGGCGAGCGGGGGACGTCAGTCCCCTGTTTCTCCAAACTCGCAACGATCGACCCGGATGAGAGCGCACTTGCGGCTCGACGCCGAAGAAACAGCGGGCTGACGCCCGTCGCTCGCCAAGGCGCGGCGCCGAAGAAACAGCGGGCTGACGCCCGCCGCTCGCCAAGGCTCGACGCCGAAGAAACAGCGGGCTGACGCCCGCCGCTCGCCAAGGCTCGACGCCGAAGAAACAGCGGGCTGACGCCCGCCGCTCGCCAAGGCGCGACGCCGAAGAAACAGCGGGCTGACGCCCGCCGCTCGCCAAGGCGCGGCGCCGAAGAAACAGCGGGCTTACGCCCGCCGCTCGCCAAG